>DASQPJ010000255.1:0-5679 GCA_035644015.1 Sporichthyaceae bacterium
CTGGGCCAGGATCGTGTCCAACGCCGATCCGACCAGGAACGGCTCGATCCCGATCTCGATCAACCGGCCGATTGCTGACGGGGCGTCATTCGTGTGCAGGGTGGTCAGCACCAGGTGGCCGGTCAGCGCGGACTCGACCGCGATCTGCGCGGTCTCGTGGTCGCGGATCTCACCGATCAGAATCACGTCGGGGTCGGCGCGCAGGATCGAGCGCAGCGCCTTGGCGAAGGTCAACCCGGCCTTGGGGTTGGTCTGCACCTGGTTCACCCCGGCCAGCCGGTACTCCACCGGGTCCTCGACGGTGATGATGTTGACCTCGGACCGGTTGAGGATGTTCAACGTCGAGTACAGCGTCGTCGACTTGCCCGACCCGGTGGGCCCGGTGACCAGGATCATCCCGTAGGGCTTGGAGTACGCCGTCTGGTAGCGCGCGAAGTTCTCCTCGGAGAAGCCCAACTCGTTCAGGCTCATCGCGGCGGTGGTGTTATCCAGGATGCGGGCAACGATCTTCTCGCCCCACACCGTGGGCAACGTGGCCAATCGTAGGTCGATCTTGCGGCCCTGGTGGGTGACCGACAACCGACCGTCCTGCGGCACCCGCCGCTCGGCGATGTTGATGTCGGCCATGATCTTCAGCCGGGAAATCACCCCGGACTGCAACGACTTCGGCGAGCGATGCGCCTCGTGCAACACCCCGTCGATCCGGTAGCGCACCCGCAGGTCGTGCTCGGTCGGCTCGATGTGAATGTCCGAGGCCCGGTCGGTGATCGCCTGCGAGATCAGCAGGTTCACGAACCGCACAATCGGCGCCTCAGAGGCCACCGCGGTGAACCCGGCGAGATCCGTCGGCTCCTCGACGTCCTGGGTGGACATCGAGGTGGTCAGATCCGACAGCTCGCTCTCGGCCCGGAAGATCTGGTTGATCCGGGCGGCGATCTGCTCCTGGGGCGCGACCGCGAACCGGATACGACACCGGGTGATCCGGGACAGGTCGTCCTTCAGCTCGATGTTGCCGGCCTGCGCCAACCCGACCGCGACCACCAGGTCCCCGTCGGCGAAACCCAACGGCAGCACGCCGTAGCGGCGCGCCTGGTCGCCGGGCAACCGGGTGGTCGCGGTGGGGTCGATGGTCACCGTGCCGACGTCCACGCAGGCCAGGCCCAGCTTGGCGGCCTGCACCTGCAACAGCTCCGACTCGTGCAGCCGGCCCTGGTCCATCAGCACGTCCAGTGCGCCGCGCCCGTCCGAGGCGCCGACCGCCATCGCGTGCGCGAGCGCGTCGGGGTTGATCAGATCGGCGTCCAGCAGGGCCCGCAGGGCAAGGCTGTCCGAGCTCACTTGACCGGCGGCAGCGCCGAGAGCGCGGCGGCCGGATCCTCCTTGTACCGCGCGATGAGTTCGGCCGTGGCCTCGTCGATCCGCTCGAACAACGCCTTGCGGTAGGCGGTCAGCTTCTCCTCGGCCGCATTCAGCCGGGACGTCGCCTCGGCCACCGCATCCGCGTCGTGCGGGTCGATCTCGGTGACCCACATCCACTCCGACTCCGGCAGGTCCGGCAGCGGCTCGGCGGGGCGGATCGAGGACAGTGCCCTGCGTGAGGCACCGGTGCCGGTATCGCCCAGCACCTTGATCAACTGAGTCAACGTCAGAGAACCGGCGGTGCCGGAGCCGGCTGCCAACAGGTCGAGGCGGGCGTGCACCAACCGGCGCCAGTAGGAGACCCGGTCCTCCTCGGACTGCAGGTCCTTGCGGTAGGCGCGCAGCGTGGCCAGGTCCATGGAGGCCAGGACCCGCGGTGCCGCCTCGTCGCCCATCAGTGCTCCTGCGCCTCGTGCGTGGGGAATGGCGCTCATCGTGTCACGACCTCCGCCCGCGACGCGGCCATACCGGCCCGTCGCAACATCACCGACAGGTCGTGCGGACGTGTGGCCACCAACTTGGCGTCCTCCAGGTCCACCACGCCCTCCATCACCAACCGACACAAATCCTGGTCGAACGTATGCATGCCCGAGTACGAACCCGAGGCCACCAGATCCGGGATCGTCTCGGTCTTGTCCGGATCGGCCACCGCCTCGGCGATGCGCGCGTCGGCCACCGCGATCTCCATCACCGCGGTGCGCCCGGTGCCGTCCGCGCGGGGCACCAGCCGTTGGCAGACGATGCCCTTCAGCGCGGCGGCCAACGACAGCCGGACCTGGCGCTGCTCGTTCTCGGCGAAGAAGTCCACGATGCGGTTGACGGTCTCCCGGGCATCGGTGGTGTGCAGGGTGGCCATCACGAAATGACCGGTCTCCGCGGCGGCCAGCGCCGCGCGCACGGTCTCGGTGTCGCGCATCTCCCCGATCAGCACCACGTCCGGGTCCTGGCGCATCGCGGCGCGCAGCGCGGTGTGGAAGTTGCGGGTGTCGGCGCCGATCTCGCGCTGGGAAATGGCGGCCAGCTTGTCGGTGTGCATCACCTCGATCGGGTCCTCGATGGTGAGGATGTGCACCGCGCGGTTGTTGTTGATGACGTCGACCATCGCGGCCAGCGTGGTGGTCTTGCCCGACCCGGTCGGGCCGGTCACCAGCACCAGCCCGCGCGACTCCAACGCCAACTTGGTCAGCACCTCGGGCATGCCGAGCTCGTCGAGGGTCAACGGGGACTCGCTGATGTGCCGCAGCACCGCGGCCACTTCGCCGCGGGTGCGGTAGACGTTCACCCGGAACCGGCCGGCGTTCGGCACGGCCAGGGCGAAGTCCACCTCGTTGTGCTCGGTGAACCGGTCGGCCAGCTCGAACGGGATGGTGGGCAACACCAGTTCGGCGACCTCGGCGGGGGACAGGTCCTCCTCGCGCACCGGGACCAATGTCCCGGAGATCCGCAGTCGTGGTGGGCTGCCCGGTTTGAGATGCAGATCCGAGGCGCCATTGGCCACCACGGCACGCAGGTACGGCGCGAGCGCGAACGTCATACCTGCTTGTCGGTTGCGACTCCCCGCGGCTTTAGGGCAGGACAACCCAACTTCGTCCGGCGTTTCGGGCCATCAGTGGCCCGGGATACCCCGAATCGCCGGACGAAGATGGGGATGGGGTCGGGGGTCAAGGTTGGCCGGAGGGCATCCGATATCAGCGTCAACACGCATGGTGCGTGGGTCGGTGAATGTGCAGGTGATCGGTGAACCGCCCGTTCGATCGCAACATCGTTGCCCTGGACATCGGCAGTTCCGGCGTGCGCGCCGGACAGTTCTCGGTCAGCGGCCGCCGCCCGCGGCTGGACCGCTATGCCACCGCGCCGCTGCCCACCGGGGCAGTCACCGCCGGGCTCATCGTGGACCCCGCGGCCGTCGGCAAGGCGTTGAAGCAGTTGTGGTCCGCGGGGAAGTTCCAGACCAAGCAGGTCGTGTTCTCCGTCGCCAACGACCGGGTGTTGGTGCGTCAGTTGGACCTGGACTGGATGGAACCGGCCGACTTCCGCAAGGCGCTTTCCTACTCTGTGGCCGACCAGATCCCCATGGCGCTGGACGATGCGAACCTCGACTATCACGTGCTCGAGGACATCGCCGCGGTGCCCGAACTGGGCCTGGACCGCACGCTGCGCATCCTGCTGGTCGCGGCCACCCGGGACATGGTGGAGACCTTCGTCAGCGCCCTGGACATGGCCGGGCTCTCCCCGGTACAGGCCGAACTGGCGCCGTTCGCGTTGATCCGGGCTGCCGCGCCGGCCACGCAGCCCGCCGACGCGGACACCGCCGAGGCGATCGTGGACATCGGCGCGGACACGCTCACCGTGGTCGCGCACACCGGCGGCCGGCCGCGCTTCGTGCGCACCGTCGGTTCACTCGGTGGGCGGCTGATCACCGGCGAGCTGCAGCAGAAGTTCGGCTGGACGTTCGACGAGGCTGAGGAGGCCAAGGCCTCCTATGGCCTGCCGCGTCCGCGCGCCGCCGGCGACCTCGGCATCGATCACCCCGCACAGCGGGCCATGGAGGAGCGGGTCGCTGCGGTGGTCGCCGAGGTGCGCACCACGTTGAACTTCTTCCTCGGCGCCGGCACCGGTGTCACCAAGCTCTCCCGCATCGTGCTCACCGGCGGCGGTTCGCTGCTCGCCGGTCTCGGCGAGCGCATCGGTGAGGCCATGCACACCCCGGTCGTCGGGCTGACCCCCCCGGACACGGTGAAGTTGACCGGGGTCAAGTCCTCGGATCTGAACGGTGCCGGGTCAGTCGCGTTGCTTTCCGGCCTGGCATTGGGGGTGGCGTCACGATGAGCACGAACGTAGAACTCACCAAGCCGAGTGCAGTCGCTCGGGTCAGCACGCCCGGCCCGCGGCTGGCCTCGGTGAACCTGCTCTCCCCGGTCACCCTGGAATCCCTGGCCGTGCAGAAGGTGCGCCGGCGGCTGATCGCGGCCGGCCTGGTCGGTGCGGTCGTGGTCGGCGGCGGGTGGCTCGCGGAGGGCGCCCGGCTGCACTCCGCGCAACACCGGCTGGCCACCGAGCAGGCGCAGACCGCCCCGCTGCAGGCGCAGTTGGCCGCGCTGGAACCCGTGGCGAGATTCTTCGCCCAACTCGACGCCCGCAAGCAGGCCGCGTCCAGCGCGATGGCCGCCGAGGTGCTGTTCTCCAAGGCCCTCTCCGACCTCAATACCCGTACCCCGCAAGGACTTCAGATCAACAGCATGTCGGTGACGTTGACCCCGTCGGTGGTCACCTCGGTGTCCCCGCCGGTCTCCCCGCTGGTCCGGGCCGGCCTGGACGCCAACGGCCAGGACGTCGCGAAGTCCGGCACCGGCGCCGCGGCGAGTACGCCGACCACCCCGGTCAACCCGGCCGCGTCGTCCGCCGCCAGCAGCGCAGTCACCTGTGCCCGGCCCGACCCGTTCCACCCGGCGGCGATCATCGGCTGCGTCACGCTGTCCGGCACCGCGCCCAGCCGGGACGTGGTCGGTCAGTTCGTGAACAACCTGAAGGCCGGCACCTACTACGCCGACCCGTTCGTCACCACCACCACGATCACCGGCGCCGACGGCACCGAGATGGTCCAGTTCTCCGGCAGCGTCGGGCTCACCGGCGCGGCGGTCAGTGGTCGCTACACCGACCTGAGCTGGCTGTCCGACCCGAAGGTGCTCGCCGCCGCGGAGAAGATGGTCGCCTCGGGTAACACCGCCGGTTCGCGGTTGGCCAAGCAGACCGCGGCCCAGCAGGCCGCGGCCAAGGCCGCCGCGGAGGCTGCCGCCAAGGCGCAGGCCGCCGCGGATACCGCCGCACAGCAAGCCGCCGAGGCCGCCGCGGCCAAGCAGTTGCAGGACGCCGCCGCCGCGGCGGTCGCTGCCGCGAACGCCGCGGCCGCCAACCAGGCCAACCACACCGGGCAGGGGAACTAGATGTCGACGCTGGACTGGGCCGCGAACTTTCGCGGGAGCACCCGCCCCAACCTGCGCCGTGGTCTGCCGCCACTGACCCGCACCGGGAAGAACCTCGCGGTCGGTGTGCTGGTTCTGGCCCTGGCCCTGGCCATGGCCTGGTTCGCGGTGCTGCGCCCGCGGGCGCACAACGTGGACGCGGTCAACGCGCAGGCCGCCGCGGTCACCGCCTCGAACAACTCGCTGCGCACCCAGATCGCCGCGCGGCATGCCGAAGAGGCCCAGCTGCCAGAGCTGCGCAAGCTGTCCTCGGCCATCGACAGCCGGTTCCCGTCGA
>DASQPJ010000256.1:0-2396 GCA_035644015.1 Sporichthyaceae bacterium
AGGTCGACAAGTGCACCGCGCAGTGCCTCCGGCGCCAGCCTGCGCTGCCCAGGGCCCGGGTGCAGCAGCACCGCCCGCGCCCGAACGAGATCGTCGGCGATCCCCGCCGTCGTGCTCATCGGCGTGTCCTCAACCCGCTCAACCGCCGGAGGTGGAAACCTTCAGAGCGCGTCACTGCCGCGTTCCCCGGTGCGCACCCGGACCACCGTCTGCAGGCTGGTCACCCAGACCTTGCCGTCGCCGATCTTGCCGGTCCGCGCGGCCGAAACCACCGCGTCCACGACCTTGTCCGCGATCTCGTCGTCCACCGCGACCTCGATCCGGACCTTCGGCACGAAGTCGACGTTGTACTCGGCCCCCCGGTAGATCTCGGTGTGCCCCCTCTGCCGGCCGTAGCCGGACGCTTCGCTGACCGTCATGCCCAGCGCCCCCAGGTGTTCCAGGGCGCCCTTCACGTCCTCCAGCACGAACGGCTTGATGATCGCCGTGACCAACTTCATCGGATCACGCCTTCCTGTTCCGACCCCTCGGCTGTCCGAGAGGCCGCCCCCGATCTCACGACCCGGCCAGCGGCGCCCTGGTAATCACCGCAGCAGCCAAGTCATGAAACAGCGCCGGCCCTGGCGTCATAACTATCACCAGGGCGGCGCTGTGTTGGCTCTTAACCGGCAATGGGTGGATCGCGGTCACCCCATGGCACACCGCGATCACCCCATCACCTCTAGATTGCGTCCGAGCCGCGTTCCCCGGTGCGCACCCGCACCACGGTGTCAACCGGGCTGACCCAGACCTTGCCGTCGCCGATCTTGCCGGTGCGGGCGGACTCCACCACGGCGTCTACCACCTTGTCCGCCATCGCGTCGTCGGTGACGACCTCGATCTTCACCTTGGGCACGAAGTCCACCGAGTACTCCGCACCCCGGTACACCTCGGTGTGGCCCTTCTGCCGCCCGTAACCCTGCACCTCGCTGACCGTCATGCCGAGCACCCCGATCTGCTCCAGAGCGCCCTTGACGTCCTCCAGCACGAACGGCTTGATGATCGCCGTGACCAGCTTCATGTCCGTTCAGCCTTCCTTCGTGACGGTCGCGGCCGAGTTGGTGCTCACCTTGTCGTCCCCGCCGCCGCTGATCGTGTGCTGGCCCAGCCCACCGGCGGCCCGGCCACCGAGCGTGGAGAAGTCGTAACCGGTCTCCGCGTGCTCGGCCTCGTCGATGCCGGTGACCTCGGACTCTTCCTCCACCCGGAAGCCGATCGTCTTCTTGATGACCGTGCCGATGATGAACGCCATCACGAACGAGTACAGCATCACCGCGCCGGCGGCCACGGCCTGGCGACCGAGTTGGGTGAAGCCGCCGCCGTAGAACAGCCCGTCATCGCCCAGCGCCGCCGCGTTCACGCTCTTGGTGCCGAAGAAGCCGATCAGCAGGGTGCCGATGATGCCGCCGACCAGGTGCACGCCGACCACGTCGAGCGAGTCGTCGAAGCCGAACTTGTACTTGATGCCGACCGCCAGGGCACAGACCGCACCGGCCACCAGGCCGATCACGATGCCGCCCAGCGGGTTCACGAAGCCACAGGCCGGAGTGATCGCCACCAGGCCGGCGACCGCGCCGGAAGCGGCGCCCAGGGTGGTCGGTTTACCGTCCCGGATCTGCTCCACGAGCAGCCAGCCGAGCACCGCGGCACAGGTAGCCACCGTGGTGTTGGTGAAGGCCACACCGGCCAGGTCGCTGGCGGACAGCGCGGAACCGGCGTTGAAGCCGTACCAGCCGAACCACAGCAGGCTGGCGCCGAGCAGCACGAAGGGCAGGTTGTGCGGGCGCATCGGCTCACGCGGCCAGCCCTTGCGCCGGCCCAGCACGATGGCCAGTGCGAGCCCGGCGGCACCGGCGTTGATGTGCACCGCGGTACCACCGGCGAAGTCCTCGGCCTTGAGCGTGTTGGCGATCCAACCACCGTGCGAGTCCGCGCCGGTGAACCCGTCGAAGGAGAACACCCAGTGCGCGACCGGGAAGTACACCAGGGAGCCCCACACCACGACGAACAGCGTCCATGCCCAGAACTTGACCCGGTCCGCGATCGCACCGGAGATCAGCGCCGGGGTGATGACCGCGAACATCAGTTGGAACATGACGAAAGCCGTCGCGGGCAGCGCGTCCGGCCCCGGCCAGGGGATCGCCGGCGGGCCGGTCACGGCCACCCCGACGAAGTGCCCGATGGTCTTGCCCAGACCCGCAAACTCGTTGCCGCCGACGAAGCCACCGAAGGCGTCGTTGCCGAACGACCAGCTGTATCCGTACAGCGTCCAGAGTATGCCGATCACTGCCAAGCAGATGAAGTTCATCATCAGCATGTTCAGCACGCTCTTGCTTCGGACCATGCCGCCGTAGAAG
>DASQPJ010000257.1:0-9915 GCA_035644015.1 Sporichthyaceae bacterium
GCGTCCGGGGACCTCAGCGGGAGGCCTCGAGACCACCTTTGAGGGAGTCAGCCATGACCTCCACCAACCCGAGCGCGGAAGAGACGACACCGGTCTACGGCAACCTGCCGCCGGCCAAGCGGGTGCGCATTCCGGCGCTGCAGGCGATGAAGGACCGCGGCGAGCGTTGGCCCATGCTCACCGCCTACGACATGTACACCGCGGAGATCTTCGACGCCGCGGGCATTCCGGTGCTGCTGGTCGGGGACAGCGCGGCCAACAACGTCTACGGCTACGAGACGACTGTCCCGGTCACCGTGGATGAACTACTGCCCCTGGTGCGCTCGGTGGTCACCGCCAGCAAGCGCGCCCTGGTCGTCGGCGACCTGCCGTTCGGCAGTTACCAGGTCTCCCCGGAGAAGGCCCTGGAAACCGCGATCCGGTTCATGAAGGAGGGCGGCGCGCACGCGATCAAGCTCGAGGGCGGGGTCCGGGTTGCCGCGCAGATCAAGGCGATCGTGGACGCGGGCGTCCCGGTGATGGCCCACGTTGGATTCACCCCGCAGAGCGAGCACGGCCTGGGCGGCTACCGGGTGCAGGGGCGAGGTGCCGCGGCCGAGCAGGTGCTCGCCGACGCGCACGCGGTCCAGGACGCCGGCGCGTTCGCGGTGGTCCTGGAGATGGTTCCGGCAGAGGTGTCAAAGCAGATCACCGCCGAACTGCACATCCCGACGATCGGCATCGGTGCCGGGCCGGACTGCGACGCCCAGGTGCTGGTCTGGCAGGACATGGCCGGGTTGCGGGACGGCCAGGTGCCCCGGTTCGTGAAGCGGTACGCCGACCTGCGCGGCGTGCTCACCGAGGCCGCGAAGGCCTACGCCGCGGACGTCATCGGCGGCACGTTCCCGTCGCACGAGCACGCGTACCACTGAGCCACCTGCGGGGTCCTCCGAACGGAGGACCCTGAACTGACCGATAGATCCAATTCGTCCGAATTGTGCAACCGTCCGCACCCCGCGGGAGTCGAAGGCCCCAAGAACCCGGGGAACTCCGGGTCAGGGAAGCCAAAGGGCGGGCAGTCAGCATGAAGCAGTGGTTCGTGTACCCGGTGCAGGACGGTTTCGAGCTGGTCGTCGACTCGGCCGAGGACGACGTCCTCGAGGTGGCGCTGGCGGAGATCGTGGCGCAGTACACCGACTACAACCTGCTGACCGAGCACCTGCTGGACACCGCGTGGGTGTTCCACTTCGTGCCCGCCCCGGTCGACGCAGTGCCTGCGCCGCGCAGCGAGGCCGAGCAGCGCTCACGCGCCGCCCACCCGGCCGGCAAGGGCCGTCGGATCCCGAACCAGGACGACAGGATCTGACCGCAGGAGACAGCAACGAGAGCCCGACCCGGCGCACGCTGGGTCGGGCTCTCGTCAGTTCGGGGCCGGCGTCCATTCCCCACCGGGACGGGCCAGCGCCACCGCCGCGCTGAGTTCGTCGCGCGCGGTGGCCATGGACGGTCCGTACCAGGTCAACAAACGACCGGACACCAAGGCGACGTCGAGGTCCCCGAACGCCTCCGGCCCGTCCGCCGCGCTGAACACGTACGGCTCGTCGGGCAGGATCACCAACTCCGCCCCGCGCTGTCGAATCTGATCGACCGTCACCTTCGGGTAGCGGTCGGCGAGGTCGGCGGGCGGGTCGTCGAAGACGTTGTCCAGACCGAGCCGGGCCAGCACGTCTGTGGTGAAGGTGTCCGCCCCGGCCACCATCCACGGCTTGCGCCAGATCGGCACCGCCACGCGCCGCCGGGTCAGCGGCGCCGGCCCCGCCCACGACGCCTTCGCCGCGGCCAGCCAATCCGGCTCCCCCAGCCCGCACCCGGCCAGCAGTCGGGTCAGCGAACGCAGCGCCGAGTCCACGTCCCGGATGTCGGTCACCCCCACCGCCAACCCGGCACCGCGCAACACCTCCAGATCGGGTGCCCGATTCTCCTCCACCGCGGCCAACACCAGGTCCGGGTGCAGGTCCAGCACCGCCGCGATATCCGGGTTCTTCGTGCCACCTACCCGGGCACAACTCAGGTCGGGCGGGTGAGTGCACCAGTCGGTGACCCCGACCAGCAGTTGCGGTGCTGTGCGACCGATCGCCTCGGTCAGCGACGGCACCAACGACACGATGCGCGTCACCACCTCGGGCAGCACGACGTCCACCCCGGTGTCATCGGTCGCGGTAGGCATCAGCGCTTAGACTGCCGGCCATGCAATTGCTCGCCGGAACCGTGTCTCCGCTGCGGACCGTGCCGGCCGCCATCCCGCGTCCTGAGTACGTCGGGCGCGAGGCCCCGAGCCCCTACCAGGGCCCGGAGGTCAAGGACGCGGAGACCATCGAGCTCATGCGCGCCGCGGGCCGGCTGGCCGCCCGCGCGCTGGTCGAGGTCTCCACCCACATCGCACCCGGCGTCACCACCGACGAACTGGACCGCATCGGCCACGAGTACCTCTGCGACCACGGCGCCTACCCGTCCACCCTGGGCTACCGCCACTTCCCGAAATCGCTGTGCACTTCGGTCAACGAGGTCATCTGCCATGGCATCCCGGACTCCCGGGAACTGCGCGACGGCGACATCGTCAACGTGGACATCACCGCTTTCCTGAACGGCGTGCACGGCGACACCGACGCCACCTACCCGGTCGGGGAGATCGACGAGGCCTCCGCGCTGTTGTTGGAACGCACCCGGGAGGCCATGCACCGCGGCATCCGCGCGGTGAAACCCGGCCGCGCGGTCAACGTCATCGGGCGGGTCATCGAGTCCTACGCGGCCCGGTTCGGCTACGGCGTGGTCCGCGAGTTCACCGGGCACGGCATCGGCACCGCGTTCCACTCCGGGCTGGTCGTCCCGCACTACGACGCGGAGCAATACAACACGCTGATCGAGCCCGGCATGACCTTCACCATCGAGCCCATGCTCACCCTGGGCAGCGCGGCCTGGGAGATGTGGGACGACGGCTGGACCGTACTCACCCTGGACCGCTCCCGCAGCGCCCAGTTCGAGCACACGCTGCTGGTGACCGAGACGGGCGCGGAGATCCTGACCCTTCCCTGACCGGGAGGGCTATTTCTCGGTAGCCGTCGCCACCCGGAACGACGCAGCCTTCAGCGAGTTCGTGGTGGGGTCATCGACGAACTGGAACAGCGCCTGCTGCCGCGTCTCGCCGGGGCTCATCGCCTGCTCCAGCAACTCGTCGCTGGCGATCCGCTGGCCCTTGTCGTTCAACGCCTCGATCTGGATGTCGAAGCTGTGCGTGGAGCCGGAGCGGTTCTTGATGGTGACGGGTAGCGAGCGGATCGGCTGACCGACCCCGTTGTAGCCGGTGGTGAAGATGCCGAAGTCCACCTTGACGTCGGTGAGCACCAGGTCGGTGCCGCCGCCGGAGGCCTTCACCTTGTCGTCGTGCGCGGTCTTCAGGCCCCACAGCGAGTTGCCGATCACCACGGCCACCGCGACCAGGGCCAGGGTGCGGCCGGTGCGCGCCCAGCGCTCGGCGTGGGCGGCCTCGCCCTTCATCCGAATCCGGGCCGCCGGGTCGAACCGGGACAGCTCACGGGTGGCCATCACCACCGCGATCATCGCGAAGACCAGGCCGATGTATTTCAGGATCGGCCACCAGGCCAACACCAGGGCGGACGCGCCGAGCACCAGCGCCGACATGGAGAAGTCGACGGACTTGACCGGCTTGGGTTCGACGTAGTCCACGGCGTCGTAGCCGCGGTAGCGGTCGTAACCACCCTTGGGCGTGGCCTTGCGTACGGCAGGCTTGCGTCGCTTGCCGTACCAGGTGCGCCCGGGGGTCCCCGCGTACACGTCGTACTCGTCCCTGACCTGGGAGCTGAACATGGTTGGTGAGGTCCCTTCCCCCACTCGGCTGGTCTTCAAGAGTGCGCCCTAACAGGACGCCGCCGGAACGGTCTTGGCGTGATTTGACCGAATGTCCGCCGGGCCGTGACCAACATGAAACTGCAGGTCAGCCCGGCGGTTCGACGATCGGGTGGGTCAGTTGGCAACCGCCTCCACGACCCGGAACTGCGCCTTCATCAACTGGGCCACCAAGGTGTCGTTGACGATGGTGAACACCCGCAGCTGCGCGGACTGCCGCCCGGCCAGGTTCGGCACGTAGGCCGTGTCCGTGGTGATCAGCCGACCCTTGCTGTCCAGGGCCTGGAAGGTGAGGTCATAGCTGCCGCCGTGGCCGTCGACGTTGGTGACCGTCACCGGCACCGACACCATGTGCTTGCCGGTGTCCTCAAGTTCGGTACGCGGGGCGCCGAAGCTCACCGTGATGACCGTTCCGAGCACGTTGCGCACGGCCGGCGACGGCGCGGGCACGCCCGGCGCGGCGGACGGGCCGGGCGTCGCGTTGGTCTCGGCCACCTCGCCGAACGCGGCCTGGGAGGCGACCAGACCGACACCGGACAGCACGGCCAGCACCAGACCTGCCCAGGCGATCTCCACACCGTCGCGGCGATGGCGCCGTCCGCGGGCGGCGGTGATCAGGCCGAGCAGGATGCCGACGAAACAGGCGATCAGGCCCACTGTCCGAGCCGGCGGGATCACCGCGCAGACCAGTGCGAACAACCCGCAGCCCACCGAGACCCGGCCCAACGGATCCTTGGCCGGCCGACGGCGCTGCTCGTACTGAGCCGTGGCGACCCGCGGACGGTCGGCGGTGTGCATCAGGTGTCCTCTCCTGCGGCGTTGGACATGGGCATCCGCTATCCATGAGACCCGACCGGTTGCGGTCGCGACGGGCGCTTTCCCCGACATTGGCCGAACGTCTGATGCCCGGGGTCGGGCTTGCCCGGACGTGTCCGACAACTGCACCACGACACCCCTGGTCGCCCCATCGGGCGAACGACGGACCCCCCTAAAACGTTCGGCTGATTTGCCGGATCAGAGGAAACCCAGGGCTGCTCTTGACGGTCGAAGCGGCCACAGAACCGGACAAAATCCGGTCGGGGCAAGCAGGGGGACGCAATGGTCGGCGATCACTGGTTCGTGTACCCGGTGCACAACGGTGTGGAGCTGGTCATCGACTCCGCCGACCCGGACGTCTCCGACCGGGCATTGGCCCAGTTCGTCAGCCACTTCACCGACTACAACCTGGCCGCGGAGTGGTCGACCGGGGGCGGCGAGATCATGCATTTCGTGCCCGCCCCGGTGGACGCCGACGTGCCCGCTCCTCCGGTCAACACGCAGCCGACGACCAGCTCCACAAATGTGGGCAATTCGGGATGAAATCCCCATGGACGACGCGCCGAGGGAGCAGGTAGGAATCGCAGGTACATCCCTGCGCCGAACGGAAAACTGTGCTGCTTCCCCCGATCGTCCGCTCTGCGGCGACCGGTCGAAATCTGCGCACCGTCGGCGCCCTGCTCTCGGTGTGCGGCCTGACCGCCGCCACCCTCGCGGCCGCGCCGGACTACCGGGCCCCCATGCAGGTGGCACCTGTGTCAGCGCAACCAGCCCCCGCCGCAGCGGCCCGTCCCGTCCTGCCCCGGATCCCGCCCCACCTCGCCCGGGCCAGCACCGACCAGGCCCGCCTGCAGTTGCCCTTCGCCGGCCACTCCACCGCCGCGGTGACCGCCGCCTGGTCGCAGGCCCGACTGCGTCACCCCTCCGGTCCGACGTACGCCGGCACTCCGGATCGACACATCGACTGCTTGCACCTGAAGTGCATCGCGCTGACCTTCGACGACGGCCCCGGACCGGAAACCACCGACGGATTGCTGGAGATCCTGGCCCGCGAGCACGTCCGGGCCACCTTCATGGTGGTCGGGCGCAACGTGGCCGAGGACCCGGGCCCGACGATCCGGGCGGCCTGGGACGGCCATGAGATCGGCATCCACACCTGGGACCACCAGGCATTGCCCGGTCGCTCGCTGGCCGACATCGCCGCGGACATCACCCGCACCTCGGCGGAGATCACCCGCTACACCGGGGTGGTGCCGAGCGTGGTCCGCCCGCCCTACGGCGCGATCGATGTGCCCACCGCCAGGCTCATCCCGTATCCGCTGATCCTGTGGTCGGTGGACCCGGATGACTGGCGTGACCAGAACAGTGACCTGGTCTACCGACGGGTGACCGAGGCCGGCCGCCCCGGCTCGATCGTGCTGATGCACGACATCTATCCCACGACGGTGGGCGCGGTGCCCCGGATCATCGACTTCTACAAGCAGCAGCACTACACGTTCGTCACGGTCTCCGAGCTCTATGAATCAAAACTGAGGGCTCATCAGATGTACCACGGGCGGATGGCGGACGTGGCCCGGGCGCGGGCCAAGGACAAGGCCGCGCACCGCCACCGCAAGGCCTGGGTGGACCCGGAGCTGCGCACCGCCCCGGCCCCGGCGCCGGTCGCACCGGCAGATCAGGGCGAGCCGGCCGAGCAGGGCACGCCCGTCGAACCGCCCGCGGACGACACCGGCACGGTCACCGCGACGTCGCCGCCGGACGACACGGTGGCGACCGCCCCGCCGTCGCCACCGCCCGACGACCCGGCCCCGGGCGAGGATGGCCTCAGCGAACGTCCGCCGTATCCTCCTCCGGCTCAATCGCACCACGCACCGGCGGATAGGCCAGATTCTGCTTCGTGAAGTCCTTGGCCGGGTGTGCTTTCCCAGCCGGCCCGGCCGCGAACGCGCGCAAGATGTTCAGCGTCGCGCGGGACAGGATCGGCCCGGAGGAGGCGTCGGTCTTGGGCCCGCAGTGGCGCAACGCGCATACCCAGCGCATGGTGCCGGCGTCGAACACCCCCGCCCCGCTGGGCTCCACGTGGTAGGACGCGTCGGCGAAGCTCGGCCGTCCGTCGCACGTCGACGGTGAGTGCGCGAGGATCTCGATCGGGCGCGGCGTCGGCCAGTTCAGGCTGATGTGGTTGTACTCGATGCCGACCACCCCGCGCAGCTGCTGGCCGTTGTGCACGCCGGCGCCGGCCCAGATCCAACTGTCCGCGGCCGTGATCACCATAGGGTCGTCGCCGGGGAAGCAGGCGTACATCGACCCGGCCAACGTGCTCTCCGGATCGGCGTGTGGCTTGTCCCGCCAGTTCCCGGTGACCAGGTCGTCATCCTTGCCCAGCAACGGATCCTCGCTGACCACCTTGTAGTCGATCTCGAGGCGCCGTTCGCCCAACGCGGTCGGCCCGAAGCGAATCTTGCGGTAGACCTCGTTGGCGCCGAAGAACGCCAGGTTCACTCCGGCGTCCAGGCCGCGGCGCACGGTGGCCCGCATGGCCCGCGACCAGTACTCGTCGTGGCCCTCGCTGATCACCGCTTTCGCGCCGTCCAGGAAGTGCGGGTCGGCGTCCAATTCGATGTCGGTGGCGTAGGCGACCGGGATCGCGTTGCGCTCGGCCAGGGACACCAGCGCGAGCTCGTCGTGGAAGAACAACGCGGCACCGTTGGTGGCCGCGTAGGGCCGATCGAAGCTGACCGCCCGCGCTCTGGTGTTGAAGGTGTGGTCCTTGCCGAGGTACAGGCTGCGACCGCCCCACAGGTTGTAGGCCTGTTCAGTGGTCACCTCCTTGATCAGCACCACCCGGCCGACCACCGACGGGGTGCGCACGGTGATCGGCACCCAGCTCTGCGGGCCGTTGTCCGCGTCCAACCGCAGCAGGTAGCTGCCCGCCGGCCAGTCCGTGGCGGTCACCGTGAGGCTGGGCTTCCACGGTGCGTAGTCGGTGAGCGTCGCCTTGATCTCCTTGGCCGGCGCCTGTTTCACCCCGGCCACCGGCCGGGAGGTCCACACCTCGCGGGCCCGGTCCCCGCCGTACCAGCCGGCCCGGAACGCGTGCACGGTGAAGTGCGCCGCGGTGGTGGACACGTAGAGCGCGAACGACTGGCCGGGCAGCACTGAGACGTTGTCGGCGAAGCCCTCCAGCTCTCCCGGACGGGCCGGATGGGTGAGCCGCCAGTGCGCGGCGCCGGGCTTGGCGTTCTCCGCGGTGATATCCGCGCCCGGCACGGTGAGCAGCTTCCCCGCCGCGGTAGCGGGGTCCACGCCCGGCGGCGCTGTGGCGACCGCCGGGGCCGCGGACGCGGCGCGGGCAGTATTGCCGCAGGCGGCCAGCAGCGTGACGGCGGTCAGCGCCCCGACGGCGCGCACCGCTCGGGTCCGGATTGCACGGTGCATCGAGTCGCCTCACGCTCTCGGCAGTCAGCGGGGACGACTCGACCCTAGCCAGAGCGGATCAGCGGGCGGCAAACCGCCGCGCCGTCGGGGTCGGCCTCGTGTCGAGGCCGACCCGGACGTGAGCGTCAGCGGTGCAGGTCGTACCGATCGTTGTCCATGACCTTGACCCAGGCCGCCACGAAGGCGTTCACGAACGCGGCCTGCGAGTCGTTCTGCGCGTAGGCCTCGGCGATGGCCCGCAGCTGCGAGTTGGCGCCGAACACCAGGTCCGCGCCGGTCGCGGTACGGGTCACCTGACCGGTGGCCCGGTCACGGCCCTCGTAGACGTTCTCCGTCGACTTCGACGGCGACCACTCGATGGCCCCGCCGAGCAGGTTGACGAAGAAGTCGTTGCTCAGCGTGCCGACTCGATCGGTGAGCACCCCGAGCGAGGAGCCCTGGTGGTTGGCGCCGAGCACCCGCAGACCGCCGAGGAGCGCGGTCATTTCCGGCGCGGTGAGGTTGAGCAGGTGCGCCCGCTCGACCAGGAGAATCTCGGCCGGCACCTTCTGGCCACCGCGGGCGTAGTTGCGGAAACCGTCGAAGGTCGGCTCGAGCACCGCGAAGGACGCGGCGTCTGTCTGCTCCGCGGTGGCATCGGTACGGCCCGGCTGGAATGGCACGGTGACGTCGAACCCGGCGGCCTTGGCCGCCGACTCGACGGCCGCACCGCCGGCCAGCACGATGAGGTCGGCCAGCGAGATCTTCGTGCCGGACGCGTTGAAGTCCGCCTGGATCTGCTCCAGGCCCTGCAGCACCTTGGCCAGCTCGGTCGGGTCGTTGACCTCCCAGCTGCGCTGCGGTTCCAGCCGAATCCGCGCGCCGTTGGCCCCACCGCGCTTGTCGGTGCGCCGGAAGCTCGACGCGGACGCCCAGGCGGTGGACACCAGCTGGGCCACCGAGAGCCCGGAGGCCAACACCTTCTGCTTCAGCGCCGCGACGTCGGCGTCGTTGACCAGCTCGTGGTCGACGCCCGGCACCGGGTCCTGCCAGATCTGGACCGGAGCGACCTCCGGGCCCAGCATGCGCGAGGCCGGCCCCATGTCGCGGTGCAGCAGCTTGTACCAGGCCTTGGCGAAGGCGAGCGCGAACTCCTCGGGGTTGTCCCGGAAGCGACGGGAGATCGCCAAGTAGGCCGGGTCCGTGCGCAGCGCCATGTCGGCCGTGGTCATCATCGGCGCGTGCCGGATGCTCGGGTCGTGCGCGTCGGGCACCGCGTCGGCCAGGGCGCCGCCGGCCGGCTTCCACTGGTTGGCCCCGGCCGGGCTCTTGGTGAGCTCCCACTCGTTGCCGAGCAGCGTTTCGAAGAAGCTGGTGTCCCACTGGGTGGGCGTGGCGGTCCAGGCACCCTCGATGCCGGAGGTGACGGTGTCGTAGCCCTTGCCGACGCCATTGGCGTTCTCCCAGCCCAGGCCCATCTTGTGCACCGGGCAACCCTCGGGCTCCGGGCCGACGAGGTCGGCGTCACCGTTGCCGTGCGCCTTGCCGAAGGTGTGCCCGCCGGCCACCAGCGCGACGGTTTCCTCGTCGTTCATCGCCATCCGGGCGAAGGTCTCGCGAATGTCGCGGCCGGACTTCAGCGGGTCCGGGTTGCCGTTGGGGCCCTCCGGGTTGACGTAGATCAGGCCCATCTGGACCGCACCGAGCGGGCCGGAGAGCTCACGGTCGCCGCTGTAGCGCTCGTCGCCCAGCCAGGTGTCCTCGCTGCCCCAGTTGACG
>DASQPJ010000258.1:0-8680 GCA_035644015.1 Sporichthyaceae bacterium
CCATCTGCCCCTTGCGCAGCAGGTAGGCCGTGGACGCGATGGACAGCGCCGCCGTGGCCGCCTGTTCCACCAGCAGGAACGCGGTCCCGCGTTCGGCGTTGATGGCCCGGATGGTGTCCACCAACGTGTCCACCATCTTGGGTGCCAGGCCCAGGGACAGCTCGTCGATGAGCATCACGTCGGGTTCGGCGAGCAACGCGCGGCCGATCACCAACATCTGCTGCTCGCCGCCGGACAGGCTGGCGGCGACCTGGCGGCGCCGTTCGGCCAACCGCGGGAAGACCTCATAGATCGGCGCGAAGCGTTTCGGTGCGTCTTTCCACGTCCCGCCGCGAGCGTAGGCGCCCATGAACAGGTTCTCCTCGACGGTCATCGTCGGGAAGATGCGCCGGCCCTGCGGCACCAGAGCCACGCCGTGGCGCACCACCTGCTCCGGGTCGGCGGGCAGCGGCGCACCGCCGAGCAGCACGTCGCCGCCGGCTCGGGGCACCAGCCCGGCGATGCTGTTCAGGGTGGTCGTCTTGCCCGCGCCGTTCGGTCCGATCAACGCCACGATCTCGTTCTCACCGACCGTCAGGTCCAGTCCGTCGAGCACCTTGATCGCCCCGTAGGACACCTTCAGCCCGCGCACCTCGAGGCTCATGCGCTCCGCCCCAGGTAGGCCTCGATCACGTTCTCGTCCGACTGGACCTGCTCCGGGGTGCCGGTGGCGAGCACGGTGCCGAAGTTCAACACGGTGATGACGTCGCACACGCCCATCACCACCGCCATGTCGTGCTCGATGAGCAGCACGGCCAGGCCGAGGTCGGCCAGGCGACGCAACAGCGCGACCAGGTCGTCGGCCTGCTCCACGTCCAACCCGGAGGCGGGTTCGTCGAGCATCAGCAACCGAGGTGCCGCACACAGCGCGCGGGCGAACTCGATCACCCGCAGATCCCCGAAGGCCAGTCCGGAGGCCGGCGTCGCCAGGTCGCCGCGGAAGCCGACCAACCGGGCGATGCGTTCGGCCCGTTCGGCGCGGTCCAACCGGGCCAACGTGGAGTCGAACGTGTAGGTCCGCCCGGCGCTCTCCGCCACCGCGCAACCCAACGCCAGGTTGTCCAACACCGACAGGCTGGAGAACAGTCGCGGTGATTGGAAGGTGCGGCCCAGGCCGCGCCGCCCCCGGGAGACTACGGAACCCTTCAGCGGCTGGCCCTCGAAGTTGATCTGGCCCCGGTCCGGCGGGTACAGGCCGGAGACGCAGTTGAAGAACGTGGTCTTACCGGCGCCGTTGGGCCCGATCACCCCGGTCACCTCACCCGCGCGGGCGACCAAGTCGACGTTGTCCAGCGCCTGCAGTCCGCCGAAGCGGATGGACAGGCCGGACACGGCGAGGATCTCCGTGCGGTCGGTGCTGCGCGTGGGTCCGGTGCCCTCCGCGAGCAGCGCGCCGAGCCTGGCCCGCAACGGCGCGAACCGGGCCATCTTCTCCGGATCCGGTCGCAGCTCGGCGGTGTGAGCTGCGCGCGCGGTCCGGTAGTTGGTGACCTCGGGACTCATCGAGGCACCCCCTCGATGCGGCGCCAGATGCGCCGACCCAGCGCGGCGATCCCGCCGGGCACCCACAGGATGATGATCAGCGCCACCGCGGCCGCGAAGAACAGGTCGTAGCCGACCAATTTCCCGTGGGACAACGTTTCCAGGTACCGAGGCGTGGAACCGAACACCAGGCCGGCGGCAATGGCCCCGCCGACCGACCCAAGGCCACCGACCACCCCGTAGGCGAAGTACGCGATGGCCAGCCCGGGCGCGAAATAGTTGGACGGCACAACCTGCTGCAGGATCCCGTAGTACGTTCCGGCCAACGTGGCGATCGCGCCGGACAGGCAGACCGTGAACAACTTGTACCGGGCCGGCGAGTGGCCGAGCACCGCGAAGGCCATCTCGGAATCGCGCAGCGCGGTCAGCCGGGTGCCGATCGGCGAACGCAGGATCAGGTAGCAGATCACCGCGACCACCGCGAGCGTGCCGACCTCCAGGTAATACACGTGCTTGTCGGAGGCCAGATACGACGGTCGGACCAGCGGCTTCTCGAAGCCGCCCTCGGTGCCCAAATAGGAGCTGAAGAAGGACTTCTGGGCCAACGTGGCGAAGGCCAACGTGGCGATCGCGAAGTAGACCCCGCGCAACCGCAGCGCGAACACCCCGAGCACCAGGGACACCGGAATCGAGGCCAGCACGGCGATCGGCACGATCGCGGCGAAGGCCACGCCGTGGCGCTGCAGGTAGTTGAGAATGACCACGCCCATGCCCATCTGGGCCAACGTGGCCATGCTGATTTCGCCGATCCAGCCGAGCACCGACACCGAGAGCACGGCCATGGCGACGATGACCCCGACGGCCAGGGCGTAGGTCGGGCCGGCCCGGGACAACAGGCTGGGCATGGTGAAGATGCCAACGACCAGAAGGGCGAAGCCGAACGTCCGGGCGATCACCGCGCGCGGACGCAGACGTCCGGGCAGCGGCAGCATCACATCGGTGCTCGCGGCCACCGCCGCCTTCAGATCGGCGCGTAGCTCGGTGGCGACGCTCATGCCCGGGCCACCGCGGTGTCCCCGAACAAGCTGTTGCGGCCGCGGGCGAAGCGCAGCAGCAGGACGATCACCAGCAGGATGAACGGCCAGGCGTCGGACAGCCCGGTGGCGTTGGGCGCGTAGGTCTGGGAGTAGGCCTCCAGGCCGCCCAACAACATCGCGCCCGCGACGGTCAGCGGCAGCGAGACCAGGCCACCGATGAAGCTGACCGTCAACGCCTTCAGCGTCAGCCCGGTCAGCGAGGTGTTGTCCAGGAACAGGATCGGCGCCAGCAACATGGTGGTCAGGCCGGACAGACCGAAGGCCATACCCCACACCGTGGCCGAGACCCGGTTCGGTGGCACGCCCATGATCCGCGCGGCGGTGGCGTCATCGGACACCGCGCGCATCGCCATGCCCAGCCGGGTGCGTCGCAGCAGGAACCACAGCCCGGCGAAGATCAGCACGCCGACGATCAGCAGCACGATCTGGTCCCAGCTGATGGAGTAGTTCGCCACCGGGATGTGCACGCCGTGGCCGAGCAGCGGCGACGGGAACAGCTGGCCCCAGGTGTTGCCCCACCAGGGCACCAGGAACACCGCGCTCTGGGTGAGCAGGAACAACGCCAGCGTGGACACCGTCTGCAGATCCGGACGACCCGCCAGGTGGCGGATCACCACACGCTCGAAGGCCAGGCCGAGCAGGATGGCCACCACGATGCCCGCGGCGACCCCGAGGTAGTACGGCCAGTGCCGCAGGGTGATCAGGTCCCAGGCGATGAAGCCGCACAGCACGCCGACGCCACCGTGGGCGATGTTGAGCACCCCGGTGGTCCGATAGACCAAAACCATGCCCAGCGCGATGAGCGAATAGAACGCTCCGTTGTCCACGCCGATGATCAAGGTCTGCAGCAACCTGCCCATGCCGAGTGACGCTAGGGACGGCTGCTAACCGACGTCTTGCGTAGGACCTACGGATTCGACTACGCAGCCACGCTCGTTGCCGGCGCGTTACGTAGCCGGATCCGTATCGACTACGCAAGACGGCGACGGCCCGCGCTGTCGAGGATCAACGTGCGTGCGTGTGCCGAGCCGCCTGTCCTGGATTTGAGGAGACGCTGTGTCCCGCTCCGTTCCCCTGATCGCCACCGCATCGGCCTCCGTGCTCTTCCTCGCCGCCTGTGGCGGCAGTTCCTCCCAACGCGCGGCGGTTGAGCAGGCCAACCAACCCAATGCCGGTGCCGCGGCAAGCGCGGCCCAACCGGCCGGCAGCGCCGCCGCCCCCGGCGCCGCCGCCGCAGCCCCGGCGGACGCGGCCGGCGGGGCGGCACCCGCCGCCGCTCCCGGCGCGGTCGCCCCGGCAGCCCCGGACACCGCTCCGGCGGCCAGCGGCAAGGCGGCGACGGGCAAATCGGCGACCGGCAAGGGCACCGGCGGCACCAACGCCGCCAAGGCGAAGGGCGTCGCCAAGGCGGACACGCCCGCCGCGCCGGTGACCGGCAAGCTCACCGCCAGCGACACCGGCGTCACCGCCACGTCCATCAAGCTCGGGCACATCGGCATCTACTCCGGGCCGGTCGGCTCGTTCGGCCAGAACCTCTCCTACGCCTGCCGCGCGGGCCTGCAGGCCATCAATGACGCCGGCGGCGTCAACGGCCGCAAGCTCGACGTGCAGGTCCGCGACGACGGCTGGGACGCCACCAAGGGCAGCAATGCGGTGCGCGACCTGGTCGAGCGCTCGAAGGTCTTCGCGTTGGCGTGCAGTCAGTCGGTGCCCACCAACGACGCGGTCACCCCGTACCTGGACACCCAGAAGGTGCCCAACGTGGGCAGCGACGGCTGGGGAGAGGCGCAGTACGCGGGCGCCTGGAGTTTCCCGGTGGGCGCTTCCGGTGAGCTCGAGGGCGAGCACCTGGCGGAGTATCAGTACAAGGTGCAGGGCGTGCGCAGCGTCGGCATCATCCACTTCGCGAACACCACCGGTGAGGCCTACAAGGCGGCCTACAGCCGGGTGTTCCAGGCGCTCGGCGGCAAGGTGCTGGTCACCCAGGCGGCCGCCTTCGACGACCCCGGCACCACCACGTTCATCGCCCAGTGCCGCGCCCGCAACGTGGACGCGATCACCGCGATGGTCGACCCCGGCATCTTCGCCCGGATGGTCCGCGAGGCCGCCGCGCAGGCCTACAAGCCCAAGTTCGGCTACTCCGGAGGCGCGGCGCTGTACTTCCAGGCCACGCCGGGCTTCACCGGGCCGACCGCCGAGGGCACCATCGCCTCCATCGACTGGATCCCCGATGACCCGACCGGTCCGGCCGCGAAGGACCCGGGCTTCAGCGCGTACAAGAACACCGTGGAGAAGTACTACCCGAAGATCGACCACTCCAACTGGACCAAGGCCGCCTACGTCGGCTCGGTGCTGTTGGGGCAGACGCTGAAGAAGCTCGGCGTCAACGTCACCCGGCAGGGCATCAAGGACGAGCTGGATCGCACCAGCAACTTCGACACCGGGCTGGGCCCGAAGCTGTCCTGGAGCCCCGGACATCACCGGTCCAACTCGACCAGCTACCTGGTGCAACTGCAGAAGGTCGGCAACAAGCTGGCCTGGAAGTACCTGTACGGGCCCATGACCGATCTGCCCACCGCCGGCAAGAACTGACGTGACGTCACTTCGGGTCGATCGGAGAGCCCTGTGCGTTTGAGATTGCTGGCGATACCGGCCGTGGCCACCGTGTTGATCGCGGTGCAGGCCGTGCCTGCGATGGCGGATGACCCTGATCCGTTCCCCGGCTTCGTCGCGGTGGACTCCTTCGCGCAGGGACAGGTGGCCACGGGTTACCTGTACGCGGTGGGCGACGAGGAGAGCCGGTTGTTCGGCGCGCTGGCCACGCTCAACGGGCCGCCCGCCGGGTCGCAGGCGATCGCCGCGTTCTTCCAGCGCGGCAAGGGTGGTACCTACGTCTACGACTTCCTCGGCGGTGGCGGTCCCGGCCACCCCGGTGCGCTACCCGACCCACCGCCGGGTGAGGCCGATGGTTACTTCCCGGCCTCGCCGCGCGAATCCACCTTCGCCGGTCCGATCAGCACCGCGGGCGGCGGCGGCCAGGCCGCGGACAGCCGCTTCTACGCCAAGGCGACGCCGACCCCCAGTTCGATCGCCCAGGCGGCCGCCACCAACTACGGCATGGCCGGCTCCTTCAGCCTCGAGTGGGCGAGCATCACCTCGCACACCGAACCCTCTCCGAAGGGAGTGGTGGCCGAGTCCACCTCGGTCCTGCACGGCCTGACCATCGGGCCGCTGCGGATCGAGAGCCTCGTGTCGCACACGGTCGGACTGCTGTCCGCGAAGGACAAGCCGAGCGGGACCACCGGCACGGTGGTGACCGGCGCGACGGTGAACGACACCCCGGTGCAGATCACCGATCAAGGCGTGGTGGTGGCTACGTCAACGACGCCGGGCGCTCAGCAACAGGTCAACTCAGCATTCGCCAGTGCCGGTTATGGAGGAGTGGCGCTGCTGCCGTCGTCCGTGGGCACCGACGAGGACGGCACGTTCCATTTGGTCTCCGGGGCCCTGAAGATGATCTACCGCAATGACGACCTCGGGGCCAACAACCCGCAGGGCTTCGCCGGCGGTGGGTTCTCCATGGGTGGCTCCGAGGTCAAGCTGCTCGGCCACTCGTTGGACGGTGCGGGCGGACCCCCCGTGGCGTCGCCGACCCGAACCCTGCCGACTTTGCAGAATGCGGCGTGGACTCAGCCCCTGGATGGGGTCCATAGTGAGCCGAGCCTCCTGCTTGCGAGCGGGTCAGGCGAGATGACGCCGAAGGTCGCCAGCGACCTCCGCCATGGTTACCTGGCCTTCGGTGGTGCGCTGATCGGCTTAATGCTGTTGGCACTGGGCAGGCTGCGGTTCGTACGCCGACGACTGTGGCCGCGAGGGTTACGCGCTCGATCGTGACCCTCTCGGGAGGAGTCGATGATCGAGGCACAGAAGTTCGTCGGGCGATCCCGCGAACTCGCTGACCTCCACGAGGAATGGCGCCGGGCTGCTGCCGGCGCCTTCCGCGTTGTATTGCTGATCGGTGAGCCGGGGGTGGGCAAGACCCGGCTGGCCGACGAGGCCGTCGCACGCCTGTCCGGTCCGGTCACCCACCTCGAGGCGCGTGCCCGACGGTTGGGTGCCACCGCGTCGTTCGGGTTGTGGGCCGACGCGTTGGAGCGGCACCTGCGTTCCTTCGATCGCGACGAAATTTCCGCGCTGTGCGACGGGTACGTGGACGACCTGGCCGGTCTGCTGCGCAGTGTCGCCGCGTTGCGCGGGCGAGCACCGGAGGTCGAACCGCCACGCCCCCGGCTGCTGGGCAGCTTGGGTGGTCTGTTGGCCAACCTGGCCGCGACCAACGTGCTCGGCGTGGTGCTCAACGACATGCACCTGGCCGACCCGTCCTCCTGGGACGTGTTGCCCTACCTGGCCGAACAGTTCACCGAGGCACCGATCCTGGTGCTGATCACCGTCCGGCCGGGCGAGTTGGCCGAGGCGCCCACCGCCCTGCGCACCGTGCTCGATCTGGAGGACCTCGGGGCACTGACCCGCTTGGAGATCGGCCCGCTGGATGACACCGCGTTGGCCGAACTGGCCGAGGATGTGATGGGGGGTTCGGTCGACAAGCAGTTCCTGGACTGGTTGTGGGACCGTTCCCGGGGCAACCCGCTGTTCGCCGGTGGCCTGCTGCGGGCCGCCCGCGACGAGGGCGTCGACCCGCGGGCGCCGGGGTTGCGGCACCTGCCCGAGGAATTGACCGCGCGGGTGCGGCTGCGCGTGGAGCACCTCGACCTCGATGCCCGTGGACTGTTGGAGATCCTCGCCGTGGCCGGTGGCCCGGTGGAATTGGCCGACCTGATGCGGTTCACCGATACCTCGTTGGACGCGCTCGCGTTGGTGCTCGACCGACTGGTCCGCTCCCGGCTGGTGACCGAGGTGGAGCGTGGCCACATCCCGGGCTACGAGATCAGCCATCCGCTGATCCAGGAAACGATCTACGAGCAGATCGGTGGGGCGCGGCGGTTCGCCGTGCACCGCCGGGTGGCCCGCCAACTATTGGTCACCGGCCGGCTCGGCGAGGCCGCCGGACACTTCGCGCGCTCCGGGGAGAGCGGCGACGACGAGGCCATCGCGGTGCTGTTGGAGGCGCTGCGCCAGGCCGAACAACGCGGTGCCTACCAAGAGGGCCTGGGCATCCTCAGCATCCTGGTCGACCTGGTGCCCTCGGGGGACAAGCGCTGGGAACTCGTCGCGGACGCGTTGTTCCGCGAGGCCGACTGGGTCGTCGACCACCGCGCCGATGCCGACGCGGGCCGTGCGGTGGCCGCCCTGCGCGAGATCGACCTGGTGCTGGCGGGCAGTCCGGACATTGCCCGCCGCGCCGCGGTGAAGTCCCGGCTGACCAGCTTCCTGTCCTGGGGAACTGGCGAGGTGGCCGCGGCCGCCGCCGCCGCGGAAGAGGCGGTGGCGCTGCACAAGTTGGCCGGGCACGGCACCCAGGCCCGGCTCGCGGCGCTCGAACTCGCCTACGCCCGCGGCCTGGCCGGCGACATCCCGGCGCTGCACGACGGGGCCGGTCGGGTGCTGGCCGAGGCGCAGGCGGCCGGTGACGCCGAGGCCACACTGTGGGCTGCCGGCGTGCGCGGCAGCACCGCCTTCTACCAAGGGCATTTCGCCGAGGCCGAGGACGTGCTGCGGTACAGCGTCGACCTGGCGCGGGAACACGGGAAGCCCTATCGGGTCACCTGGGGAATGATGTCGTTGGGCTGGTCGCTCGGCTTCGAGGGCCGACTGCTCGAGGCCTACACCGCGTTCGACGCGGCCAAGGCCCAGCCCGGCTGGCGGGAATCCAACGTCCTCGAACTGGAGTCGCTGGTCCGCTGGTTGAGCGGGGACTACCGCGGCTCGCTGCAGTGCGCGCGGGAAGTGGTGATGCTCAACGCCAACCGGATCGGCCTGCGCCGCGGGCTCGGGCTGACCTGCCTGGCGTTGTCCGGCGCCGAGGTCGGGGAGCTCGCCGAGGCGCACGGAGCGCTGGACAGCACCCGGCAGATCTACGGCTCCCGGGTCTGGTTCATGGCCAG
>DASQPJ010000259.1:0-4657 GCA_035644015.1 Sporichthyaceae bacterium
CGCCGCCGGCCACCACACCGCCGCCGGCCACCACACCGCCGCCGGCCACCGAGCCGCCGGCCCCTAGTCCGCCTGCCACCACCTCCGCCGCCTCGCGGGCGGACAACGGCGACTAGGCGCCACCAAGCTTTCCTGGCCGAAGGCGGATCCACCCCCCTGATCCCCCATCGTCCGACGTCCGTCACACCCGGACGCCGGACGGCGGCACCACCCAGCCCCGTCGCCTGCACCGGTGACGGGGCTCGGGCGTGCCCCGGCACCCGATCGGCCCAACGTGGGCTGACAGTGCCACGCCGCGCGACCTAGCCTCGGGCGCAGAAGATGATCTTGAAAACGGGGCTCCTCCCGCAATGCCGGTGGTGATCGCGATGTTCGGAAAGCTGCGCGCTTCGGGCGCGGCCGCCGCATTGGCCGGCGCGCTCGCCTTGACCGGGCTGGGCATCGGGGTGGCGACCGGTGGGGCCCACACCGTCGCGACACCGTCGGCGGCCAGGTCGACGGCTGCGGGCCCGGCGGGTCTGCGCACCTACACCGATCACGACCACGGTTTCGCGGTCTCGTTTCCGGCGGCCTGGCAACCGACGCCGACCGACAACGGGTTGCTGCTGGCCATCTCCGGTGGGGACGCGGTGAACATCCACCGCACCGTGCTGGCGCACCCGATCGACGCGGGCAATATCGCCGAGCTCCGGGCGGTGACCGACGCCGTGCTGGATACCCCCAGCGCGCACCTGACCATCCTGAAGTCTGCGCCCACCCAACTCGGCGGACTGCCCGGCATGTACTACCTCTACGCGTTCTCCGCCGGTGCGCAGCGCGGGGCGCACACTCACTACTTCGCCTTCGCCGGCCGCGACATGTACACCGTGGTCTGCCAAGCCCTGCCGGCCGCCGACTTCGGCCCGCTGGCCACCGACTTCGACGCGGTGGTCTCCTCGTTCCGTCCACTGCCGGCCTGAGACGACGATGGCGCACGGGGTACCGATCGCGCGGCCGCGGATCCCCGGACGGGTCGCGGTCGCCATCGTCCTGGTGATCGCGACGGTGGCCGTCGGGTTGTTGTGGCGGACAGCGAGCAACGCGGCCGCGATCCACCACCGCACGCATCGCATCGCGGCCTCGGCCCGGGGCGTCAACACCTACACCGACGCGATCCTGCAGTTGGACCGCACCAATGCCACGGCCGCCTCGATCCTGCTCTCCATACTGCCGACCAATGAGGGGCTGGATCAGATTCAGGCGCGGGCCAAGGAGATCAACGCGCTGCTCGCCTCCATTCGGGACAGCGCCCGGTCGATCGACACCTCGAGCCGGGCGATGGATACCTCCACCGCGAGCATCAATGACCAGCTGCGTGCCTTGGGCGTCACCGGCGATCGATTGCGCACCACCGCAACCGGCATCAACGCCGACGCGGCGAGCATCCTGGCCGCGCTGTCCACGATTGCCCGGGGCGTATCGCTCATCGACGACGACCTGTCGGTGACCCGCGCGGTGCTGGCCGCGATCCTCGCCGACACCGGCAACATCGACACCGCGACCAAGCGCACCGCCCACCTCTCGGCGTGCATCGACTCCGGACTCAACGGCGGCCCGCGATGCTGACCGGCGAAGAGGAGGACGACCCGGTCTACGACGACGAGGCGTACCTGCGGCGTTGGTTGCGTACCTGGGTCGGCATCGGCACGGTGGTCGTGCTGGTGACCGCGGTGTTCCTGGCGGTGATCGGCGGTCGATTGGCGGCGGTGAACGACGACCTCGCGGTCACCGACCGCGCGGTGACCACCGTGGCGGGCAGCACCAAGACGTTGCCCGAACAGATCGCCGCGGTGAACGCGAGCCTGGAGCGGGTGAACGCGTCGCTGAGCGCATTCCCGACGCAATCGAAGAACATCGCGGGCGACCTCGCCACGATGAAGTCGGACTTGATGGCCGTCGATGCGGCACTGCACAGCGCGGACCCGCAATTGGTGAGCACCGCGGACAACCTGGAGTCCAGCGACAACACCCTGGGGCCACTGCGCACGAACCTGGCCCGAACCTCGACGCTGTTGGCCGCAGTGCTCGGTTCGACCGGTGGAATCTCCGACAATCTGGTGGCCCTGAACTCGAAGCAGAACGGGCTGCGCGCCCTGCGCGCCCGAATCCGGGCCATCAACGAGGTGCTCGCCGCAACCCGATCCGACCTCGGCGACATCCTGTCGCAGTTGGGGGTGGTCAACGGACACCTGACCAACATCTGCCACGCGCCCGCGGTGAACCTGGCGCACGGGATCCAGTCGTGCTGAGCCGGGTGGTGCCCGCGGGCAGTTCGCGCGCCGTGCGGACGAACCTGCTGATCGTGGCGGCGTTCACGGTCGCCGCCGTGCTGCTGTTGACCCGGGCCATGGTGGCGGGCGTGGGTATCCACGACGACCTGGTGCACGCCACCCCGCCATTCGACGGGGTACCCAAGGACACCTTGGCGGTGCCGCAGTTGGACCGCACGGCCGTGTTGGCCAGCGGCATTGCGGGCGCGGTCAGCCCGATGGCGACGCGGTTCTCCGCGATCGCCGGGACCACGGATCGGATGGCCGCGACCACGCAGCAGATCCGCAAGCACACCGACGCGGTGGGCACCTCGGTGGCCGGAATCCTGTCCTCCACCGCGGCGATCCGCATGTCCACCACGGATCTGGCCGCGGTGGTTGCCGATCTCCGGTCCCAGGTCGGGGACATCCGTACCGCGCTGGCGTCCTCGGCGGGCCTGATCGGGTCCACCGCCGCCTCGGTGCTGACCATGTCCGCGCAGGCCGCGGCCGTGGCGACTCAGGTACGCGACATCGGCTCGGACATCGCCCGGGTACGTGGCACGCTGCCGGAGATCGCCCGGCACACCGAGAACATCGCCGCGGCAAGGATGCTGCACTCCGGGGAGCGCGCCCGCGAGCAAAGGCCGCTGCGTCCTGCGCGGTGATCGGCCGACCCGCACTACATCGGGCCGAAGCCGCCACCGCCGGGGCCGAACATGCCGGCCGGCGCCGAACCGGTGGGACTGCGACGGGCCGTACCCAATGTGGACGGCTTGGCCTTTGCCCGGGCCTTCGCCCTGGCCTTGCGCTGCGCGGCGGGGACGGAGGACGTCGGGGCCCAGTTGCCGGCCATCGGGCCCCAGGCGCCGCTACCCCGGGAGGACCGCCCGCCGGTGAACGCGCCGCTGCCGAACGGCCCGCCGCTGACGTCGCCACCGAAGTCGCCGCGGGCGACCGCGGCGGGTACGTCGCCACCGGATGCACCGTCACCACCGCCGAACGCACCGCCTGCGCCGCCGGCGGCCTCATGGCCGCCGAGCGTTCCGCCACCGCCGACCGGCGTGCCACCGGAGGGCAGCGGGGAGTCGACGTGGTGCCCGTCGTTGAAGTGAATGAACCCGGTGGGCCAGCCCTGCGCGTGGGTGATCTTCTTCCAGTCGAAGTCATTACCGCTGGAGCTGTCCTCGGAAACCGTGATGCTGTCGCCGTCCACTCGCTCCACGTAGGCGACGTGCCCGATGCTGCCTGCCGAGCCGGAGCCCCACCAGGCCACCGAGCCAACCTTCGCCGAGCTGTCGGTCCTGCTGGCGTAGACCAGGCCCCACAGATAAGCGGACAGCCGCGCGTTGCTCTGGCCGGCGTCCGCGGCCGGGCGGAGATTGGACATGCCGCCCTGCACCAGGCGGAACGCGACGTAGTTCGTGCAGTTGTGACCGGTGAACATGTTCCAGTACGACCCGCCGCCGTTGGCCCGGTAGCCGTGGTCAGAATACCCGTGGGAGCGGCAGTCGTCGTAGCCATGGCACAGCCGCGTGCCCGTGACGGCGTCGGCCGGTATCGCCAGCGCGGCACCACCGGCGACCAGTCCACTCACCAGTCCGAGCACGGCAAGACGCTGACGCTTACGCATGTCGTGCACGATCGCCGCTTCACCCGTTCGGCGGAACGGGTTAATAGCCGAGTCGTGTACAACTCCCGAGGGCAAACCGGGCTAGTAAGCCAGATACAGCACGATCAGCACCAGCGCGGCGACCGCCACGTAAGCCTCGAACGCCGCGCGCAACAGCAGCGGCGCCTCGCGCAACTCCATGAATTGCAGCCCGACAAAGCGCACCTTGATGAACGCGATCGCGATCACCGTGGGCGCCACCACGTTCTGACGATGAGTCAGGTGATCGTCACCGATCGTCCAGGAGGCCAGGGTGGCCAGCACCAGGATGGCCCACACCAGCAGCGTGCGGTCGCGAGTGATCATCAGTGCACCAGGTAGAGGAGAGCGAACAGGACGATCCACAGCAGGTCCACCAGGTGCCAGAAGCAGGCGATGCCCTCCAGCCAGGAATCGCGGTTGCGGCCGGTGTGCGTGGACCGGGCCAGCCGCGAGGCCACGATCAACCCCACCGAACCGAGCACCACGTGGCCGAGGTGGATGCCGGTGAACACGAAGTAGTAGGTGAAGAAGTCGTTGGTGCCCGGGCTGTGCCCGTTGGTGCCCAGGTCGGTGTATTCGATGGCCTTGATGCCGGCGAAGACCACCGCGCAGGCCAGCGCCCCGAGAAACAACCGGGGCGCCCGGGCGTCGCGGGCCCGGGCCAGTCGCACCCCGTTGGCCACCAGCAGCGAACTGGTCAGCAGCACCAGGGTGT
>DASQPJ010000260.1:0-7419 GCA_035644015.1 Sporichthyaceae bacterium
CTGAGCGACTATCAGCACTTGCACCCGACCCGCGACACCAACGGGACGTGGTCGACGCCGCTGCGGCTGCCCGAAGCCGGGATCTATCGGGTGCTGGTGAACCTCACCCCGGTCGGGCACGCCGATCCGCTGGTGCTCGGCGCGGATCTGGCCGTCGCCGGGGTGTACGCGCCGCACCCGGCACCGGGGCCGCAGACGGTGTGGACCGAGGGCGGCTACCGGGTCGAGGCCGGTGGGGTACCCGCGGGTCCCGGTTCGAGCACGGTCACGTTCACCTTCTCCCGCGACGGCGCCCCGCTGGGCGACCTCGACCCCTACCTGGGAGCGTTCGGGCACCTGGTCGTGCTGCGCGGCGACGATCTCGGCTTCGCCCACGCCCACCCGCAGGTGACCGGGCAACCGGGGCAGTTCGGCGGGCCGACGCTCACCTTCGGCGTCGAGTTCCCCGCCGCGGGCCGTTACCGACTGTTCTTGGACTTCTCCGAACAGGGTCAGGTCCGCACCGCCGAGTACACGTTCGACGTATCACAACCTGCTCAGCCCGCCGCCGACCCCACGAATCAGGGGGTGGGCCCCTCATGACCCAGAACACCGACCTGGGTCCGCCGGCCCCGACCCGCACCGTGGATCTGTCGATCGCCGGGATGACGTGCAGCTCCTGCGCGGTCCTGATCGAACGCAAACTGGGCCGTCTGAACGGCGTCTCGGCGAGCGTCAACTACGCCACCGAGAAGGCCCGCGTGCAGATCCCGGAGTCGATGCCGGTGGCGGAGCTGGTCGCGGTGATCGAATCGCTGGGTGGCTACACCGTGCGCCCGCCCCAGCCCGACGCACGAACTGCCGATCCAACGACGGCCGCCGACGTGGAGGACTCCGAGGAGGCCCGCGCGCTGCGCGCCCTGCGCCAACGGCTGCTGGTGAGCGTGGCGCTCGCGGTCCCGGTGATCGCGATGTCGATGGTGCCCGGCCTGCAGTTCACAAACTGGCAGTGGGCCGCCCTCACGCTGGCCGCGCCGGTCGCGGTGTGGGGGGCCGCGCCGTTCCACCGCGCCGCGTGGACCAACCTGCGCCACGGCGTGGCCACCATGGACACCCTGGTCAGTGTCGGGGTGAGCGCGGCGTTCGGCTGGTCGCTGTGGGCGTTGTTCCGCGGCGACGCCGGGCAACCGGGCATGACCATGGGCTTCCACCTCCTCTCCCGACGCGCCGGCACCGACGAGATCTACCTGGAGGTGGCCTCCGGGTTGACCGCGGCGATCCTGTCCGGTCGCTACTTCGAGGCCCGTGCCCGCCGCCGGTCCGGGGCGGCGTTGCGGGCCCTGCTCGACCTCGGCGCGAAGGATGTCGCGGTGCTGCGCGACGGGGTCGAGCACCGGATCCCGATCGGTGAGCTGGCGGTGGGCGAGCAGTTCGTGACCCGGCCGGGGGAGAAGATCGCCACCGACGGGGTGATCGTGGCGGGCACCTCTGCCGTGGACGCCTCAATGGTCACCGGGGAGTCCGTCCCGGTCGAGGTCGGTCCCGGCGACGCGGTGATCGGGGCGACGGTCAACGCGGGCGGGCGGCTGGTGGTCGAGGCGAGGAAGGTCGGCGCGGACACCGCGTTGGCCCAGATCGCCCGGTTGGTCGACGAGGCGCAGAACGGTAAGGCCGCGGTGCAGCGGCTGGCCGACCGGATCTCCGCGGTGTTCGTGCCGGTGGTCATCGCGCTCGCGGTCGGCACGCTCGGATTCTGGGCCGGGCACGGCGTGAGCGCGGCGCGGGTGTTCACCGCGGGCGTGGCGGTGCTGATCATCGCCTGCCCCTGTGCCCTGGGCCTGGCCACCCCCATCTCGTTGATGGTCGGCACCGGCCGCGGCGCGCAGCTCGGCCTGCTGATCAAGGGCCCGGAGATCCTGGAGTCCACCCGCCGGGTGGACACGATCGTGCTGGACAAGACAGGCACGGTCACCACCGGGCGGATGAGTCTGCTCGACACCCTTGCCGCGCCGGGCGAGGACCCCGCGCGGGTGCTGGCCCTGGCCGGCGCGGTCGAGGATGCTTCGGAGCACCCGATCGCCCGCGCGATTGCCGACGCCGCTCGCGCCGGCGGCCCATTGGCCGCCGTCGAGGACTTCATGGCCATCGGTGGGCAGGGGGTGCACGGCGTCGTCGACGGGGCAATGGTCAGCGTGGGACGCGCGACCTGGATGACACAGCGTCAGATGCGTTCTGCGGATACGGAACTTCTCGCCGCGGCCGAGCGGGCCGAGAGCGCCGGTCGCACCGTGGTGTGGGTCGGCTGGGACGGTGCGGTGCGTGGCGTGCTGGTCGTCGCCGATGCGGTGCGCCCGACCTCGGCGGCGGCGATTCGGGAATTCGCGCGGCTCGGGCTGCGCCCGGTGTTGCTCACCGGGGACAACCCGCGCACCGCCCGCACGGTCGCCGACGCGGTCGGCATCACCGAGGTTATTGCCGAGGTCCTGCCCGAGCAGAAGCTCGAGGTGATCAGGACACTGCAGGCGCAGGGCCGCGTGGTGGCGATGGTCGGGGACGGTGTGAACGACGCCGCCGCGCTGGCCAAGGCCGACCTCGGGGTCGCGATGGGCAGCGGCACCGACGTCGCGATCGAGTCCAGCGACATCACCTTGATGCGTGCAGACCTGTTGGCCGCCGCCGACGCCATCCGGCTGGCCCGGCGCACGCTGCGGGTCATCAAGGGCAACCTGTTCTGGGCGTTCGCCTACAACGTCGCCGCGATTCCGCTGGCCGCGGCGGGGTTGCTCAACCCGCTGATCGCCGGGGCCACCATGGCGTTCAGTTCGGTGTTCGTGGTCGCCAACAGCCAGCGCCTGCGCTGGTTCAGCCCGCTACCGGTCCCCGCACTGGCCTCCACGGAGGGCGCTACCCGGCTCGTTGCGGTGTCACGAACGAGCGGGTGACCAGATGGTCGGCAAAGGTCTGTGCGGGAGGGGGGACTTGAACTCCGACGGCGCGATGTCGGCCGGTAACCGTGAGATACCTACATGCCTGTATTTGGGCTGCTCAGAGGCCAGATCCCGAAGGTTGGTGATCCGAGGCAAACCGGTCGTCACCGGCGTTTGCGAGATTTCTGTGACCACTGTGTGACCAGCCCGAAGTGATGGAGCGTCACTTCTGGCGACCTGACGCCGCGGCACCGGCCGAGCCGCGGTTCTCCGCTTGCCCGCCCGTCTTGTCGGGGCCATCCCGGCGCCCAACCGGCCTGCAGTGCTCACCCGGGCGGGTCAACGATCTTGAGGGCCACCCCCGGGTCTGACCTGATACGTCCTGGACCGGTGTGTCGCTGCACCCGGCCCAGCGCGGTGTCGCGCACGGGTGTCCACGGGTTCGGGGGAGCAGATGGAACGCAGGTGCTTTGGTCGCGGTCGCGGCCCGGTCGTGGTGTTCGGGGCCGTCGCAGCGATGCTGCTGACCCCCGCCGTCGTGGCGCCGCGCGCGCTCACCCACGCGGTCGCGGCCGCCCAGGTGCGCCCTGGCGCCGGTGCTCACCCCGGGGAGAGATCCGAGCGGTCGGGCTCGGACTGGTCGAAGTTGCCCACCGCCGATCAGGGCGTGCTCTCGGGGGATCTGGGCCGCGACGACTCCAAGTATTGGGCCGACCCCGCCGCCCGTTCGGCGGCCTCGATCTCCAACCCCCGTCAGGGGTTCACGGCGCGGTTCACGCCCACCGGCGCCGTGGTCTCCACCGGCGGCGCCGGCTTCGGGCTCGGGTTGAGCGCTGTGGGTCACGGAGCCGGCCTTTCCCCGGTACCCGCCGCAGCGCCGGTCACCTCGGCGAACCGGGTCAGCTACGCCCGTGGCCCGATCAGCGAGTGGTACGTCAACGGCCCCGCCGGGTTGGAGCAGGGCTTCACCCTCGGTTCACCTCCTGCCGGTGACCCCGCCCGGGCGTTGACCCTCGCCCTGGGCGCGCCGGGCAGCCTGACCGGGCACACCGAACCCGGGGGCCGCGGGGTCATCCTCACCCGTGGCGCGGCGACCCTGGCCTACCGGGGCCTGGACGTGCGCGACGCCACCGGGACACACCTACCGGCCCACCTCGACCTGACCGGCGGGCGCCTGCTCGTCCACGTCCAGGACACCGCGGCCCACTACCCCCTCACCGTCGACCCGTTCGTCCAATCGGCCAAACTCCTCGCCTCCGACGGCGCGACCAACGATGGGCTCGGCTTCTCGGTGGCGGTCTCGGGGGACACCGTGGTCCTGGGCGCGCCCGACGCGCAGATCGGCGGGGCCGGGTACGTGTACGTCAGACCCACCGGGGGTTCGGCGACCCTGACCCAGGCCGCGAAGCTGACCGCGTCCGACGGCGCGGCCCAAGATAACCTCGGCTCCTCGGTGGCGGTCTCGGGGGACACCGTGGTCCTGGGCGCCCTCCAGGCGGATATCGGCGTCGCCAGCGCCTCCCAGGGCGCCGGGTACGTGTACGTCAAACCCGCCGCCGGGTGGGCCGGGTCCCTGACCCAGACCGCGAAGCTGACCGCCTCCGACGGCGTCGCCGACGATCAGCTCGGCACCTCGGTGGCGGTCTCGGGGGACACCGTGGTCCTGGGCACCTCCCGCGCCAACACCTTCCAGGGGGCCGGGTACGTGTACGTCAAACCCGCCGCCGGGTGGGCCGGGTCCCTGACCCAGACCGCGAAGCTGACCGCCTCCGACGGCGCCGCCAACGATCTCCTCGGCTTCTCGGTGGCGGTCTCGGACGACAGCGTGGTCCTGGGCGCCCCCGGCGCGCAGATCGGTGCCAACCTCACCCAGGGGGCCGGGTACGTGTACGTCAAACCCACCGCCGGGTGGGCCGGGTCCCTGACCCAGACCGCGAAGCTGACCGCCTCCGACGGCGCCGCCAAAGATGACCTCGGCGCCTCGGTGGCGGTCTCGGGGGACACCGTGGTACTGGGCGCCCCCTTCGCGAATGTCGGCGCCAGCACCTCCCAGGGCGCCGGGTACGTGTACGAGGGAATCGGGACCGGCACCCAAGGCCCGGCAGGTCCGCCAGGCCCGCAGGGCAACCCCGGATCGCAGGGCCCCGCCGGGGCCCAGGGTCCACAAGGCCCCCCCGGACGCCCCTTCCACCATCACCACCCTCACCATTTCCTGCCGTGGGACGGGGAGGACTGCGAGTTCGGCGACCCTTGTCTCTGAGCACCAGCCGGAGCGTTGATGTGACCCAGCGTCAGACTACCGCTCGACCGGCCGGCCCGTGACTTCCGGGGCCGCTCCGCCGTCGCGACAAATGAACTACAAGCCCGTGACCTGCGGCGCAACGCTCAACGAGCTGTGCGGGAGGGGGGACTTGAACCCCCACGTCCGAAGACACCAGATCCTAAGTCTGGCGCGTCTGCCAATTCCGCCACTCCCGCTACGCGAGCGACCCTAACCCCGCGCAACGTCCGACCGAATGTGGGCTATAGCCCTCGTTCCGTCGGACGTCCCGGAAGAAGGCGAGCTCAGATGGCGAGCTGGGCGAGCAGGCGATCGACGTGGCCGGTGGCCTTCACCCCGTACTGCGCGCTCTCGATCTTGCCCTCGGGGTCGATGACGAACGTCGAGCGGATGACGCCCATCACGGTCTTGCCGTAGTTGGTCTTCTCCCCGTACGCGCCGTAGGCGGTGAGCACGGCCTTGTCCGGGTCGGAGAGCAGCGGGAACGGGATGGCGTCGCGCTCGCGGAACTTGGCCAGCTTCTCCGGCTTGTCCGGGGACAGGCCCAGCACCGTGTACCCGGCCGCGGATACCCGGGCGATGTTGTCCCGGAAGTCACACGCCTGCGTGGTACAGCCGGGGGTCATCGCGGCGGGGTAGACGTAGAGGATGACGCGCTTCCCACTGAAGTCGCCCAGCGTGACCTTGTTGCCGTCGGCGTCGAGCAGTGTGAAGTCCGGCGCGGGGTCGCCGGGAGACAGACGCACGGACATGGGGGCTCCCTGAAATCGGTTGCAGCCATCTTCACCCGGGGGCAGTACTGATCTTCCTGCCGGGGGCTCGGGGAGGGAGGCGAGCCGGGGCGCCCGGAATGTCGCGGACCTGCCAGACTGACCCCCGGCCGGCGCGCGGGAGCCGGGCGGTGACGAGCAGGGAGCATCGGTGGGCAGCAGCGATCCGGAGGCGTTGGAGGCCCAGATCGAGACCGCCCGCGCGCAGCTCGCCGTCACCATCGATGCCATTGCCGAGCGTGTGGCGCCGAAGAACGTGGCCGCCAAAGCCAAATCCCGGGCCAAGGGAATTGTGGTGAACCCCGACGGCAGCCTGAAGACGGATAAGGTGGCAATTGCCGGCGGAGTGGCGCTGGCATTTGTCGTCATTGTCGTCTGGCGTCGATACCATTGACCAATTCTTGACACTGTGACGCAGCGCTCTCGGTAATTCACGCTACGCGCGCAATTTCGTCCGGGTTTGTCCGTTTCGCTCCCCATCTGTGCAGGTCACAGGGGTATGGGGTGGTTCGAAGCCAATCGATACGGCGCCCGGTAGACCTTGGGTCAAGCTCTATTGGCAGTCATTCATGTGGTCGCGCAACGTCTCTATTCTGGCTCCTGATGACGTAGCTAGACACGGGCAATCTCCAGGGGTGGGGAATCATGAGCGACTTCGCATTGCGGAAGCCGGCAGGGGTCAGCCGGGGCGCCGCGATCACCAAGCACCGGGGGGCGGCCGAAGGGCCGGTCAAGGTGTTGGGCCAGACCGCGATGGTGGCCGGTATTTCCGGTGCGCTGTTGCTCGCACTCAAGGCAATGGTGCTGGTCGCACCGGTCGTCCTGCCGCACGGCACCGGGCTGGACTCGCTGGGTCGGGTTGCCCCGAACACCGCCGAGGTAGCCCCGGTCGCCAACCCGGTCGAGATCGGCCAGGCCGTGAACTCGGCGCTGTCCGACGCGGCCCCGCGGGTCACCGGTATCTCCGAGCACACCGCGGACCACCAGGCGCCCGCCTCGGGCACCACGGTCCCGCGTCAGCACACCGGCGGGAGCACCGCCGGTGGCAGCCAGGGCCCCACGAACCCGTCCAACGGCAACAGCGGGGGCGCTTCGTCGTCGGATTCCGGTGTGGTGGGTGGCCTGGTCGACACGGTGGGGACCACCGTCGACGGGGTGGTGCCGGGTCTCGGCAGCACGCTGACGGGCGCCACTAAGCCGGTCACGGACACACTGGACAGCACGCTGAAGCCGGTCACCGACACGCTCAAGAGCCTGCCGATCGTGGGCGACGTGGTCAGCCAGGTGGCTCCCGACGCCAAGGCGTCGACTTCCACGTCCGCGCCGCCGAACTCGGCCGGCGCGTCGAACTTGGTCTCCGGCGTGGGCCAGACGGTCACGGGCCTCACCACTGGCCTGGGCCTCGGTGGCCTCGGCCTCGGCGGCTAGTCACCACACAGCTCGACGAACGCCCCGGGGCCTG
>DASQPJ010000261.1:0-4890 GCA_035644015.1 Sporichthyaceae bacterium
GTCGCCCGCGACGGTGAGCGACTGGAGGCGCTGCGCACCGAACTCGGCGACCGGCTCACCCCGGTGGTGGCCGACGCCGCGGATCCGGTGGTGGCCGGCACCATCCTCGAGCGCCACCGACCGCGCACGTTGGTCCTCAACGCGGGTGCCCCGCCGTTGATGCGTCCGCTGCAGCAGCAGTCCTGGGAGGCGTTCAGCCGCCCCTGGGAGGTGGACGTGCAACAGGCCTTCCACTGGCTGCGCGAGGCGCTGCTGCTGCCGCTGGACTCCGGCAGCACCGTGATCGCCATGTCCAGCGGTGCGGCCGTGCACGGCTCGCCGCTCAGCGGCGGCTACGCGGGCGCCAAGGCGATGGTCCGCTTCCTGGCCGGCTACGCCGCGGGGGAGTCCGCGCGGGCGGAGCTCGGCATCCGGATCGTCTCGATCCTGCCCACACTGACCCCGGAGACCGACCTCGGCGCGATGGCGGTAGCCGCCTATGCCCGGCGGGAAGGAGTCGAGGTGGCGGAGCAACTGCGCCGGATGGGCCCCGCGCTGCGTCCGGAACACGCCGGCAAGCACCTCGCGGCGCTCGCGGTCGGCACTGACCACGCGCCGGGCGCGTACCTGTTGAGCATCGACGGACTGAAGGAGATCTCGTGACTGTCAACACCGACTTTGGCGTGATGCAGACGCCCGCGATCGTGTCCCGCGCCGAATGGGACGAGGCCCGCAATGCCCTGCTGGTCAAGGAAAAGGAGCTCACCAAGGCCAAGGACGCGATGGCCGCGCAGCGCCGTCGGATGCCGTGGCTGCCGGTCGACAAGCCGTATGCGTTCGACGGTCCGGCCGGCCGGGTGAGCCTGCTCGACCTGTTCGCCGGGCGCCGTCAGCTGATCGTCTACCGCGCCTTCATGGACCCGGGCGTGCACGGCTGGCCGGAGAACGGCTGCCCCGGTTGTTCGATGGTCGCCGACCAGGTTGCGCACCTGGCGCACCTGAACGCCCGGGACACCACGTTGGTGTTCGCCTCTCGCGGCCCGCAGGCCGACCTGGCCCGGATCAAGGCCGAGAAGGGCTGGACCATGCCGTGGTTCACCATCACCGACGACTTCGACACCGACCACGACGTCGACGAGTGGCACGGCACCAACGCGTTCATCCGCGAGGGCGACCAGGTGTTCCGCACCTATTTCGTGAACTGGCGCGGCGACGAGGCGATGGGTGGCACCTGGAGCTACCTGGACATCACCGCGCTCGGCCGGCAGGAGGAGTGGGAGGACTCGCCGCAGGGCTACCCGCAGGAGGCGCCGTATCAGTGGTGGCGGTGGCACGACGCCTACAGTTGAGGCATGCGCCACACCGCTGCGATACCGCTGCTCGCGGGCTCGCTGCTGCTCGCCGCGGCAGCCCCGAGCGCTGCGGTCCCGAACCAGATCGGCGGTCTGGGCGGTGTCGTGGTGGGCGGCGGCGTCGCGCTCGGCGCGTACGACTACCCGATCGAGGGCGGCAAGAAGCTCACCGTCGAGCGGTACACGCTCAAGCCGGGCGAGATCATTCGCTGGGGCAAGCGGCCCTCCACGGTCGTGGTCATCCCGCAGCAGGGCGACCTGGTGAACTACCCGACCTGCGCGCTGCAGTACCCGATGGCCTCCGGTCAGGCGAGTTGGCTGCCCCGCTCCCGGCACACCGGGAACCTGAGCGGTGTCACCGCCAACCAGACCGACGCCCCCATTGACGTGGTGGCCGTCATCTCCGACGTCCCCGGCCTGCCGCCGCGGGCGGACCAGATGCACCGGGAGAGCGAGCAGGGCCCGCCGGAACCCGACCCGCAGCCGGCCTCGGGCTGTCCCGCGGGCAATGCCGCATCCCCGGTGGAGGTGGTGAGCGGGATCGCCACCGCCGGCGCGCGGATCAACACCATCGACCACGGCCAGGTGGCCGTGTACCGCTACACGTTGGCACCCGGCGCCTCGACCGGCTGGCACTTCCTCCCCGACCCGGCCCTGGTGTTGCCGGTCAAGGGTTCGCTCGTGCTACGTCAGGACTGCGGGTCGGGCACCCCGGCCCGGCTCGGCCAGGCCCGTTTGTCCTCCGCGGATGGGGATCCACAACTGCTGGTCAACAACGGCACCGACACGGCCGAGTTCTTCCTGGTCGTTTTCAACATTCCGAACGCCTACCCGGTGGTCATCCCGGATGCCGTGCCCGGTCCGCCGCCCACGGACTGCCCGGCATCGATCGTGGACTGATTTTTCAGGAGTCGTGCATGCTGCGGTCCGTCTCAATCCCGCTCCTCGCCAGCGCGCTGGCGCTCTCGGTCGCGACGCCTGCGCCGGCGGAGGAGGCCCCACCCATCGGCGATGTCGGGGTGGTCATCGCCGGGATCGCCCTCGGCGCGTTCACCTACCCGCTGGAAGCCGGGAAGCGGCTCACCATCCAGCGCCACGTCCTGGACCCGGGCGAGGTCATTACCTGGCACGGTCCGTCCACCGTGATTGCCATGCACGGGAACGTGGATGGCGACCTGACCAACTTCCCGTCCTGCACAGCGCAGCAGGTCTGGCGTGCCTACCCCGCCTACTACGTCGCCCGCTCGAAGAAGGCCGGGACGCTGACCGGCGTCACCGCGAACACCTCCTCGGTGCAGATCGAGTTCTACACCGTGAGGTCCGAGGCGATCGGTGTGCCGCAGACCGACGGGCAGTTGCACCGGGAGCCGACCTCGCCGCAGGCCGGCGACATCATCTCCGGTGAGGAGTCGAACCCCGGCGAGGTCGGTAACCCGGTGACCCCGGCCAAGGGATGCCCGGCCGGCGCGGAGGGCGAGACCACGGCGCTCGCCTCCGGCGTGATGAGCAGCTCGCAGCGCATCGACGTGACCGACCACTCCCAGATCGTGATCTACCGGCACACGCTGCCGGCGGGTTACAACAGCGGCTGGTACTTCCCGTACTGGCCGACCCAGATCATCCCCGTGCGCGGGGAGATCACCATGCAGCACAGCTGCACCGACGCGACCCCGCAGCCGGTGGGCCAGGCCTCGGTCGCGAAGGGCCCGATGCTGGTGAAGAGCTCGGGCGGGGCCGAGTACCTCAGCGTGACCTGGAACATTCAGAACGGGTTCCCGATCGACCTGCCGTTCAACCTGCCGGAGTTACCGCCCTCGGGCTGCCCGAATACCGCAGTGCCCCGCTAGACCGGGCATCGTCGTGGACCTGGAGCGGCTGGCCGCCTGGATGGACGGTCGAGGCCTGGGTGCCGGCCCGATCACCGAGGTCGTGCAGCTGACCGGCGGCACCCAGAACATCCTGTTGCGCTTCACCCGGGCGGGCCGGGACTACGTGCTACGCCGGCCACCGCTGCACAAGCGCGCCAACAGCGACGAGACCATGCGCCGGGAGGCGCGGGTGCTGGCGGCGTTGGCCGGCAGTGACGTCCCGCATCCGGGGTTGATCGCGGCCTGTCCCGACGAGGACGTGCTCGGTGCGGCGTTCTATCTGATGGAGCCGGTCGACGGGGTGAACCCGTCGGAGGAGATGCCCGAACGGCTCGCCGCCGACGCGGCGTGGCAGTACCGGCTCGGGCTGTCGATGGTCGACGGCATGGCGGCGATCGGCCGGGTCGACCTGGCCGCGCGCGGGCTGAGCGATTTCGGCCGGGCCGAGGGTTGGCTGGAGCGCCAGGTGGGCCGCTGGCGCAGGCAACTGGACTCCTACGCCGAGATCGCGAACTACCCGGGCCCGTCCCTGCCGCACGTGGACGAGGTGGGGACGTGGTTGACCGAACACCGGCCGGCGACGTGGCAGCCCGGCCTGCTGCACGGCGACGTGCACTTCGCGAACGTGCTGATCCGCCGCGACGCCCCCGAACTGGTGGCCTTCGTGGATTGGGAGCTCGCCACGGTCGGCGACCCGCTGCTCGACCTCGGGCATCTGCTGGCCACCTGGCCCGCCCGACCCGCCACGGTCGCCAAGGTGGTGATGCCCGGCCTGCCGCCGCAGGACGTGGTCGTCGCGCGGTACGCCGAGCAGTCCGGCCGCGACGTCACCGACGTCACCTGGTTCATCGTGTTGGCCTGCTATCGGCTCGGCATCATCCTGGAGGGTTCCTACGCGCGGATGCTGGCCGGACAGGCCACCGCGGAGGTCGGCGACCGGCTCGGCCGCAACGCGCGCGCCCTGCTCGAGCAGGGCTACGAGCTCACCGGTTGATCAGGTACCCCCACCGCGCCGCAGAGTCAGTCCGTTGCCGACGGCCAGTGCCTGATGGGTGGTGAGTTCGTTCGCGATGGCCGTGGTGATGTGGTCGGCGGACGTGCGGGCGAGGACGAAGGACTGACCGGTCACCAAGTAGTCGCGCAGAAAGTGTTGCCAGGATTTATTATGACGCCGCGTCAGGCCGTCCTGGCTCAGGGTGTCGTAGGTGATCCCGGAAACGTCCACGGGGACGACACACCCCGCGCGCAGGTCGCTGCTGAGCCGGTCCAGCTGGACCAGGACGGTCGGGTCGTCGGAGGCCACACAGCCCGGCGGTGCGAGGGCGGTGAAGCTCTCCGGGACGTGCTTGCCCACCGGGCTAAGGGCGGTCAACCCAGCGCCGATGATGATGGCCCCCACTGTGGCGGGAAGCAGGGCGGGGACCCGGATCCGGCGCAGAACCAGAGCGAGTCCGATGCCCACCACGACCGCTGCCGGGGCCGCCACGAGTGCGGCGTAATGCTGGAAGAACGTCGGGCTCGCCAGCAACACCACGAGGTTGACCACCAGCACCAGCACGACCGGTCGCGCCGCCCGATCCGCCCAGCAGAATGCGGTGAGCACGACAACCCCGAGCACCACGAACGCCGTCAGTTGTGTGAGGGCCGGCTGATGGTTGGTCAGTCCGCGGCCCAACCCGAACACGTGCCCG
>DASQPJ010000262.1:0-13111 GCA_035644015.1 Sporichthyaceae bacterium
CGGGCTCGACGTGGACCGACCCCGGCACCAGCACCGTCACCGGCATCCCACTGCCGCCCCAGCACTGATCCGGGAAAGAATCTCTGCCGAGGCTGTCGATCTCGACGTCGCTCGTGCGTCGAGGAGACAGCGGGGTCAGCCGGACCCCCACAAGCGGAGGGTGAATGACATGGCCGAATACCTGGTGCTGATCTACGAGGACGAGGCCGGCTGGGAGCAGGGCGGCGCCGAAGCCTGGGCGCAGGGCATGAAGGACCACATGGCCTTCGGGGAGGCCAACGGGGCGGCCATCAAGGGCGGCAACGCCCTGCAGCCGACCGGCACCGCCACCTCGATCCGGAGCAACGGCACGGTCGTCACCGACGGTCCGTTCGCCGAGACCAAGGAAGCCCTCGGGGGCTACTACCTGATCGAGGCCACGGACCTGGACGCGGCGATCGCGATCGCCAAGCAGGTCCCGCACCGCTTCGGCGGCGTCGAGGTGCGTCCGGTGATGGTCTTCGACCAGTCCTGACGGTGCCGCCGGACCACGGTTCGGCCGCGGTCGCCACGGCGCTGGCTGACGCGCACCGTCGGGAGTGGGCCTTCGTGCTCGCCGCGACGGTGCGCGTCACCCGCGACCTGGACCTGGCCGAGGAGTGCGTGCAGGACGCCTACGCAAAAGCTCTGACCGCGTGGGCCACCGACGGCATCCCGGAACGCCCCGGTGCCTGGCTGACCACCACCGCACGGCGACGGGCGCTGGACCAGCTGCGCCGCGCGCACACCGCCCGGCGTCTGCTGCCGCTGCTGCTCGATGACGACGTCGAACCCGGCCCGGAAGTGACCGAGCAGGCCGGCCCGGTCGCCGATGACCGACTGCGACTGATCTTCACCTGCTGCCACCCCGCATTGAACCCGGACGCGCAGGTCGCGCTGACCCTGCGGCTGCTGTGCGGGCTGTCCACCGCGGATACCGCGCGGGCTTTCCTGGTCAGCGAACCCACCATGGCCGCCCGGATCACCCGGGCCAAGAAGAAGATCACCGGAGCGCGCATTCCCTACCGGGTCCCGCAGGCGGGGGATATCCGCGAGCGGGTGGCCGGCGTCTGCGAGGTAGTGCACCTGTTGTTCACCACCGGGCACACCGCCCCGGTGGGTGACGCGTTGGTCCGCCGCGAGCTCACCGAGCGCGCGCTGGACCTCGCCCGATTGCTGCGCACGCTGTTGCCGGACGACGCCGATGTCGCCGGTCTGCTCGCCTTACTGCTGCTCACCGACGCGCGGCGGGCCACCCGTACCGACGCCGAGGGCCGGTTGTTGTTGCTCGCCGATCAGGACCGCACCGCCTGGGACCGGGCCGCGATCGACGAAGGCCTCGCGCTGGTCCGGTTCGCGCTGGCCGGGCGGCCCACCGGCCGCTACACGTTGATGGCCGCGATCGCCGCGGTCCACGACGCGGCTGCGCACTGGGAGGTCACCGACTGGGCGCGGATCGTCGGGCTCTACGACACCCTGCACGCGGTCTGGCCGTCCCCGGTGGTGGCCCTGAACAGGGCCGTGGCCATCGGGTTCGCCGACGGACCGGCCGCCGGCCTGGACGCAGTGGACGCACTGGCCGACGAACCGCAGCTGGCCGGCTACGGCTACCTGGCCGCAGCCCGCGCCGACTTCCTGCGCCGACTGGAACGCATCGCCGAGGCCCGGCGGGCGTACCGGGAGGCGTTGGCGCTCACCTCCAATTTGACGGAACGTCAGTTCCTGGAGGAGCGGTTGGCCGGGCTGCCCGGCGGATGACACGCAGAATCCCGGCCCCGCCGAGTGCCCCGGAGGCCTCCGACACGGGAGAATGCAGCGGTGGCCTATTACCGCGACACCGGTGTGGTGTTGCGCACGCACTCCCTCGGCGAGGCCGACCGGATCATCACCCTGCTGACCCGCCGGCACGGTCGCATCCGGGTGGCGGCCAAGGGGGTGCGGCGCACCTCGTCGCGGTTCGGTGCCCGGTTGGAGCCGTTCCAACACGTGGACCTGCAGTTGGTCACCGGGCGCACCTTGGACATCGCCACCCAGGTGGTCACCCTGGACGCGTTTGGAGGGCGCCTGTCCCGCGACTACGCCCGGTGGACCGCAGGCAACGCGATGCTCGAGGCCGCCGAGCGGTTCTCCGAGAACGAGGGCGACCCGGCGCTGCGCCAGTACCTGCTGCTGGTCGGCGGGCTGCGGGCACTCGCCGACACCCCCCGCGACGCGGTGCTGCTGCTGGACGCCTACCTGGTTCGTTCGTTGGCATTGGGCGGCTACGCGCCGAGTTTTGCCGAGTGCGCCGGATGTGGCGCGCCGGGCCCGCACCGGTTCTTCACCGTGCCCGGCGGCGGCGCGGTGTGCGCGTCCTGCCGACCGCCGGCCTGTGCCGCGCCCGGCGCGGAGACCCTGACCCTGCTCGACGCGCTGCGCACCGGGGATTGGGAAACCGCCGAGGCCAGCGGCGACCGGGCGCGGCGGGAGGGCAGCGGCCTGGTGGCCGCCTACCTGCAGTGGCATCTCGAGCGCGGGCTGCGCTCGCTGCGCCACGTGGAACGCACCGTGACATCGACAGACGCCCCCACGTCGGCATGAGTAAGCAGCAGTACGCGGCCCCACCGCCGCACCCGTCCGGCGCCCGGCCACCGGAGCTGCCCAAGGAACTGGTCCCGCGGCACGTGGCGATCGTGATGGACGGCAACGGCCGCTGGGCCAAGCAGCGCGGGCTGGCCCGCACGGTCGGCCACGAGGCCGGCGAGGCGGCGCTGCTGGACGTCATCTGCGGCGCCATCGAGATCGGCGTGCAGTGCCTGAGCGCGTACGCGTTCTCCACCGAGAACTGGAAGCGCACTCCGGATGAGGTGCGCTTCCTGATGGGCTTCAACCGCGACGTCATCCACCGTCGCCGCGACGAGCTGGACGCGATGGGGGTGCGGGTGCGCTGGGCCGGTCGGCGACCCAAGTTGTGGCGCAGTGTGATCAACGAACTCGAGGATGCCGAACGCCGCACCGTGGCAAACGACAAGATCACCCTGCAGTTCTGCGTGAACTACGGCGGGCGGGCGGAGATCGTGGACGCGGCCCGGGCCATGGCCGTCGACGTGGCCGCCGGGAAGCTCCGCCCGGACAAGGTCGACGAGCGTGCCTTCGCCCGCTACCTCGATGAGCCGGACCTACCCGACGTTGACCTGTTCGTGCGCAGCTCCGGGGAGCAGCGCACCTCGAACTTCCTGCTCTGGCAGAGCGCGTACGCCGAACTCGTGTTCCTGGACACCCTCTGGCCCGACTTCGATCGCCGCCACCTCTGGCACGCCATCGAGGTGTACGCCTCCCGCGACCGGCGCTACGGGGGAGCGGTACCCAACCCGCCGCCGCCGGCCGCGTCCTGACCCCGCGCTCAGGAACACTCCGGGCAGCGCCCGAAGATCTCCACGGTGTGCGTGACGTCGGTGAACCCGTGCGCCGCCGCCACCTGGTCGGCCCACTTCTCCACTGCGGGGCCGGCCACCTCGACCGCTCGGCCGCATTCCCGGCACACCAGGTGGTGATGGTGTCCGGAGCTGCACCGGCGGTACATGGATTCGCCGTCGTCGGTGCGCAGCACGTCCACCTGGCCGGCCTCGGCCAGCGACTGCAGCGTGCGGTAGACGGTGGTCAGCCCGACGTTCTCGCCCTGGTGACGCAACAGGTCGTGTAGTTCCTGGGCGCTGCGGAAGTCCGAGACGGAGTCGAGCACTGCGGAGACCGCGGCTCGCTGGCGGGTGGCGCGCTGAGGCACTGCGCCGGTCGTCATGCCATCACCTCGTTTCGTACCGATCTTCGGCGCACCACGCCGGTCAGGGCCAGCCCGGTCGCGGTGACGGCGAAACCGCCGATCGCCAGGACCACGATGCTCGGTCCCGACGGCACGTCAGCGTAGTAGCTGACGACCACTCCGCTCAGCGCCGCGACCGTGCCGAGGCTGATCGCCAGCGCGAAAGTGGCCCGGAAACTGCGGGTGATGAGTTGGGCGGTGGCCACCGGCACCACCATCAGCGCGCTGACCATCAGTACCCCGACCACCCGCATGGAGATGGTCACGGTGAGGGCGGCCAGCGCGGCGATACCGATGTTCAGGGCGGTCACCGGCAGCCCGGAGACCCGGGCGAACTCCTCGTCGTGGCAGACCGCGAACAGCCGCGGGGCCAGGCCGATGGTCAACACCAGGATCACCGCGGCCAACGCGAGGATCGCCCCCAGTTCGTGTGGCGCCACCGTGGTGATCTGCCCGAACAGGTAGGAGGTCAACCGGGTCGCGCTGCCCGCCGGCGCCAACGAGAACAGCAACACGCCGCCCGCGATGCCGCCGTAGAACAACAGCGCCAGGGCGACATCCCCGCTGGTCCGGCCCTGCGTGCGGACCACCTCGATGATCACCGCGCCGATCACCGCGACGACGGCCGCGGTCGGGATCGAGGCGGTGCCCAATAACGCGGCCAGCGCCACCCCGAGCAACGCCGTGTGTCCGATGCCGTCGCCAAGCAGCGCCAGGCGCCGTTGCACGAGGTAGATGCCGATCGCCGGTGCGGCCAGCCCGACGGCCAGGGCAGCGAGCAGGGCCCGCTGCATGAACGCCGGCGCCAGCACCTCCGGCATCACGGCCAGGCCCCGGGCGGGGCGCTCGAGACGTGATGATGCCCGTGCCAGGACGGGACGTGATCGGGCAGTGGGGGACCGTCGTGCATGACCTCGCCGGCGCACATCACCAACGCCCGATCGGCCCGCAGGGCACCGAGTTCGTGGGCGACCAGCACCACGGTCCGCCCGGCCGCGGCCACCGCGGCTACCGTGGCGGCGAAATCCTCCTGGTGGTTGAAGTCCACCCCGGCCATGGGTTCGTCCATCACCAGCAGATCCGGGCGACCGGCCAGCGCGCGGGCGATCAGCACCCGCTGCTGCTGGCCACCGGACAGGGCCGCCACGCTGTCCGCGGCGCGATCGGCCAGGCCCACCTCGGCCAACGCCGCGGTCACCGCCGCACCGCCGGACCGGCCCAGCGGTCGCCACCACGGGGCGCCGGCCAGCAGGCCGGAGCGCACCACCTCGGCCACCGTGGCGGGCACCCCGGTGGTGGCTGTGCTGCGCTGCGGGACGTAGCCGATCCGATGCCAGTCCCGGAACCGGGAGACCGGGGTGCCGAACAACGACACCTCACCGGCGGCCGCGGGCACCAGGCCGAGCATGGCCTTGACCAGCGTGGACTTGCCCGACCCGTTGGGTCCGAGCAACACGCTCACCCCGCCGGCCGGGAATCGGGCGTCGACTGCGTGCAACACCCGACGACGGCCGTAGGTGACGGTGAGTCCACGCACCGCCGCCGCGTCCACCGTCATGAAAATGATTGTCAATACAGGTTGGCGGTGTGTCAAACGCTCAGCGCGCGTTCAATCAGCGGACATTGAGGATGGCGATCAGGACCAGCCCCAACACCACCGACAACCGCAAGACCCGTCCCGACGTGGGGGTCATGGGCCAGAACGCGGCCAGGAACCAGCCGAGCGTCCCGGCCAGGGCCAGCAGCAGTGCCAGCCCGACCACGCCACCCACGGCCAACCCGGCGAACAACACCACCAAGGCGATGATCGGGGCCACGAATCGGGGCAGTCCCATGAGTCGGGCCAGGGCCGGCGCGGAGGCCGCCGCAACCTTGTTGACGACGACCTTCTCCTCCGCGACGTCCGGCCGGACCAGCGGTGGGGTGCGACGCGAGGTCGACCCGGGCAGCCCCGGTCGGGATCGAGCGCCTGCCGGAGAGCGACCCGGGGTCGGCCGGGGTCGTCGGTTGGGGGGTGTCCGTGCCACGGGCCCAATCCTGCCGTAGTTCCGGCTGCCGCAGGTCCGCGCCGGTCTCCTGCCGTAGGCCCCGGGCGAGCGAGCCGGCACGCTGGCCGCCATGTTGCTGGTCGTCGCCTTCCCTGTGCCGGGCGACCCGACCGCGCTGTTGGCCGAGGTCGATGCGGCGCTGGCCGCCCTGGCCACCCGTCCGGGATGGGTCCGCGGGCGACTCGGGCGCGCGGTCGACGACCCCGATCGTTGGGTGTTGACCTGCGAATGGACCGACATCGGCAGCGGCCGACGTGGGCTGACCGCGGGGCTGATCCGCGAGGCGATCATGCCGTTGATGAATCGCCTGCCGGACATCGAGTGCACCTACGAGATCGTGCGCTCGGTTTAGTGGATCTTCAGTCCCGGCAACCTTCAGTCCCGGCAACCGAAACCTGTAGTCGAGGCAAGGGCCGCAACAGGCCGCAGGGGCCTGTGCGTGTCTCCTTCTCGCGAGTAAGGTGAGCGCCTTCCCACCCCGGTTCATGACCCCGGAGTTTTCTGTTGTCCCCCGACCGCATCGAACAGATCGTCGGACTCGGCAGCCGGCGTGGTTTCGGGTACCCGTCGGCGGGCATCTACCGGGACCGGGCCAACGGCTCGACCGAGGCGTACAGCTCCAGCTGGGATTACGGCCCGCTGGGGGTGGAGCTGAAGGAGAACGTCAAGCGGCAGTGGTGGAAGGCCTGTGTGCAGGGCCGGGAGGATGTCGTCGGCCTGGACTCCGCGCTGATCCTGCCCGACGCGGCCTGGCAGACCTCCGGGCACGCGGACAGCTTCGGTGACCAACTGACGCAGTGTCAGGTCTGTCGGCGCCGGATGCGGGTGGACGAGGTCCTGGTCGACGTCGCGGCGCTGGCCGAAGGGTTGGACGCGTTGGCCGCGGCTCGCTGCCCGAGCTGCGGCAGCGCGGGCGCCTTCGCCGAGCCACACCCGGTGGACGGCGCGGTGCGCACCCGGCTTGACTTCGATGACGGCGAGCACGTGGTGCACTACCTGCGCCCGGATCCCACCCAGGGCATCCTGATGAACTTCGCGAACGTGGTGCGCTCGGCGCGGCGCAGGCCACCGTTCGGCATCGGCCAGATCGGCCGGTCGTTCCGCAACGAGGCCGGCCACGGCACCACGCTGTTCCGCACCCACGAGTTCGAGCAGATGGGCCTGGCCTACTTCGTACCGCCGGGTACTGACGACGAATGGCACCGGTACTGGATCGAACAGCGCTGGGAGTGGTACCTCGACCTCGGTCTGCCCGAGCAGGACCTGCGCCAACACGCCCGGGTGGCCGACCCGCGGCGGCCCGGCTCGGTGCGCACGGTGGACATCGAGTACCGCTTCGCCTTCGACGACGCGACCTGGGGCAAGGTCGAGGGCCTGGCCAACCGCACCGACGTGGACCTGCTTGCGCACTCCAACAGGTCCGGCAAGGACCTCAGCTTCTTCGACCAGCTGACCAACTCCCGTTGGATGCCCTACGTGATCGCGCCGACCGCAGGGCTGTCCCGCTGCGTGCTGGCGTTCCTGACCGCGGCGTTGTCCGAGGACTGGGCGGCTGACGCCCGCGGCGTGCCGAAGACCCGCAGCGTGCTGCGGTTGGATCACCGACTGGCCCCGGTGAAGGTCGCCGTGCTGCCGTTGTCCCGCAACCCCGAGCTCTCCCCGCGCGGGCGGAAATTGGCCGATCGACTACGCCGGGAGTGGAACATCGACTACGACGACGCCGGCGCCATCGGCCGTCGCTATCGGCGGCAGGACGAGATCGGCACGCCGTTCTGCGTCACGCTGGATTTCGAGACGCTCACCGATCACGCCGCCACCGTGCGCGCGCGCGACACGATGAAGCAGGAGCGGGTCTCCCTGGATCGGCTGCCCGGTTACCTGCACGAACACCTGCCGGGCTGCTGAAACACTGGTGGGGTGCTGACCGACCTCGCCCCGCTCCGGCTGGGCAGCATCGAGGTCAACCCGCCCGTCGTGCTCGCGCCGATGGCCGGCATTACCAACCGTGCCTTCCGGTCCCTGTGCCGCGAACACGCCCGGGCCGTGGTCCCGGCCGGTCCCGGCACGACCCCCGGGCTGTTCGTCAACGAGATGATCACCGCCCGTGGCCTGGTGGAGAACGACCGGACCACCCGGGCGATGGTCGCCTTCGACGCCGACGAGTCTCCGCGCAGCCTGCAGCTGTACGGCTCGGATGCGCAGTCCATCGGGGACGCGGTGCGCCTGGTGGTGGCCGAGGACCTGGCCGACCACGTCGACCTGAATTTCGGCTGCCCGGTGCCCAAGGTGACGCGCAAGGGTGGCGGCGCGGCACTGCCGTGGAAGCGCACGCTGTTCGGCCGGGTGATTGCTGCCGCGGTGGCCGGTGCCGACGGCCGCATCCCGGTGACCATCAAGATGCGGATGGGCATCGACGCGGACACGCTCACCTATCTCGATGCCGGACGGATTGCCGCCGCCGAGGGCGTGACGTGGGTGGCACTGCACGCCCGCACCGCCGCCCAGCACTACTCGGGTACCGCGGACTGGTCGGCGATCGCCCGTCTGGTCGAGCACATCGACGCACCCGTCCTGGGCAACGGCGACATCTGGGAAGCCGCGGACGCCGTTCGGATGATGGCTGCCACCGGTTGCGCCGGCGTCGTCGTCGGCCGGGGTTGCCTGGGCCGCCCCTGGCTGTTCGGCAACCTGGCCGCGGTGCTGTCCGGGAGGGGAGATCCCGGCCACCCGGACCTGCGCACGGTGGCCGACACGCTGCGCCGGCACGCCCGGCTGATGGCGGCTGATACCGCTGGCGAGGGCCGCAGCCAGTTCGCTAGGGAGACCTGGGCCTGCTGCGAGATCCGCAAGCACATCGCCTGGTACCTCAAGGGGTTCGCGGTGGGCTCCACGCTGCGCCGAGCGTTGGGTTTGGTGTCCTCGCTGGCTGAGTTGGACGATCTGCTGGGCATGCTGGACCTGGCCCAGGACTTCCCGGCGGAGGCGGTCGGAGTACCCCGCGGACGCACCGGGTCACCTCGGCGCGTCGCGCTGCCCGACGGCTGGTTGACGGACCCGTTCGACGGCGTTGCGGCCCCGGATGACGCGGCTGACCTGGTGCCTTCCGGGGGCTGATATCGAATCGTGTCCCCGCACGAACCGAAACGTGTCCAATTCCTCATGCCTCGATTCGGTGTTCTGGGGCAGAGCACGAAAGAATCCGCAGGGGCCCTGGCGGGTCCAGCCAACACCCGGGGAGTGTGCGCATGTCGCTGGAGGAGACCTCGACCGACGCCCCAGTGGTGGTGATCGGGGCCGGACCTGCGGGCCTGACCGCCGCCCTCGAACTGGTGCGTCGCGGTCGCGCGGTTACCGTGCTGGAGGCCTCCGACCAGGTCGGCGGCATTTCGCGCACCGAGGTGCGCGACGGCTGGCGGTTCGACATCGGTGGGCACCGGTTCTTCACCAAGGTGCCCGAGGTGGAGAAGTTCTGGCACGAGGTGCTGCCCGAGGAGGACTTCCTGCAGCGGCCGCGGATGAGCCGGATCATGTACCGCGGCAAGCTGTTCGACTACCCGCTCAAGGCCGGCAACGCGCTTAAGGGCCTGGGCATCCTGGAAGCCATCCGCTGCGTGATGTCCTACGCCTGGGTGCGGGTGCGGCCGCCGAAGGACCAGACCAACTTCGAGGGCTGGGTGGCCGCGCGCTTCGGCTGGCGGCTCTACCGGATCTTCTTCAAGACCTACACCGAGAAGCTCTGGGGCATCCCCGGCACCTCGATCCAGGCCGACTGGGCCGCGCAACGGATCAAGAACCTCTCGCTGATGGGCGCGATCAAGAACGCGATCTTCCAGCCCAAGGGCCAGACGAAGATCACCACGCTGATCGACAAGTTCCAGTACCCGAAGTACGGCCCGGGCATGATGTGGGAGAAGTGCCGCGACCTGGTCGTCGAGGGCGGCGGCGAGGTCATCATGAACGCGCCGGTGGTGGCTCTGCACCGCGAGGGCGACCGGGTCAACGCGGTCACCGTGCTGCACGAGGGCCAGGAGAAATTGGTCCGCTGCTCCGATGTCATCTCCTCGATGCCGCTGGCCAACCTGGTCCAGGCGATGGACGAGAAGGCCCCGTCACCGGTCATCGAGGCCGCGCAGGGTCTGGGCTACCGCGACTTCCTCACCGTCGCGCTGGTGGTGCCCGAGGCCAACGGCTTCCCGGACAACTGGATCTACATCCACACGCCGGGCGTGAAGGTCGGCCGCATCCAGAACTACGGCTCCTGGTCGCCGTACCTGGTCAAGGACGGGCGCACCTGCCTCGGCCTGGAGTACTTCGTCAACGAGGGCGACGGCACCTGGTCCGCCACCGACGAGGACCTGGTCGAGCTGGCCAAGTCCGAACTGCTCCAGCTGGGTCTGGTGGACGCCGGTGCGGTGCAGGCCGGGTACGTGGTGCGGGTGCCCAAGGCATACCCGATCTACGACGAGGGCTACGACCGCAAGGTCGACATCATCCGCGACTGGCTGGGCGCCGCGGCGGTCAACGTGCAGGCCACCGGCCGTAATGGCATGCACCGCTACAACAACCAGGACCACTCGATGGTCACCGCGATGTACGCCGTCGACAACATCTGCGGCATCCCGCGTGACCTGTGGACGGTCAACGTCGAGGAGGAGTACCACGAGGAGAAGCGCGGTGACTCCTCCAGTTCCACCGGCACCGGCCGCTCGGCGCCGGTGTTGCCGCGCCGGGACAAGGCTCCCGCGGCCTGACGCCCATGCCGCGGTGACCAGCACCATCGCTTCCCCGCCGCGTCCGGAGCCGATGGCTCCGGGCGCGCTCGGCAGGTGGCCGCGCGCCGGGGTGCCTCTGGTCGGGCTGCTGGTGGTAGCCGGAATCGTGCTGCGGCTGTGGTCGCACTCCCCGTTGTGGCTGGACGAGGTGCAGACCGTCCAGCTCGCCAAGGTGCCGCTGTCCGACCTGCCCGCGGCGCTGAAAACCGACGGCGCCCCGCCGCTGTACTACGTGCTCCTGCACGGCTGGATCAGCGCCTTCGGCGATGGCGTCTGGACCGTGCGGGCGCCGGCCATGCTGGCCTCGGTGCTCAGCCTGCCGCTCGCCTGGCTGGTGGCGCGCCGGTTGGGCGCGAGCCGGGAGGTGGCCGCGACCGCGCTGGTGCTGTTCGCGGTGAACCCGTGGTCGGTGCGCTACGCCGGCGAGGCGCGGATGTACTCCCTGGTGGCGCTGGAGGTGCTCCTCGGCACGCTGGCCCTGCTGCGCCTACGCGAGCGGGTCGACCGCCTCAGCGTGCTCGCGGTGGCCGCGAGCACCGTGTGCCTGCTCTACACGCACTACTGGGCGGAGTTTCTGCTGACCACCGTCGGCGCGGGCCTGCTGTGGGCCATGTGGCGGCGCCCGCACGAGCGGGCGTTCGCCGCCCGCGCGGTGCTCGGCCTGGTGCTCGGTGGCCTGAGCTTCCTGCCCTGGGTGCCCACGATGCTCTACCAGGCCCGGCACACCGGCTCGCCGTGGGCGAATCCGCCCGGCCTGCACTCGCTGACCCAGCTGCCGCAGGACTGGTACGGCGGCAACGGCCCGGCGGGCACGCTCGGCGCGGTGCTGCTGGTCGCGGGCCTGGTGGTGGCGGTGTTCGCGCGCCGGGGCGTCGACGGTCGCCTGCGCCTGGCTCGGCCCACCGGTCTCAGCGCCGCGCTGGCCGCGGTCAGCGCGGTGACCCTGCTGCTGGCGTGGGCGGCCGCGATGGTGGCCGATGGCGCGGTGGAGGGCCGCTACACCGCCGTGGTGGTGCCACTGCTGCTGCTGCTGCTCGCCCTCGGCGTCGGACGGCTGCCGGGTCGCACCGGGGCGGTTGTCCTCGCTGCGTTCGTGGTGGTGGGACTGTCCGCGAGCACGACGATGGCGACCGGTCTGCACAGTCGGGCCGGCCGCCTGGCGGACCTGCTCAATATCCAGGCGCGGCCGGGGGACCTGATCGTCTACTGTCCGGACCAACTGGCCCCGGCGGTGGAGGCCAGGCTGCACCTCGACGGCGTCACCCGCCTCGAGCTGCCGACCGAGCCGAACCCCCTGTTGATCAACTGGGTCGACTACGCGGGCCGCATCGACGCGATCTCGCTGCCCGACACGGCGGCGCAGATCGAGGGTCACGTCAGGACCAACCCCGGCGCCGCGGTGTGGTGGGTGGGTGGATTCAAGTACCGCACCCACGACCAGCTCTGCGGCGCGTTGCACAGCCGACTGCTCAGCGACCTGGGCCGGTCGTCGGTCTTGGTATCGAACACCGGGCAGGCATTCGAGCGTCCGGTGCTGGAACGGTTCGCTCGCTGAGGCGCAATAGGCTGCATGCGGACAAAAACACGAGGTTGAGGAGCACAGGGGTGCCGAAGTTCGTCTACGACTTCACCGAGGGCAACCGCGACCAGAAGGATCTGCTCGGCGGTAAGGGCGCGAACCTCGCCGAGATGACGAACCTCGGCCTGCCGGTACCGCCGGGTTTCACCATCACCACCGAGGCCTGCAAGGCCTTCCTCGCGACTGGCTCCGCCCCCAGCGAGCTCTCCGCCCAGGTCACCGACAAGCTCGCGTGGCTCGAGGCGCAGTTCGGCAAGAAGCTCGGCCAGGCCGATGACCCGCTGCTGGTCTCGGTGCGCTCCGGCGCCAAGTTCTCCATGCCCGGCATGATGGAAACCGTCCTCAACATCGGCCTGAACGACGAGTCCGTCGCGGGCCTGGCCAAGCAGTCCTCCAACGACCGCTTCGCCTGGGACTCCTACCGCCGCCTGCTGCAGATGTTCGGCAAGACCGTGCTGCACATCGAGGGCGAGCACTTCGAGGACGCGATCGACGCGGCGAAGAAGGCCAAGAACACCACCGCCGACCTCGACCTCGACGCCGATGACCTGCGCGGCTTGGTGGACACCTTCAAGGCGGTCATCAAGACCCACACGGGCAACGACTTCCCGCAGGACCCGCGCGAGCAGCTCGACGCGGCCATCTACGCGGTCTTCAACTCCTGGAACGCGCCGCGGGCGATTCTCTACCGCCGCCAGGAGCGCATCCCGGCCGACCTGGGCACCGCGGTCAACGTGCAGGCGATGGTGTTCGGCAATCTCGGCATGGACTCCGGCACCGGCGTCTGCTTCACCCGTGACCCCGGCACCGGGCAGATCGGCCTGTACGGCGACTACCTGGAGAACGCGCAGGGCGAGGACGTCGTCGCCGGCATCCGCAACACGCTGCCGCTGCA
>DASQPJ010000263.1:0-4890 GCA_035644015.1 Sporichthyaceae bacterium
GGGCGCGCGTCCCCGCAGATCGAGCGGATGGCAGCCTCCACCGCGCCCTGCAACGTCACCCCGACCACGTCGGAGAGGGCGGCGCCCACCTCGGCCACGTCCAGCAGGTCCAGTGTGTCGGCCGCGGCAATGCGGAACAGCTCCCGACGGCGCACCCCGCGTGCCGCGATCGCCGCCGCTGACGCGGAATCGGCACGCCGGACCGCGGCAGACACCTCGGTGAGCAGCACCTCATACTGACGTGGAGTCAGATCCGCGTCCGAGGCGAGCATGGCCACCGCCTCCGGCGCACCGGCCAACAGCTCGGCGGCGTACCGGCTGGAGGCGAGCACCCGGGCCAGCCGCTCCGCGGCCATGCCCTCGTCCCGCAACAGCCGCAGGTACCACGGGGTCGCGCCCAACGCGTCGGAGACCTGACGGAACGACAGCAGACCCGCGTCCGGCTCGGCGGCGTCGGCGAACCAGCCGAGCATCACCGGCAGCAGCGTGCGTTGGATCGACGCGCGCCGGGACAACCCCGAGGTCAACGCCTCCAGGTGACGCAGCGCGCCCGCCGGGTCGGCGTAGCCGAGCGCGGCCAACTGGGTCCGTGCAGCGTCCGGGGTGAGGCGGGACTGCTCCCCCGGCAGCCGGGCCACCGCGACCAGCAGCGGCCGGTAGAACAGCTTCTCGTGCAGTCGGCGCACGTCGAGCGCGTGGCGTTTCCACGCGTCGGTCAGTTCCGCGGCCGGGTCTTTGCGCATGCCCATGGAGCGGCCCAACCGGCGTAGTTCGTCGGTGGCGTCGGGCAACACGTGGGTGCGCCACATGCGGTGCAGCTGGATGCGGTGCTCCAGCGTGCGCAGGAACCGGTAGGCCTCGTCCAGGCTGGCCGCGTCATCCCGACCCACGTAGCCACCCGCGGTCAGCGCGTGCAGTGCGCCCAGCGTGCTGCCCACCCGAAGCGTCGGGTCGGCGCGGCCGTGCACCAATTGCAGCAACTGCACGGCGAACTCCACGTCGCGCAGCCCGCCCGGGCCCAGCTTGATCTGCCGGGCCGCCCGCGCCGCGGTCACCGAGGCCTCCACCCGGCGGCGCATGGCCTGCACGTCGGCAACGAAGTTCTCCCGACCCGCGGCCTGCCAGACCAACGGGGAGATCGCGTCGGTGTACCGGTCGCCGAGTTCGACGTCGCCGGCCACCGGGCGGGCCTTGAGCAGCGCCTGGAACTCCCAGGTCTGTGCCCAACGGATGTAGTACGTGTGGTGCGAGGCGACCGTGCGTACCAGCGGTCCGGCCCTGCCCTCCGGACGCAGGCCGGCGTCCACCGGCCAGAGGGTGCCCTCCGCGGTGGCGGCCGAGCAGACCCGCATCATCGCGGTGGCCAAGGTGGTCGCGGTGCGCAGCGCGGCGCTCTCGTCCACTCCGTGCGGGGCTTCGGCCACGAAAACCACGTCGACGTCGCTGACGTAGTTCAGCTCCCGGCCACCGCACTTGCCCATCCCGATGACGGTCAGCCGACAGGGCGCGGAATGGGCGGGTAAACCGGCCCGGGCCACCGCGAGTGCCGCTTCCAGCGCCCCCGCCGCCAGGTCGGCCAGTTCGGCGGCCACTTCCTCCAGGTCGGCGAGGCCGGTCAGGTCGCGCGCGGCCAGGGTGAGCACACCGCGGCGGTATTGCACCCGCAATGCCTCGTAGGCGTCGTTGTCCGGCGAGAACGCGATCGGTTCGGCCGCGTTCGGGTCGGCGCCGACCGCGCGCAACAACTCCGCCCGCAGCGTCTCGGGCTTGGCGGACGGGCCCGGCTCGGGTTCCAGCAGCCGCCAGTCCTCGGGATGGCGCACCAGATGGTCACCGAGCGCACTCGAGGCACCCAGGACCGCGATCAAGCGGTCCCGCAGCCCGGGTTGATTGCGCAGGGCCTCGCGCAGCTCGGTCGGATCCTCCGCGTCGGCCAGCCGGATCAACGAGGCCAGCGCCAGATCCGGGTCGGCGGCCTCACCGAGCGCGGCGAGCAGCTCCGGATCGCCGGCCACGTCCAGCGACGGCAGCGCGATGCGTTCCTTGGCGGCCGCCTCGTCGGCGAAGCCCAGTCGAACCAGCCGGGACTCGTCGGTCCGGGGGCGGTGGGGCTTGGCGGACGTGCTCACCGTCCCACGTTAGTCGTGGGTGGGTTCACATCACCGACAGGTAGCGGTCCAACTCGAACGGAGTGACCTGGATGCGGTACTCCTCCCACTCCCGCCGCTTGTTGCGCAGGAAGAAGTCGTACACGTGCTCGCCGAGGGTCTCCGCGGCCAACTCGCTGCGCTCCATCAGCGCGATCGCGTCGGCCAGGTTCTGCGGCAACGGGTCGATGCCCATCGCGCGCCGCTCACCGGGGGTCAACGACCAGACGTCGTCCTCGGCTCCGGGCGGCAGTTCGTAGTTCTCCTCGATGCCCTTCAGGCCCGCGGAGAGCATCAATGCGTAGCTCAGGTAGGGGTTGCAGGCCGAGTCCAGCGAGCGCACCTCGACCCGGGTGGATTGACCCTTGGTCGGCTTGTACATCGGCACCCGGACCAGCGCGGAACGGTTGTTGTGCCCCCAGCAGACGTAGGAGGGCGCCTCACCGCCGCCCCACAGCCGCTTGTAGGAGTTCACCCACTGGTTGGTCACGGCGGTGATCTCGGCGGAGTGCTTGAGCAGGCCGGCGATGAACGAACGGCCCACTTTGGAGAGTTGGTACTCCGCGCCCGCCTCGTGGAAGGCGTTGCGGTCCCCCTCGAACAGCGAGAGGTGGGTGTGCATGGCCGAGCCGGGGTGCTCGGTGAAGGGCTTGGGCATGAAGGTGGCGTACACGCCCTGGTCGAGCGCCACCTCCTTGATCACCGTGCGGAACGTCATCACGTTGTCCGCGGTGGTCAATGCGTCGGCGTAGCGCAGGTCGATCTCCTGCTGGCCGGGGCCGCCCTCGTGGTGGCTGAACTCCACCGAGATGCCCATGTTCTCCAGCATGGTGATCGCCGCGCGCCGATAGTCCTGGCCGAGGCGGTGCGTGGTGTGGTCGAAATACCCGCCGGCGTCGATCGGGATCGGGCGCTCGCCCGCCTCCGGGCGCCGCTCGAACAGGTAGAACTCGATCTCGGGGTGCGTGTAGAAGGTGAAGCCGAGCTCCGAGGCCCGGGCCAACGTGCGCTTGAGCACGTAGCGCGGGTCCGCGAAGCTCGGCGCACCGTCCGTCATCAAGATGTCGCAGAACATCCGCGCCGTGCCCGGTGCTTCCGTGCGCCAGGGCAAGAGCTGGAAGGTCGACGGGTCCGGCTTGGCCAGCATGTCTGACTCGTACACCCGGGCGAAGCCCTCGATGGCCGACCCGTCGAAACCGATGCCCTCGGAAAACGCCGATTCCAGCTCCGCCGGTGCTACGGCAACCGACTTCAGGAAGCCCAGGACGTCGGTGAACCAGAGCCGAACAAAGCGGATGTCGCGCTCCTCGATGGTGCGCAGCACGAACTCGGTCTGCTTGTCCATGGCCCCATATTCACTGACGGCGGATGACGCTGTGCAGTCTGACGGGCGCGTGTTTCGCGCCGGTTAACCGAGGATGCCTCAGGTGACGACGTTGCTGATCTGGATGATCGGGGTGATCGCGGTGTAGTTCGGGATGTCGCCCATGATCTCGCCGGCGTGCGGGCCGAACGCGCCCTGGAATTCCTCGACCGAGTCGAACAGCAGCGAGCCGACCGCGACGTAGGTCGGGGGCTCACCGGGAGCGCCACCGCCGAGCCCGCCCTCGACCGAGACGCCCTTGCAGGCCGCGCCGGTCCGCTCCTGGACCATCGGGATGTGCTTGGACGCGTAGTAGTCCATGTCGAACGCGGCACCGTCCGAGTAGGGGTAGTACACGCTCACCTTGATCATCGAGACTCCTTTGTCGTGTGACCTGTTCCGTCCCGGTCATATCACCCGGGCCGCAGTTCTGACAGCCTGCCCTGCTTCTACCCTGCGGATATGCCACAGCTTCGCATTGCACTCTGTCAGGTTGACGTCACGGTGGGCGCGCTGGCCGCCAACGCCGACCTGATCGTCGCCCGCACCGCGGAGGCGGTCGCGGCGGGCGCGCACCTGGTGGCGTTCCCGGAGATGGCGCTGACCGGCTACCCGGTGGAGGACCTGGCGCTGCGCCGGTCGTTCCAGACGGCTTCGCGCCAGGCGCTGGAGGCATTGGCTGCCCGGCTGGCCGCCGAGGGGCTCGGCGGCGCCGCGGTGGTGGTCGGGTATCTGGACGCCACCGAACACGACCGCCCGCAGTTGGGCCGTCCGTCCGGGGCGCCGAAGAACGCGCTGGCCGTCGTGCACGGCGGCGCCGTAGTGGCCCGCTCGGCCAAGCATCACCTGCCGAACTACGGGGTGTTCGACGAGTTCCGCTACTTCGTGCCGGGCAACACGCTGCCGGTGGTGCGCTTCGGCGGGGTCGATGTGGCCTTCGCCATCTGTGAGGACCTGTGGCAGGACGGCGGGCCGGTAGCCGCCTGCAAGCGGGCCGGTGCGGGTCTGCTGGTGGTGATCAACGGTTCGCCCTACGAGCTGGACAAGGACGACACCCGGTTGGCGCTGTGCGCGCAGCGGGCCGCCGAGGCGGGCGCGACGTTGGCCTACGTCAACCTGGTGGGCGGTCAGGACGAGTTGGTGTTCGACGGGGACTCGTTGATCGTCGCGCCGGATGGTCGGTTGCTCTGCCGGGCGCCGCAGTTCGTCGAGACGGTGCTGCTCGCCGACCTGGAGCTACCGGCGGCCTCGGCGGAGCCGGCGGACCCGGCGGGCACCGCGGACGTGTCGGTGGCCCGCACGGTGATCTCCACCGAGCCGCTCGCGGCCACCGCCGCGGCGCCCACGGTGACCGAGCCACGGTTGTCGACAGAGGCAGAG
>DASQPJ010000264.1:0-17051 GCA_035644015.1 Sporichthyaceae bacterium
AGATGGAGGCCGTCACCTGGCCCGGCTTCGCGAACATCCACCCGTTCGCACCCGCCGAGGACTGGCCCGGCTACCTGCGGTTGATCCGTGATCTGGAGTCGTGGCTGGCCGAGCTCACCGGCTACGACCGGGTCTCCCTGCAGCCCAATGCCGGGTCCCAGGGTGAGCTGGCCGGGCTGCTCGCCATTCGCGCCTTCCACAAGGCGAATGGCGACGCCGGTCGCGATGTGTGCCTGATCCCGTCCTCCGCGCACGGCACCAACGCGGCCTCGGCGGTCATGGCCGGCATGCGGGTGGTCGTGGTGGCCTGCGACGAGCGGGGCAACGTCGACCTGCCGGACCTGCGCAAGAAGCTCGACGCGCACGCGGAGAACCTCGCCGCGATCATGGTCACCTACCCCTCGACGCACGGCGTGTTCGAGGAGGGCATCACCGAACTGTGCGACCTGGTGCACGCCGCGGGCGGTCAGGTCTACATCGACGGCGCGAACTTCAACGCGTTGCTCGGCCTGGCCAAGCCCGGCGCGTTCGGCGGCGACGTCTCGCACCTGAACCTGCACAAGACCTTCTGCATCCCGCACGGCGGCGGCGGCCCGGGCGTCGGACCGGTGGCGGTGAAGGCGCACCTGGCGCCGTACCTACCCAACCATCCGCTGGTGGACGCGGCCGGCCCGAGCACCGGCGTCGGGCCGATCTCGGCCGCGCCGTTCGGCAGTGCCGGGATCCTGGTGATCCCGTGGGCCTACATCCGGCTCATGGGTGGCGCTGGGCTCACCCGGGCCACCGAGGTCGCCATCCTGTCGGCGAATTACATCGCCGCCCGGCTGAACGAACACTTCCCGGTGCTCTACACCGGCCGCAACGGGCTGGTCGCCCACGAGTGCATCCTCGACCTGCGTCCGATCACCAAGGCCACCGGCGTCACCGTGGAGGACGTCGCCAAACGCCTGATCGACTACGGCTTCCACGCCCCGACCATGTCCTTCCCGGTAGCGGGCACGCTGATGGTCGAGCCGACCGAGAGCGAGGACCTGGCAGAGATCGATCGGTTCTGCGACGCGATGATCGAGATCGCCGGTGAGATCGCGAAGGTGGGCGCCGGGGGGTGGCCGGCCGCGGACAATCCGCTGCGCAACGCGCCGCACACGGCCGCGGCGCTGGCCGTCGCCGACTGGACGCACCCGTACAGCCGCGCCGAAGCGGTGTTCCCGGCCGGAGTCGAACCGATGGACAAGTACTGGCCGCCGGTCACCCGCATCGACAGCGCTTACGGGGACCGCAATTTGGTGTGCTCCTGCCCCTCGATCGAGGAGCTCGCGGAGTAACCACCACCACCGGGACGTCCGACGAAACGTGGTCTATAGCCCTCGCTTCGTCGGACGCAACGGGGGTGGGGGAGGGGCGGGGCGCCATATCCTGCTGCGGTGCCTGCACCCCTCGTGGTCGCCGCCGCAGTATCGGCGCTTGCGTTGGTGCTGCTGGCCGGGTGCGGGGGCGCACCCGCGCCCGGGGCGGCGCCGGCATTGCCGCCGGATCTCGCCGCGGTGCTCACCGGGCAGGTCGATTGCGGTGGCTCCGGTATTATGACGGTACGTCAGCACGACTGGGACTTCACCGAGGACGGGGTACCCGACGCGCTGGTCGCGGTGCGCTGTAACGTCGGCGCCGGGTCCCCGCCGTCCGCGGTGTTCGCGGTGGCGGCCACGGCCTCGGGACCGCAGGTGGTGGACGAACTGCTGACACCGCAGGCCGGTGAGGTGGTCTCCGACCTGTCCGGCACCGGGCCGACCGCAGTGGTCACCACGTTCGCGTACTCACCCGATGCCGCACGATGCTGCCCGGATCTGCAGGCCACCCACACCTATCACTGGACCGGCACCGCGTTCGACGCCGGCACCCGCATCGCCACTCCGCTGCCCAGCACCGCACCCGGTGACGGGTAATCCGCTGAATCAACGTCAGATCTCACCAGGAGTTGAGCATGCAAAGATTCACCGGCCGGGTCGCGGTGGTCACCGGGGGTGCGCAGGGCATCGGGGCGGCCACCGCGTTGCGCTTCGCTGCCGAGGGTGCGGCCGTGGCCGTGGTCGATCTCACCGAGGAGCGGGGCGGGGCCACGGTGGCGGCGATCCGAGCGGCCGGTGGCACCGCGATTGCGGTGAGCGCTGATGTGGCCCGCTCGCTGTCCGCCGCGGCGGCCATCGAACGCACGGTGTCCGAGCTCGGCCGGGTGGACATCCTGGTCAACAACGCGGGCGTGACCCGAGACAACTTGCTGTTCAAGATGACCGAGGACGACTGGGACGTCTGCGTGGACGTCAGCCTCAAAGGCGCGTTTCTGATGTCGCAGGCCGCGCAGAAGCACATGGTGCCCGCCAAGTACGGGAAGATCATCAGCCTGTCCAGCGTGGCCGCCGGCGGCAACCGTGGACAGTCCAACTACTCCGCGGCCAAAGCGGGCGTGCAGGGCCTGACCGCGACCATGGCGATCGAGCTGGGCCCGTACAACATCAACGTCAACGCGGTGGCGCCCGGCTTCGTGCAGACCGCGATGACCGCGGCGACCGCCCAGCGGATGGGCCTGGCCCCGGAGGACTTCGTCGCGGCCGCAGCCGCCGCACACCCGCTGCGCCGGGTGGCCCAGCCCGAGGACATCGCCGCGGTGATCGCCTTCCTGGCCGGTGAAGACGCCCGGCACATCACCGGCCAGACCATCTATGTCGACGGCGGCCGGTCCGGCGTGTGAAGGCAGGTCCGCTAACGTTCGGCCGGTGAATCGGCTGGACTGGGACGCGCGCTACTCGGCGGAGCCATCGTTGTGGGGGGCGGAGCCGAATCAGTTCGTGCGGGCGCGCCTCGCCGAGCTGGAACCCGGCGTGGCGGTGGATCTGGCCTGCGGGAACGGGCGCAACGCCATGTGGTTGGCCCGCCGCGGCTGGCGGGTGACCGGGGTGGACATCTCTGCGGTCGCTCTGCAGCAGGCGCGGTCGCGCAGCGCGGAGCTGGGTGTGGACGTGCACTGGCAGCACGGGGACGTGCGGGAATGGGCCCCGCCCGCCGCGGTGGACCTGGCGCTGATCGCCTATCTGCACCTGCCGCGCCCGGAGCTTGTCCGTGTGCTGCGGGCGGCCGGGCGAGCGCTGCGGCCGGGTGGGCGGTTGTTCTACGTCGGGCATGCGCGCTCCAACTTGGCACGCGGCTTCGGCGGACCGTCCGACCCGAACGTGCTCACCGAGATCGCCGACCTGGCCGAGGCGGCGACCGAGCTGCGCGTGCGAGAACTGGGCCACCTGCTGCGGCCTACCGACGCGGGCAACGCGATCGACATCCTGCTGGATGCCACGCCATGGGACGCCCCGGCGGCCGACGCATCCCCGGAGCAGCACTGCGGCGAGACCCGGGCTGGTGGGAAGTGAGTGTTTTGGTGATCACCGGTGGCGGGCGCGGGATCGGCGCCGCCACCGCGCGACTGGCCGCAGCCCGCGGCTGGGACCTGTGTTTGGCCTTCCGCTCCGATCGGGACGCCGCGGAGGCTGTCGCGCTGGAGTGCATCGAGGCGGGCGTGATGGCGTTCACCGTGCAGGCTGACGTGGCCGTGGAGATGGACGTCATTGATCTGTTCGAACAGGCCGAGCAGTTCGGTCCGCTCGGTGGCCTGGTCAACAATGCCGGGGTGATCTCGCCGGTCGGTCCGGTGGCGGAGATGGAATCCGAGCACCTCGAGGAGGTGTTCGGGGTCAACGTGTTCGGCGTGTTCTTCTGCTGCCGGGAGGCGGTGCGCCGGATGCAGGCGAACGGGCAGGGCGGGGCCATCGTCAACGTCTCCTCCCGCGCCGCGGTGATCGGCGGCGCGGGCCGCTACGTGGACTACGCCGCGTCCAAGGCCGCCGTGGACACCCTCACCGTCGGGTTGTCGCAGGAGGTCGCCGAGCACGGCATCCGGGTAAACGGGGTGCGGCCGGGCATCGTCGCCACCGACATCCACCCCGACGATCAGTCCGCGCGCATCGCCACGATCCCGTTGCGCCGGCTGGGCACCCCCGAGGAGATCGCCGAAGCCATCGTCTGGCTGCTCTCGCCCGCGGCGTCCTACATCACCGGGGCCACCCTGGACGTCGGCGGCGGGCGCTGACTCAGAACAACACCTGGTCGTCGTTCTGCTTGCCCTCCAGTTCCAGCAGGCGTTGCTTGCGGTCCAGCCCGCCGCCGTAGCCGGTCAACGATCCACCGGACCCGATTACCCGATGACACGGCACGATGATGGAGATCGGGTTCTTGCCGTTGGCCAGGCCCACGGCGCGGAATGCGGTCGGTTGGCCGACCCGGCGGGCCAGTTCGCCGTAGGAAATCGTTTCCCCGTAAGGGATCTCCAGTAGTTCGGCCCACACCCGTCGCTGGAACGGGGTACCCACATCGTCCACCAGGGGCAGGTCGAACTCGGTGCGGTCGCCCTCGAAGTACTCCTCCAGTTGGCGGCGCACCTCACCGAGCAACGCGTCCTCGGCAACGGCCGGGCCGAACGCGTCGGACTCCGGGGCGTGCCGGTGATCGCCCATGTACAGGCAGGCCAGTCGCTCGTTCTCGGCGACCAGGGTGAGCGGTCCGATGGGGGAGTCCATCACCAGGTGTCGGCGGGTCACGATGCCTCCTTGTGCGTGGCGAACTCGGTCTCGGGAATCCGATTGATCGGGTGCGAGCCGGTGGCCCACAAGTACTGCACGGCGTAGGACCGCCACGGCGCCCAGCGCCGGGAGTGCGCGATCAGCTCGGCGGGTCGCTCGGGCAGGCCGAGTGCGGCGGCGCCCTGCCGCACCCCCAGATCCGTGGCGGGAAAGGCATCCGGGTCGCCCAGCGCGCGCATAGCGAGCATCTCGATGGTCCACGGCCCGATGCCGGGCAACAGCGCCAACCGGGCCCTGGCCTCCTGCGGGTCGGCACCCGCGGACAGGTCCAACGAGCCGTCCGCCAGGGCGTCGAGCACGCCGCGCAGGGTGGCCTTGCGGCTGTTGGGCATGGCCAACCCGGCCGGGTCGATGGCCTCGGGCAGCGGGAACAGGTGAGTGAGCCCACCGTCGGGGTCGTCGATCCGCTGCCCGTGGGCGAGCACCAACCGGGCCGCGTGGGTACGGGCGGCCGCGGTGGACACCTGCTGGCCGAGCACCGCGCGCACCGCGAACTCCGGCCCGTCCGCATTGCGCGGCACCCGTCGACCCGGCGCCTTGGCCACCTGTGCGGCCAATGCCGGGTCGTCGCCGAGGACCTCGTCGACCGCGATCGGGTCGGCGTCCAGGTCAACCATGCGCCGGCACCGGGCGATCGCCACGCCCAGGTCGCGTAGATCCGTGAGCCGCAAGGTCGCGGCCACGTGCCCGGTGCCGAGTGCGCCCGCGGCGGGTGGCGGCGTCAGCGCGACCACGGCGGGCCCGTGTGGCAGGCGCAGCGTGCGGCGGTAGGCACCGTTGCGCCATTCCTCGACGCCGGGCACCGCGGTGGCGATCAGATGCCCGAACAGGTTGTCCGGGCACAGCGGGCCGCGGAAGGCCAACCGCACCGCGATGGTGCCCGCGGGTGCGGGCATCGCGCTCTTGGCGGCAGCTCGGCGTAGTTGGGTGGGCGAGGTGGCGAACACCTCGGCGACGCAGGTGTTGAAGGCGCGCACGCTGGCGAAGCCGGCCGCCGCAGCCACGTCGGTCATGGACAGGGTGGTGGTCTCGATCAGCAGCCGGGCGGTCTGCGCGCGGTGGGCCCGGGCAATGGCCAACGGGCCGGCCCCGAGTTCGGTCTGCATCAGCCGCTGTACCTGACGCACGCTGTAACCGAGCGCCGCGGCCAACGCGGGCACCCCACCGCGGTCCAACACCCCGTCGCCGATCATGCGCATGGCCCGGCCCACCACATCGGCGCGAATGTCCCACTCCGGCGACCCCGGACTGGCGTCCGGCCGGCACCGCTTGCAAGCCCGGTAGCCGGCCTGCTGCGCGGCGGCGGCGCTCGGATAGAAGGTGATGTTGGCAGCCTTCGGCATCATCGCCGGGCAGGACGGTCGGCAGTAGATCCCGGTGCTGGACACCGCGATGAAGAACCAGCCGTCGAAGCGCGGGTCCTTCGCCTCCACTGCCCGTAGGCAGGCCTCACGTTGGGTGTACACAACCCCAGTCTGCCCAGCCGCCGGCGTTGCTGCCAGCCGAAAAACGACATGCTCGTGGTCGTTGCTGACACACCATCAGAAAAAATTCATCCGACCCCGCGGGAATGAAAGCCGGCCGGCGGGGGCTATGCCGTCCAAGTAAATGTTACCGTCGAGTAGCAATTTGCGGAGGCTCCGTGTCCGATCCCACCCCCGCCCGCATCCGCACTTACGGCTGGAGCGACCCGCAGGACACCGCTGCGGGTGCCACCGGGCGCTCCGGTCTGGACTTCATTCGGGCGTTGATCGCCGGCGAGCTCCCGCCGCCCCCGATCGCCGCCACCATGGACTTCACCATCACCGAAGCGGACAAGGGTCACGTGGTGGTGACCAGTCGGGTACAGGAGTGGCAGTACAACCCGATCGGCACGGTGCACGGCGGCGTCTACGCCACCCTGCTGGACAGCGCCGCCGGACTGGCGATGCAGACCACGCTGCCGCCGGGCACCAGGTGGACCACCCTCGACCTCAACGTGAAGTTCCTGCGCGGCATGTCCGCGGACTCTGGCACCGTGCGCACCATCGGTTCGATCACCCACCAGGGCCGCCGCACGTCGTTGGCCGAGGCTCGTATGTACGACGAACAGGACCGCCTGTTGGCCACCGCGACGTCCAGCCTGTTGATCCTGGCCGACTAACGCGCCAGCAGGTCGGGCGTCAGCTCGGCTACGGTGCGCGCCCCGCACAGCCGCATGGCGCGCTCCAGTTCTTCTCCGAAGCCGTCCAGGACCGCCTGCACGCCGCCCGCGCCGCCGGTGGCCAACCCCCAGATCGCCGGCCGGCCGATCAGCACGGCCCGGGCGCCCATCGCCAGCGCCTTGACCACATCGGTGCCCCGACGCACCCCGCCGTCCACGTACACCTCGACGTCGCCGCCGACCGCGTCCAGCACCTCGGGCAGGGCGTCCGCGGTGGCGATCGCCCCGTCCAACTGCCGCCCGCCGTGGTTGGACACCACCACCCCGGCCGCGCCGGCCCGCACGCAGTCCGCGGCGTCGTCACCGCGCAGCACGCCTTTGACCAGCACCGGCATCGCGGACTGGCCGGCCAGCCACTCCACGTCGGCCGCGGTCACGTTCGCGGCGAGTTCCTGCACGACGTGGGCGGCCAACCCGGACCCGCCGTGCGGCAGGTCCGGGTGCCGGGTGCCGAAGTTGGCCATGGTCATGCCCGGCGGCAGGGTGAATCCGTTGCGTTCGTCGCGCCGGCGGTACCCGGCCACCGGGAGGTCCACGGTGAGCACCAGCGCGCGGTAGCCCGCGGCCGCTGCCCGGGCCACCAACTCCGCGTTGATGGCCTTGTCCTTCTGCAGGTAGATCTGCATCCAGCGGGGCGCCTGCGGGGCGGCCGCAGCCACGTCCTCCAGGCTCACCGTGGCCAGCGTGGACACGATCAGTAGGGAACCCGCGGCCGCGGTGCCCCGGGCGTTGGCCCGTTCGCCCTCCTCGTGCGCCAACCGCTGGTACGCGGTGGGCGCGACCAGCACCGGCATGCGCACCGGCGCGCCCAACACGGTGGTCGAGATATCCACCGTGGACACGTCACGCAGCACCCGCGGTCGCAGCCGTAACCGCTGCCACGCGGCCACGTTGTCGGCCAGCGTCAGCTCGTCGTCCGCACCACCGGCGTAGTAGTCATAGGCGAGCCGGGTCAGCCCACTGCGGGCGTCCGCCTCGAGGGCATCGAGATCCACCCGCCGAGGCTAGCCGCCTGCGTCCAGGCCGTGTTCGTCCAGCCACGCCGCCATCTGGTCGCGGAACTGCGGGGCGCTGTGGCCGAGGGTGATTGCGTGTCCGGTGTTCGGCAACAGCACGGACTTCACGTCCAAGCTGTCGGTGAACAACGCGGCCTCCTGGGCGGGGTCGTCGAAAAACGCGTCGCTGTCCCCGGTGATCAGCAGCACCGGCACCGTCACCTGGCGGTTGAATACCGAGTCACTGATGATGTTGCTCGGGATGAACATCAACCCGGCGCAGGAATCCGGCGGCCGGTGCGCGGTCACATCGGCGACGATCGCCGGGTCGGCATCGTGGAAGAAGTCGGCGGCCGCCTGCTCGCCGGTGGCCTCGATCAAGGCGTAGCCATCCGCGGCGGAGGCACACCGGGTCTGTTGGTCGAACACCGCCTGCGGCGCCCGCGGCTTCACGAACTGCCCGGAACCGATGACCACCAGGTCGTCGATGCCGCCGAACGAATAGGCCTCGGCCATCACCGCAAAACCGGATGCGGAGTGTCCGGCCAGGGCCACCTTCTGCATCAGCGGGCCGTGGGTGGCATTGCCCACGTTGTAGGACCCGTGCCGCAATGCGACCACGATCTGATGGGCCACGTCGGCCTCGCTGCCCAGGCACACCTTATTGCCGTTCGGTTTGCCACTGCCGGTGTAGCCGAGCCGGCTGATGGTCACCGAGACGAATCCGCGCTTGGCCATCTCCGCGACGTAGTTGTAGCCGGGCACCTTGTCGTAACGCCACAGGCTCTCGTCGACCGCATCGCCGTGCACGTAGAGCGTGGCCGCCGCGATACGCCCGCGGTGTACCACCGAACTCGGGCCGGTCAGATGCCCGACCACGTCGTAGGCCGCATTGTCGGCGGGACAGTACACCCGGGAGCTGTTGATGTTCTTGACGTGAAACACCACCGGTTGATCGGTGATTGGTTCCTCGGCCGCCGTGGCCACCCCGCCCAGCGCCGGCAGGGTGGCCGCGACCAAAGCCGCGGCGAGCAGCAATCGGTAGGGACTTGTCATGGCGCCTTTCGTAGTGGGACGAAGGGAAGGTGAAGGCAAGGAGCGCAACCGGCAGCGCTCAAAGCAGCGACGCGGTCCAGCCGTTGTCCACCACATACGAGGACCCGGTGCAGAACCCGGACAGGTCACTGGCCAGGAACACGGCCAACGGAGTCACGTCCTCGACCTCGCCCATCCGCCCCTGCTTCGCGGTGATGATCGACTCGAAGGGCACACCCAGCGCCGCCTCGAACGCCGGGACGTTGTCGCTCACCAGGTCCGTACCGATGAATGTCGGCAGGATCGAGTTCACTCGCACCTTGTACGGGCGGAACTCGATTGCGGCGGTCTTGCACAGGTTGACCACGCCGGCCTTGGCGGCGGCGTAGTGCCCGATCAGCGGCGAACCGGCCATCGCGGTGATCGAAGCCATGCCGATGATCGAACCGCCACCGGTGGCGGCCATGGCCAGCGCGGCCTCGCGGATGGTGAGGAACACCCCGTCGAGGTTCACCGAGGTGATGGCCCGCCAATCGGCCAGGCTGGTTTCGGCCAACGGCTGTGCCTTGCCGACACCCGCGTTGGCCACGCAGATGTCCAGCCGGCCGTGGCGCTCCACGACACCCTTGACCAACGCAGCGACGGAGCCCTCGTCGCGTACGTCGCACACCGCGGCCTCGGCCCGGGGCAAGGAGTCGGCAACCTCCTTGGCCGAACCCTCATTGATGTCGGAGACCACCACCACCGCGCCGGCCGCTGCGTAGGCCTCCGCGATGGCCTTACCGATACCGCGCCCAGCCCCGGTGATCAGCGCGATCCGGTCGGTCAACAGCGCATTCTGACTGGTCGTCATTTCTGCTCCAGTGGGGTGGAATCGGGGCGGACGTACACCGTCAGTTCAAGCCTAACTGGCTGGTCGAGGTTCGCAAATGCCCGTCCCGGCCCAAGAGCGAGGCCGGCAGGTTGGTGCCGCAGCACAAGTCAGTGTCCGGTGCCTGCATCGTTGCGGCGGTAAACCTGCAACTGCGCGGCGACCGCCTCGCGCAGCGCGCGCAGCTTGGCGAGATCGGCAGAGTCCTCGGGAGTCTGCTTCAGCCGCTCATCGAGGCGTGCCAGCAACAGTCCGAGTTGGTAGGCCACGCTGCTGGTGGGGGCCGGCGTGGGAGCTACCGAGGCCGGGTGCTTCTGATGGCGCGGGATCAGGCCCGCCTGCTGATCGCTGACCGGACGATCGGGGATCTGCCGGCCGGAGTGGTCGCCGCTGACGCTGACCGCGATCACCGGCGCGGCCACGCCGAGGACCACCACGGCCACGCCGGCGGCGACCAGTCGGGCCCGCGCCGGACCGACGACCGGCACGCTGACCGTGCGTAACGCCTCGGCATCCGGGGCGCCGTTCTCCACGCACATCAGCGCCGTCTCCGGGTCGGTGACCCCGGCGGCCCGCAGCAGCTCGGCGGTGCGCGCCGCGTCCACGTCGGCCACGCGTTGCAGCACGCAGGCCACCCGCGCGGCCGGCATCAGTGCGCCGAGCTCTCGGTCCACGTCGCCGGCCTCCGGGCGGAGCGGGCGGGGGACGGTGACCAGCAACGTCATGCCGGTGCGACCGCCGTTGTGCAGTACTTCGGTGACCAGCGCGGCGAGCGGATCCGGGGCGGCCGCGGCCCGGTGCACGGCCTGGTCGGCCAGCTTGGCGCGGCGGCGGCGGCCCAGGGTGGGCGCCAGCATCAGGTAGGCCAGGCGGTGCATGTGGTTCGGGTCGCGCGTCGCCGGGTCTCCGGACGTTCCCGGTTCCCTCGTGGACACGATGACCGCTCCCTGCCCGTTAATCACGCCGTGGGCCGGCGCCCCCGCTCGGCGCCGGAGGTACGGCCATGGAATCAGGCAATTGTCACCAATTGCCCAATAGCACCTAAAGGTTGCACCTACGCACGCGCGATGACCAGGCAGTTCCCGGGAATCCGTTTCCCTAAACCCCGCCGCAGTGCGAGAAAGCAAACGGCACGCCGGTCAGTGACCGGCGTGCCGTAGTGCGTGCTGCGCGGGTGTCAGCCGTTCGTGTGGATGACGAACTGGCCGTCGTCCGGCTCCCAGCCGTTCGGGCTGCCGTCGGGGTGCGACACCGTGTTCGCGTCCGCGTACTTGTACATGAACTCGCGGCCCTGGCCCTCGTCGCTGTTCCAGGACTGGTTCTCGAAACTGCCGCCCCGTTCGGCCGGGGTGTAGCTGAACTTCTGGTCCATCCCGGCTTCGGTCTTCCACACCGCGCCATTGCTCAGCGCAGCCATCAACCGGTCCCGGGTCAGGTTCGGGCCGACCTCACGGGCGGCCTCGGCGAACATGTTCACGCCCACATACGCGGCCTGCACGATGTGGTGGGTGAAGCCCACGTTGCCCCGGGCATAGCGCTGCATGGTCGCCATGAACTGGGCGCCCCACAGCTTGTAGGTGGTGTTCGTCCAGTAGCGACCGGCCGGCCAATCACCGATGAACGATCCGAGTGCCTCGGCGGCCATGTGGTTGCCGGACACACCCTTGGGCGGGTAGTAGCCCTGCTGTGCGGCCTCGACCATGAACTTCACCAGGGTCGCCGAGTTGATCGTGTAGTGAATGATGTGTTCGGGGTTGGCCGCGCGGAACGCCAGCACCTGCGGCGCCATCGACGTCTCCGAGATGGCCACGTCGACCTTCTTCACCATCTTGGCGCCGGTCGGCTGGAGGATCTGCTGCACCTGGTTGCAGGCCAGTTGCATCTCCGGTGAGGTCAGGCACAACAAGCCGTAGGTCTTGGGCTTGATGACGTTGGCCACCCAGTGCGCGCCCGCCATCGCCTCATGAATCATCGACATGTGCGTGGGGAACATATACGAGCCCTGCCACTCGGTCTGCGAGTAGGCCCAGGACCCCACGTAGGGCAGCTTGTACTGGTGCAGGTCGTCGTGCAGTGAAGCACTCGCCCAGTCAATGCTGCTGATCAACGAAAAGATCTTGTCCTGACCGACCAGCTTTTTCAGGCAGGACTTCGCCCGGGAAACCTCGCCGGGGCCGTCGTCGCAATCGATGATCTGCAGCGTGCGGCCGAGCACCCCACCCCGGTCGTTCACCGCCGCAGCGGCGGCCATGGTCCCGCGCACCACCGGTTCGGTGACCACGTTGGCCAACGCCATGCCGTGCATGTTGATCGACCCGAGCTTGATGTTGGTCCGCGTGACGCCGACGTCGGTGGCGCCCTTGGTGGCCTCGAAGCGGTCGGTGTCCTGGTGTTTCTGGGTGTCGCTTACCGCGACCGGCTGGGCGCGTTCCGCTTTCACGGTGTGGCCCAGCGGGGTGGCGGCGATGGCGGCCTTCGGTGCCGGCCGGCCGCTGGCGAGCTCCTGCTTGGCCTGATCGATCACCTTCTGCAGGGCCTTCTTGTTCAGGCTGTCCAGTGCCGCGTCCTTCTTGGGCGCGGACTGCGACGCCAAGTACTGCGCGACTGCTTCCACCAACTTCGCGGTGGTCGCGTCCTGTGGGGCCGCGGGCTGCTGCTGCTGCGGTTGTTGCGGCACCGCCATGGCGACCGTCTGAGACGGGCTACCGCCGCCGCACGCGGCGACCAGCAGCCCGACGGCGGCTACCACGGGCACCGCCCGGGCGGTCCGACGTATCGGGGTCATGTGGTTCCTTCCTGTCGACTCCACAGGAATGCAACCACGATCGCCCGGGAATACCAGGGCGAATCGGGCGTGTCGGGCGGTGCAATTGGTGCACGTGGGACGGAATAGCACGACCCGCCGGTCAAGACCGGCGGGTCGCGTGGTGTTGGTGGGTGTCAGCCGTTGGTGTGGATGACGAACTCGCCCGGGTCCGGCTCCCAGCCCGACGGCGTGCCGTCCGGGTGCGAGACCGTGTCGGAGTTCGCGTACTTGTACATGAACTCTCGGCCTTGGGCGTCCTCGTGGTTCCAGGTCTGGTTCTCGTAACTGCCGCCCCGTTCCGCTGGGGCGTAGCTGAACTTCTGGTCCATGTCCGCGTCGGTCTGCCACACCGCGCCGTTGCTCAGCGCGGCCATCAACCGGTCCCGGGTCAGGTTCGGGCCGACCTCACGGGCGGCCTCGGCGAACATGTTCACGCCCACATACGCGGCCTGCACGATGTGGTGGGTGAACCCGACGTTGCCCCGCGCGTAGCGCTCCATGGTCGCGTAGAACTGCGCACCCCACAGCTTGTAGGTGGTGTTGACCCAGTAGCGACCGGCCGGCCAGTCCCCGATGAACGACCCGACGGCCTCGCCGGCCAGGTGGTTGCCGGACACGCCCTTGGGCGGGTAGTAGCCCTGCTGCGCGGCCTCGACCATGAACTTGATCACGGTCGCCGGGTTGATCACGTAGTGAATGATGTGTTCGGGGTTGGCCACGCGGAACGCGAGCACCTGCGGCGACATCGTGGTTTCGGAGATGGCGATGTCGACCTTCTTCACCATCTTCGAGCCGCTCGCGTCGAGGACCTTCTGCACCTGGTTGCAGGCCAGTTGCATCTCCGGGGAGGTCAGGCACAACATCCCGTAGGTCTTGGGCTTGATGACGTTGGCGACCCAGTGCGCACCTGCCATCGCCTCGTGGATCATCGACATGTGGGTGGGGAACATGTACGGGTCCTGCCACTCGGTCTGCGAGTAGGCCCAGGACCCCACGTAGGGCAACTTGTACTGGTGCAGGTCGTCATGCAGTGAGGCGGTCGCCCAGTCCTGGGCGGTGATCAGCGAGAAGATCTTGTCCTGACTGACCAGCTTCTTCAGGCAGGACTTGGCCCGGGATACCTCGCCGGGGCCGTCGTCGCAGTCGGAAATCCGCAGGCTGCGGCCCAGTACCCCACCCCGGTCGTTGATCGCCGCGGCGGCGGCGAAGGCGCCGCGCACCACGGGCTCGGTGACCACATTGGCCAAGGCCATGCCGTGCATGTTGATCGACCCGAGCCTGATGTCGGTCTTGCTGACGCCGACGTCGGTGGCGCCCTTGCTGGCGGCGTAACGGTCGGTGTTCGCTGACTTCTCGGTGTAGGACTCGTGCTCCTCATGGGCCCGAACCGCCTGGACCCCGGTGCGCAGCGGCGTGGCGGGAATGGCCGCCTTCGGCGCCTCGTTGTCCCGCGCGAGCTCCTGCTTGGCCTGATCAACCACCTTCTGCAGGGCCTGCTTGTTGATGGCGTCCAGCGCCGGGTCTTTCTTCGGCTTGGCCTGCTGCGATGCCAGGTAATCGGAGACCGCCTGCACCAATTTGGCTGTGCTGGCGTCCTGCGCGGGCGGCGCCGGTTGCGGCACCGCCATGGCGACCGGCTGCGCGGGGCTTCCACCGCCGCACGCGGCGACGAGCAGCCCGATGGCCGCCACCACGGGCACGACTCGGGCGGTCCGACGTTTCGGGGTCATGTGGTTCCTCCCTGTCGACTTCACAGGAATGCAACCACGATCACCCGGGAATACCGGGCCGTATCGAGCGTGTCGAGCGTGGCTTTAGATGTCGGCGGGTGACTACGTCGGGATCATCGGGCCGCCGCCGGACGGGTCGAGGATTCCCTCCTCGAACCAGGTGTAGCGGCCCTCCACCACCCGCTGAGCGGCGGCGTAGCGGTCGTCGTCGTCGTTGGACCACAGGTCTCCGAACAGCCGGTCGATCCGCCGGCGGGCCTGCGCGCAGAAGAGATCGGCCAGTTCGAAGGCCGACTCCGCCTTGCTGGGATCCTCGTCGGCCAGCGTCCTGGCGTGCACGCAGGAGGCGGTGATGGCGAACAGTTCGCAGCCGATGTCGACGATGCGGCCGAGGAAGGACTGCTTCTTCTCCAGCGCGCCCTGCCAGCGCGCCATCGCGTAGAAGGTCGACCGGGCCAGCTTGCGGCTCGACCGCTCGGCGAAGCGCAGGTGGCCGGCCAGCGAACCGAATTCGTCGAAGCTGCCGGGCTTCTGGCCGGCGCCCACGGTCAGGGTCGGGAACCACTTGCCGTAGAACTTTCCGGCGGCGAGCGCCGCCTTCCCCTTGGCCTTGAATTCGGCCTCGGGGTCGATGATGTCCCCGGCGACCTGGAGGTGCTGGTCGACCGCCTCGCGGGCGATGAGCAGTCGCATGATCTCCGAGGAGCCCTCAAAGATTCGGTTGATGCGCAAATCGCGCAGCACCTGCTCGGCGGGCACCGGGCGTTCGCCCCGGGCCCGCAACGACTCGGCCGTTTCGAAGCCCCGCCCGCCCCGGATCTGGATCATCTCGTCGCAGGCCAGCCAGGCCATCTCGGAGGAGTAGAGCTTCGCCAGGGCTGCCTCGATGCGGACGTCGTTGCGCTTCTCATCGGCCAGCTTGCTCGAGATCTCGAGCATTGCCTCGAGGGCGAAGGCGGTGCCGGCAATGAAGGCGATCTTCTGCGCGATGGCATCGTGCTTGTGGATCGGGTGGCCCCACTGGACCCGCTCCCCGCTCCACTCCCGAGAGATCTTCAGGGAGTACTTGGCCGTGCCGGCGCAGATGGCCGGCAGGGACAGCCGCCCGGTGTTGAGCGTGGCCAGCGCAATCTTCAGGCCGAGTCCCTCGCCCCCGATCACGTTCTCCGTCGGCACGAAGACGTCCTGGAACAGGGTGACGCCGTTCTCGATGCCGCGCTGGCCCATGAAGGCGTTGCGGTGCTCGACGGTGATGCCCGGCGTCCCGGATTCGACGAGGAAGGCGGTGATACCACCGCGATGCCCGTCGGACTTCGGCACCCGCGCCATCACCACGAGGACATCGGCGATCGTGCCGTTCGTCGTCCACAGCTTGCGGCCGTTGATGACGTACCCGGAGCCGTCCGCGGTGGGGATCGCGGCCGTTCCCACCCGGGCCGGGTCGGAGCCGACGTCGATCTCGGTGAGCAGGAAGGCGCTGACATGGGTGCGCGCCACCAGCGGGAGGTACTTGCGCTTCTGCTCCTCGGTGCCGGCCAGCCGCAACGGCTCGGGGGCCCCGATCGACTGGTGGGCGGAGAGCAGGGTGGACAGCGAGGAGTGCCAGGAGCCGGCCAGCACGAGCGCCCGGTTGTAGTACACCTGGTTCAGCCCGAGGCCGCCGTACTCCTCCGGGATCTTGACGCCGAGGCAGCCGAGGTCCTTGAGGCCCTGGATCACCTCGTCGGGGATCTTGGCATCCCGCTCGATCTGGAACGGGTCCACCTTCTCTTCGAGGAAGGCCCGGAGATTGGCCAGAAAGGCGTCGCCCTTCTTCTCGATCTCCGGGTCCTGCTTCGGCTGCGGATAGAGCAGGTCGAGGCGGAACCGGCCGAGGAAGAGCTCCTTGCCGAACGACGGCAACTTCCACTCGGTCTCGCGGGCCGCCTCGGCGACCTTGCGGGCCTCTTGTTCCGACACATGGGTGGTGATGGCCACGGTCCAGTCCCTCCGCACTCGACGACTACGCACCAGTAGATCGCCAGGGGAGGGGTCTTGTGAAGTCAGCCGGCGGCGGCTCCGGCGCGTCCTTCCCGGCCGCGGGAATGGGGGTGCAGCAGCTGACGCGCGATGACGATGCGCTGCACCTGGTTGGTGCCCTCGTAGATCTGGGTGATCTTGGCGTCCCGCATCATCCGTTCGACCGGGTAATCCTTCACGTAGCCGTAGCCGCCGAGCAGCTGGACCGCGTCGGTGGTGACCTTCATGGCGACGTCGGAGGCGTAGGCCTTGGCCGCTGCGCCGAAGTAGGTCAGGTCCTTGTCCTCACGCTCGGACTTGCCCGCGGCGGCGTAGACGAGCTGGCGGGCCGCCTCGACCCCCATCGCCATGTCGGCGATCATGAACTGCAGGCCCTGGAATTCGGCGATCGCCTTACCGAACTGCTTGCGCTCCTGCATGTAGCCGACCGCGTAGTCCAGCGCGCCCTGGGCGACGCCGAGCGCCTGCGCGCCGATGGTGATCCGGGTGTGGTCCAGGGTGCGCATCGCGGTGGTGAAGCCGGTGCCGACGTTGCCGATCATCCGGTCGCCGGGGATCCGCACGTCGTCGAAGATCACGTTGCGGGTCGGGGAGCCCTTGATGCCGAGCTTGCGCTCCGGTGCGCCGAACGAGACCCCGCTGTCGTTCTTCTCGACCACGAACGCGCTGATCCCGCCACGGGCGCCCTTGTCGGGGTCGGTGACCGCGAA
>DASQPJ010000265.1:0-2750 GCA_035644015.1 Sporichthyaceae bacterium
CACCACCGGCACCCGCAGCGCCGCCGCGCCCAACAGGAAACCCGCGAGCGCCGCATGTTCCAGCCCACCCACGGCCGCCAGCACCCCGACCGGGTCGCTCGGGTCCGGGCGGTGCAGGGCCAATGCCTCGGCCACCATCGCGATCTTGTGGCGTTGCATGTCCTCGTCGATACCGGTGCCATAGCCGGTGACCGCGGCCGGTTCCGCACCGGTGAACACCGCGATCAGCGCAGCCGAGGCGGTGGTGTTCGCAATGCCCATGTCCCCGGTGAGCAGACACCGGTTACCCGCCGCGATCAGGTCCCGCGCGGTCTCGATGCCGACCTCGATGGCCGCGATCGCCTCGGCCCGGCTCATCGCCTGACCCTGCGTCAGGTCAGCCGTGCCCGGGCGGATCTTGCGCGGCAACAGGCCCGGCACCACGGCCAGCTCGGTGGCCACCCCGATGTCGATGACGACCACCTCGGCCCCGACCTGCGCAGCGAAGGCGTTCACCACGGCGCCCCCGGCCAGGAAGTTGGCCACCATCTGCGCGGTGACCTCCTGCGGCCAGGGGGTGACCCCGCGGGCGTGCACCCCGTGGTCGGCCGCGAAGACCGCGACCGCGGCCGGTTCCGGCAGGGGTGCCGGGCAGACACCCGCGAGTCCGGCCAGCGCCGCAGCGACGTCCTCCAGCACCCCGAGCGAGCCCCGCGGCTTGGTCATCCGATCCAGTCGGTCGCGAGCCGCAGCCACCGCCGCCGTGTCCGCGGGCGCGATCGCCGTCAACGTCTCGCTCAACAGGTCCATCGGTGCCTCCCCCGGTGCTCCACGACGACCGAATTCTTCCCAGTGCACCGCCCAGCCCAGCGGGCGGCGTCGAGCCCAGCCCACCGCGGCCAGTTCCGGCTCGTCCCGGAAGGAGTCCACGTAGCCCACGCAGAGGTAGCCGACCACCTCGAGGTGCGCGGGCAGGCGCAGCGTCGTCTCCGGCTCGCCGGGCGGGAAGAAGCTCACCCAACCGACGCCGAGGCCCTCCGCGCGCGCGGCCAACCACAGGTTCTGGATCGCGGTGGACACCGAGGCCGCGGCGGTGGCCGGTTGGGTGTGCCGGCCCAGGGTGTGCCGCCCGCCGCGGGTCGGGTCGCAGGTGACCACGATGCCGACCGGGGCGGCCTCGATGGCCTCCACCCGCAGCGGTGCGAAGGCCTTCGCCCGGGCTGCCGGTAGCTCGGCGGCATACCGTGCCCGCGCCAGCGCCGCCAGGTCGGCCAACCGGGACCGGGTCTGCGGCGAGCGGATCACCAGGAAGTCCCACGGCTGGCTGAACCCAACGCTCGGCGCCCGGTGGGCCGCACCCAGCACCCGGGCCAACACGTCATCCGGGATCGGGTCGGGCCGGAACCCGTTGCGCACATCCCGCCGCGCCTCGATCACCGCGTACAGCGCATCGCGTTGGTCTTGCGAGAAGCTGCGGTTCTCCCCCGAGTGTGTAGTTGAGCAGCGCGAATCGTGCTCGGAACCTGCACAACTACACGCTCGGGTGAGTTCGGGCTCGGTCACGGTGCGTTCCCGGTAACCATCGCCTCCAATTGCACGGTGGCCAGCGCGTCGCAGAAGGCGTCGGTGGTGTGCGGGTCGCGCACCGCGACGCGCATCCAGGTCGGACCTAGGCCGGGGAAGGAGTCGCCGCGGCGGACGGCGAAGCCGCGGTCGCGCAGCCGTTGGCGGACCTTGCGGCCGTTGCGCACCTGGAGCAGCACGAACGGTGCGCGCGGCATCCCGATCACCTCGACGCCGTCGAACTCGGCCAGCCGCTTGGTCAGATAGGCGCGGTCCGCGGTGATCCGGGAGGCCACCGCCTGCGCCTCGGCCAACGCGGTCGGCGAGCTACAGGCCACCGCCGCGGCCAACGCGGGGCTGCTCACCGACCAGTGCGGCTGCACCGCGGACAGCGCGGTGATCAGCTCCGGGGCAGCCAGCAGGTAGCCGACCCGCAGGCCGGCCAGGCCCCACATCTTGGTGAAGCTGCGCACCACGATCAGGCCGGGGATGTCATCGGCCTCGGCCAGGGACTCCACCTCGCCGGGTACCGCGTCCATGAAAGCCTCATCGACGAGCAGCAGCCGACCAGGTCGAGCCAGCGCGGCCAACGCGCCGGCCCGATGCAACGTCGAGGTGGGGTTGGTTGGGTTGCCCACCACCACCAGGTCGGCGGAGGCCGGCACCCCGTAGTCCGGCAACGCGAACCCGTCCTCCGCCGAGAGCAGCACCCGGTCCACCGGATGCCCGGCGGTCCGCAACACCAGTTCCGGCTCGGTGAACTGAGGGTGGATCACCACCGCGTGCCGGAACCGGAACGCGCGCGCGATCAGGGTGAACGCCTCCGCCGCGCCCGCGGTGATCAACACATCGGACTGACGGCGATCGTGGCGGGCCGCCACTGCCTCCCGCGCGGCATCCGGACGCGGATAGTCGGACAACCCGGTGAGGGTCTCCGCGAGCACCTGACGCAGCCAGACCGGCGGCCCGCCCTGGCGCACGTTGACCGCCAGGTCCACCAGCCCCGGCGCGATTTCGTCGTCGCCGTGGTGCCGCAGATTCAGGCTGGCCGGGTCGGTCGGACCGCGCCGCACCGTCGGCGCGAAATCCCCCCCATTCATCGGCGTGCCTCGCGGCCGTCCGCGCGCCAAGGAGCCATCTGCAGACTGTGCCCATTGATGAGCTCGCTGCGCTCCCTCATCGCGGTGCTCGGGAGCGCGCTGCGGGAT
>DASQPJ010000266.1:0-2606 GCA_035644015.1 Sporichthyaceae bacterium
GCACCTTCCAGACCGCGACGGTGTTCGAGGAACTCAGCGTCACCGAGAACCTCGACCTGGCGGCCAACTTCCGCGCGCCGTTGCGCTCCTGGTTCCGAGCCCGACGGGGGGCCTCGGAGCCGGTGCGCGCGGTGTTGGCCACCACCCACTTGGAGTCGCTGGCCGACTCTCCGGCCGGGGCGTTGTCACACGGGCAACGCCAATGGCTGGAGATCGGGATGCTGGTCGCGCAGCAGCCTCGGCTGTTGCTTCTCGACGAGCCGGTGGCAGGCATGAGCGCCGAGGAGCGCGAGCTGACCGGGGCGTTGCTGGTGGATCTGGCGCAACGGCACACGGTGGTGGTGATCGAGCACGACATGGCGTTCCTGCGCCAGTTCGCCCGCTCGGTCACCGTGCTGCACGAGGGTCGAATCCTGGTCGAGGGCACTGTGGAGCAGGTGCAGGCCGATCCGCGCGTCCAGGAGGTCTACCTGGGCCGGACCCGCACGGAGGCCCCTTCATGAGTGAGATCCTGACCGTCACCGACCTGCACGGCGGGTACGGCCGCGCCCGGGTTCTGTTCGGCGTGGACCTGGCCATCGAGAACGGCCAAATGCTCTGCGTGCTCGGGCGCAACGGGGTCGGGAAGACCACGATGCTCAACACGGTGATGGGCGTCCTACCCGCGTCCGCCGGCACGGTGCTCTTCGACGGGCTGGACGTCACGAAGGTGCCCGTACACCAACGCGTCCGGCTGGGCATGGGCTACTGCCCGCAGGGGCACGAGACGTTCCCTCAGCTGACCGTGCGGGAGAACCTCAAGGTGACCATCGAGGGCTCTCCCCGCGGTTCCCGCGAGGCCGCCTACGAGGCGCTGGACCTGTTCCCCCGCTTGGTGCCGCTGATCGAACGGCGCGCCGGGGTGCTCTCCGGCGGACAGCAGCAGCAGTTGGCAATCGCCCGAGCCCTGATCACGCAGCCCCGGCTGCTCATCCTCGACGAACCCACCGAGGGCATCCAACCCTCGATCGTGGACGAGATCTGCGACGCCATCCAGTTGCTGCACTCCCGCGGGCTGTCCATCCTGCTGGTCGAGCAGTACCTGGACTTCGCCCAGCGATTGGCCGACCGGGTGGCGGTGATGGAGCACGGCGCCATCACCTGGTCGGGTGGTGTCGACGAGCTGGGGGACGAGGCCGTGCGCCGGATGGTGGCGATCTGAATCCGCGTCAGTGCAGGGTGACAAACCGGTAGCCGTGGCTGCGGTACCAGTCGATGATCGCCGGTAGCGCGGCGACGGTGTTGCCCCGATAAGACGACACGGCCGCCCCGTGGCTGGCCTTACCCGCGTGCAACAACACGATCGGGTGGTGCAGCCCGCCGGGCCGGGCCGCGGTGGCGATGCGGTTGATGTCCGACGCCGAACGATGGCCGGGTTGCCGCCAGTCCTGCGGGTCCACGCTCCAGGTGAACACGCTCATGCCGAGTTCATGGGCCACCGGGGCGAGGGACTTGGGCTCGAAGCCGCCGGGCGGACGCAGCAGGCAGACCGGTTGGTCGGTCAGTGCCCGTTCCTTCGTGGCGGTGCGGCCGAACTGGTCGCGCAGATAGGACTTCGTCCAGGGCACGTCACGGGGGTAGGTGTGGTCCCAGGAGTGATCGCCGACCACGTGGCCTGCGGCGGCCTCCGCGCGGACGAACTCCGGGTAGCGAGTGGCATGCGCGCCGGTGTCGAAAAACGTCGCGGAGACCTTCTCCTTGGCCAGCACGGCGAGGATCTTCGGGGTCCACGGGCTGGGGCCGTCGTCAAAGGTCAGCGCGACGGTCCGGCCATGACCGGGGGCGGAGTGGACGGTGCCCGCGACGGGCTTCGGACAGCCGGCCGAGGCGGTGGGTCCGGCGGCCGCCGCCGGGGTCGCCCCGGGCAGGGCCAACACGGCGATCGCCACCGCGGCGCCCCACACCCTCATTCCGGCACGGTAACCGGGCCCAGCTCCTTGCGCAGCACGCTGAACTCGAGATCGTCCCGGCGCGGCAGGCCGAAGCGTTCGTCTCCGTAGGGAAACGGTCGGCTTTCCCCGGTGGGGTGGTAGCCGCGGCGGGCGTACCAGGCGAGCAGGTCCGCCCGCACGCTGATGACGGTCATCTCCATCAGGGTCGCGCCGTGAGCGCGGGCAGCGGCCTCCGCGGCCTCCAGCAACGCCGACCCGATCCCGCCGCCCTGAGCGAGCGGACGCACCGCGAACATGCCGAAGTAGGCCAGGCCCGCGCCGCGCTCGCTGAGCGTGGCGCAGGCCAGGACACCGTGCTCGTCCTCGATCAGCAGGACCGTGGTCGCCGGGTCGCCCAGCTCGGCGAGCAGCAGGTCGGCGTCCAGCCGGGGGCCGTCCAGCAGGTCGGCCTCGGTGGTCCATCCGGCCCGGGAGGTCTCACCGCGATAGGCCGAGTGCACCAGGGTGAGCAGCGCCGGAACGTCGCGGACCTCGGCGGCGCGGACCGGGAATGAAGGGAGCGACACGCCGCAATCCTGACCGTCCACCGAAGGGGGCCGCGCCGGGGCCCCGGCACCAGTACCGTGACGTGAACGATCTTGAAGGTTACGAGAACTGCACGGACCCTGGGGGCTG
>DASQPJ010000267.1:0-3796 GCA_035644015.1 Sporichthyaceae bacterium
GGTCAGATGCGGGTGGCCCGGCGTGCTGTCCGCGATCCCGGCCACCAGCAGTGGCGCGGGGGCGTCGACGAACTCGCGCAGTGCGGCATCCGCGGCGGTCAGTGCGGCGCCGCGATCGGGACCTTCCGGCAGGGCGCCGCCATCGACCACCAGCAACGCGCAGTCAGGGTATTCGCCCAGCCCAGGCATGGTCGGAGCCCAGAGGCCGGGCACCGTGCCGTCGGCCAGTGCCAGTGCCAGCGCCGCCCCCGGCCCGACCCCACACAGCTTGGCTGCCGGCCGGCCGGGCAGCTGTGCGTGCTCGGCCAATGTCCCCCACACCGGGTCATACGAGTGATGTGCGTTCGGCGCGATCAACGCGTCCCAACCGGGGACGGTGGTGCGGTCGTCGGTGACCGTTGGGATGGGCACGGCCGCGCAGTGCCCGTGCTCCCGCGGCCCGGCCGACCGGGCGCCCGAGTTCAGCGTCAGCCAGCCGTCCACGGGACAGGTGTCCGCCTCGGTGGTGCGCACCGCCATCGCGCCCAACGCCGAGTGCTCGGCCAACTGCCACAGCACCGGGGTCGCGGCCGGGGTGATGTCCGACCAGCGCAACCCGCCGATGCCCACGAAGGTCACCGGGCCGGTGGGCACCACCGGGGTCAGGGTCGGCGCCGCGGCCACGCCCGCCGCCGGGGCCAGCACGGCCAATGCCGCGATCAGCACGGCCGAGGCCACGCGCCGCAGCATCGGTCCGTCCCTTCGACCCGGTCGGTGAGGATCAAGCCTATGAGTCCCCCACCCCGGTGACGTCCGACGAAGCGAGGGCTATAGCCCACACTTCGTCGGACGCTGCGGGGAGAGCTAGCGTCGTCCCGACGGTGCGGCGGCGAGAGGCAGGGCGATGGGCGAGTCGAAGCTGGGCAAGTACCTGGGCACGATGGTCGGGTACATGACCGGCACCGGGGTTTGTTACGGCGTCTGGCTCGGCGATGAGCTGGGGCTGTACCGGGCGATGTCCGGGGCCGGTCCGATGACCCCGGCCGAGGTGGCCGCCGCCGCCGAGACGAACCCGCGGCTCACCGCGGAATGGCTGCGCCAGCAGGCCGCCGCCGGCCTCATCGAGTTCGACCCGGACGCGGACACCTTCACGTTGTCCGAGGCGGGCACCATGGCGCTGGCCGATGACACCTCCCCCGTATTCATGGCCCGCGGCATGACCGCGATGGCCTCGTTCTGGATGGACATGGACAAGGTCGCCGCCGCGATGCGCGGCGACGGTGCGGTCGCGTGGGGCGATCACCACCCGCATCTGTTCACCGGCACCGAGTGGTTCTTCCGGGCGGCCTACCGGGGCAAGTTGACCTCCGAGTGGATCCCCGCGCTGGACGGCGTGGTCGACAAACTCAGCGCGGGTGCGGCGGTCGCCGACATCGGCTGCGGGCACGGTGCCTCGGCCGTGGTGCTGGCGCAGGCCTATCCGAACAGCCGCATTCACGGCTTCGATTTCCACGCCGAATCGATCCAGACCGCGGGCAAGCGGGCCGCGGAGGCCGGGGTGCAGGACCGGGTCAACTTCGAGGTGGCCGGGGCCAAGGACTACCCCGGCCGGTTCGACCTGATCTGCTTCTTCGACTGCCTGCACGACATGGGCGATCCGCTGGGCATCGCCCGGCACGCTCACACCCGGTTGGCCGAAGGCGGCTCGATCCTGCTGGTCGAACCGTTCGCGTTGGACGGCCCGCGCAACGTCAGCGAGAACCCGATGGCCGCGATGATGTACACCGCCTCGCTGGCGGTGTGCACGCCGAATTCGCTGTCCCAGGAGGTCGGGTTGGGCCTGGGCGCGCAGGCCGGTCCGGCCCGGTTGCAGGAGATCTTCGCCGCGGCGGGCTTCAGCCGGTTCGACGTGGTCGCCACGTCGCACATGAACATGGTGGTGCAGGTCCGGGTCTGATCAGCGACGGCGACACGAAAGAACTGCCGTTGCGCCTCCGCAAGCCGGCCCCCGCCGGCTCTTACCCTCAGGTTCGTGACGGATCCGTACGCGCTGGCCGGCCTGGGTGTCGGAGCGGGTGGCGCGCTGCTCGCGCTGCGCGCGCACGTGCAGTTCCGTCGGCTGCGTCGGGACTGCACGCTGCTGCAGGGCGGGGCGGAACGCTCCTCGTTCATCGTGGCCGCCGCCCGCACCTCCTCGGAGCTGGAGAAGCTGCGCCTGGACGTGGGTGCGCTGTACCGGGAGTTCGACAACTTCCGCGCCGCTGTCGATGAGTCCATTCGACGCGTCGCGGTGCACCGCTACGACGCGTTCGGCGAGATGGGCGGACGGTTGTCCTGGTCGGTGGCGCTGCTCGACGAACACGGCGACGGCGTGGTGCTGTCCGCGATCGTCGGCCGCTCGGACACCCGCTGCTACGCGAAGAACATGCGCCGCGGCACATCCGAGGCTCGGTTGTCCCCCGAAGAGCAGCAGGTGGTGCACGCGGCCCTGCGCCCGACGCGGCTGGCCACGATCCCCGCGCCCAGCAACCCGAGCTAGCTACTCGAAGGCCCCGCTGCCGGGTGGGATGCGCACCAGCAACGCCCGCGGCTCCACCACGATCGTCATCTCCCGACCGGGTTGGAGCAGGTCGCCGTCGATCTCCCGCGGCCACTCGTGGTCGCACTCGATGTGGATGCGCCGGCCGCGGAAGTGCTCAATGCGGGCGCCGCGGTGGGCCGGGCGGCGGCGCATCACGTGCACCGCGAGCATCGTCCAGTGCCGCAGGGATTTCGGCACCAGCACGGCCACGTCGAGGATGCCGTCGTCGGGTTCGGCCTCGGGCATCAGGATCATCCCGGCCTGCAGTCGACCCACATTGCCGATCACCACACCGCGGGCGCGTAGTTCCACCGGCGGCTCCTCATCGACGGTGATGATGATGTGCGCCCGCCGGTCGAACAGATGTCGGGCGGCGGAGACCGCGTAGGCGGGCCAGCCGATGCGGGCCTTCAACCGGGCCGGCGCGTCGGTGATCATCGCGGCGTCCAGGCCCATGCCGGCCATCACCGCGAAGCGGTGCGTCTCGTCCACCCGACCCACGTCGATCTTGCGGTCCCAACCGTTGATGCCGATGCGCAGGCAGGCGTCCCGGTCCGGGGGCAGCGCGAGGTTGCGGGCCAGCAGGTTGCCGGTGCCCGCGGGCAGGATGGCCAACGGCACCCCGGTGCCGGCCAACCCGGACAGCACCGAGGAGATGGTGCCGTCCCCGCCGCAGGCGAAGACGACGTCCGCGCCCGCCGCGGCGGCGGCCCGGGCGTGCCCGACGCCGAGTTCGTCGAGCCGGGTGGTGTACCAGAGCGGGTGCCCCCAGCCCTCGGCGGCGAAGAACGCGCACACCGCGCGGTACTCCTCCTCGAGGTCGGCCACCTTGGTCGGGTTGACGATCACCGCGGCCCGGTGACGCTCGTCGGGCAACGGCAGGATGTCGTACTGCGGGCGGCGTTCGAAGCTGCCGCCGCCGAGCACGTAGCGGGTGGCGATACCCACCGCCAGCGCGCCGGCGACCAGGCTGACCACCACGGCCGGCACCGGGTACTGGTGCAACCACAGTTGGCCCGCAGCCACCGCGAACACGCCCAGCCACGGCACCACGCTGCCCAGGGTGCGGCGGATCGGCGTGCGCAGTCGGCGGCCGAGCACCACGGAGACCGCGCCGTAGGTGGCCGCGGCCAGCGCGGTGGCGTTGGCCGGGAAGGCGTCGTCCGGGTAGAGCGCGGTGGCCACGCTCAGCGCGATGGCCACCAGCACCAGTGAGGTCACCAGGAACACGCCCTC
>DASQPJ010000268.1:0-10417 GCA_035644015.1 Sporichthyaceae bacterium
GGCGGCCTTGAACGCCGCGGTGTCGGCGAGCGGGTGTCCGGTGCCAGCGGCGGCCTTCACCTCGGTTGGGTTGTTGCCGATCACGAAGCCGTCCGCGGTCGGCTTCAGGCCGGCGAACTTGTCCCCCACCATGGCGGTGAGCAGGCCGAGGATCGAGGTCACCTTCGAGGCGTTGCCGCCGCTGGTGCGCAGCGTCACCTCGGGGTTGCCGCCGTGCATCGGGCCCAGTGCGACCGCGGTCTCCTTGCCGAAGATCGCGGCGAGCAGACCGGTGATGCTCAAGCCGTAGCGCTTGTTCAGGCCCTTGACCGCGGAGCCGACGGCGGGCTGGGCACCGAGTAGATCATTGATCCGGCTGCTGGCCGCACCGATGTCGGTCACCGAGATCGCGGCGAGACTGTCCGCGGGCATCGCCCCGGCCAGGTCGTGGCCGGTGCTGTGCGCAAGGCCGGCGGTGCTCTTGGCGCCGAACGTGCGCCCGACCAATTCCAGGTAGCTGCTGTCCGCGTGCAGGCCCACGGCCACCCGGCCGCTACTCGGGCCGCTCTGCCCGGCCAGCGCGGTGCGCAGCAGGTCCGCACCGTGGCCGGTGGCGGCGTGCGCGATGCTCTGCAGCGCCGCCGAGTTCAGCCCGGTCAGGTCGGCCCAGCCCAGGGCGAGTTGGCCCCCGCCCAGCGCGGCGGTGTCGCTGCGGTAGTTGTCCTGTGCGCTCATCGCGTGGGCGCTGTCCGCGGCCACCAGGTCGGCGGCCTGTTCGGGTTGTTCGGCCACCACCACGTAGCCGTTGCGGCTGACCCAGCTGATGTGCCGGGACTTGTCGAGCTTCTGCAGCCCGGTGGTCATCGCGGTGGCGTCGGTGTATTGCAGCGCGAACGCCAGTTCGGGGGCGTCACTCTTCGTTGGCGCTGGATACACCGCGACGGCAGCCCGGTCGCCCAGCCACGGCTTGACGTCGTTGTCGTAGGACAGTGGGGTGTCGCGCAGCAGCGCAGCGACCACGGAGTCCTTGAGCACCGTGTCCTTGCTGCCGGCGTTGAACGCCTCGGGGAACTTCTGGCTGAGCTGCCAGACCGCCAGCTTCTGACCGAGCGAGGGGTTCAGGTCCACCTTGGCCAGGGCGATCGCGCCGGAGCGCAGCACATCGTCCGGTTGGGTGCCGCCACCGGACAGCGCGCTGTGGGTGAACGCGTACGCGCCGCCGGCGGCGAGCACAGCCACGGTGAGCGCGCCGCCGAGCAGCGCGACCTGCCACCGGTTGCGCCCGCGCGGCGGCAACGGTGCGACGAACCCGGCGAGATCGGGATCTTCTCCCCGGTCCGGGACGTGCTGGGTGTCCGGATCCATGAGCGCAGTGTCTGTCGCCGACCTTGATCCCGGAATGGCGCCGGAACCCGACCGTACGAACGTCGGCGGAATCAGCCCGTTCGGCGGACCCCCTGCCAACGTCCGACGAAGTGTGGGCTATAGCCCTCACTTCGTCGGACGTAAGGGAAGTGGATTGTGCGCGCGGTCAGTCGGCGAGTTGGGCCGCCACCGTGGCGCCGAGCTCCCAACAGGCCTCGACGTCGGCCTTGGTGGGAGAGCCGGTGACCTCGACTGTGGCTGCCGCGCGGGTCCAGCCCAGCCCGCCGGCGATGGACTCCACCGCGCGCACGGCGCCGTCCAGGCCGAGGTTGCCGTGCACCCACAGCCCATAGGGCAGGTTCCGGGTGTCGTCGAGCACCGGGTAGTAGATCTGGTCGAAGAAGTGCTTGAGCGCCCCGGACATGTAGCCGATGTTGGCCGGCGTGCCGAGCAGGATGCCGTCGGCCTCGAGCACGTCGGAGGCACTCGCGGCCAGCGCCGCGCGGCGCACCACCTCGACCCCGGTGATCTCCGGGTCGGTGGCGCCGCGCAGCACGGCGTCGAACAGTTCCGCCATCGCCGGGGATGGGGTGTGGTGCACGATCAGCAGCCGAGCCATGCCCCCATCTTCCCCACAACGTCAGCGAAAGCGGTCGCTATAGCGACCGCTGTCGCTGACGTTAGGGGTTAGCCGAGGGGGAGGAGGCGGACCTCGGTGCGGGCGCCCAGGTCCACGGGCAGCGTGGCGCGGCCCTCGGCGTCGGCGATCACGGTGTCGATGCCCGCGCCGTGCACGGCGTACAGCCGGCCGGGTACCAACCGGTCCACACCGAGGGTGGTGCGCACCGGGCCGGCACCGGGCTGCAGCACCAGGTCCAGGCCGACGCCGTCGCTGACCGCGCGGGCGACGAGCACCTCCGGGTAGGCGGCCTCGTTCAGTCGCGGGCCGAGTTGCCACGCCTCGGGCACGCCGTGCAGGACCAGGTCGCGGAACCCGCCGTGCCGGCCGAACCGACCGAGCAGGCCGTAGCCGTTGACCCAACGAGGCGTCGGCGAAGCGGCGGGCGCCGTGCTGCTCGGCCACGGGGCGGGCGGCCAGGGTCTGTTCGGCGGCGCGGGCGTACTCTTCGTCGCCCACCTCGCGGGCCGCCATCAGGGCGCTGGCCTGTGCGAACGTGTCGCGCCCCAGCTTGTAATTGCCCGGGTCCAGGTAGTTGGCGGCAGTCCGCGGGAAGTGCAGGTGCCCGTCCCGGATGGTGAGCGCCTGCTCGCGCAGCAGCCACCAGGTGCGCTGGGCGATCTCCGGCAGGCCGGCGTGCATGAAGTACGCGGTCGGGGTCTGCACCGCGGTGCCCGACCACAGGTTCCAGGTCAGTCCGAGGTGCTCGCTGCGCATCCCGATCAGGCACCCGTCGGGCCGGGTGAACTCGGCGTCGAAGGAGGCGCGGAGGCGGGGGATCGATCGACCCGCGTAGTTCGTGCCGTGCAACCGGTCGTGCAGCAGTTGGGTGTTCATCCCGAACGTGTTGCAGATGCTGTAGATCCAGTTCGGCTCGCAGGGGAACAGCGCGAATTCCGAGCCGGCCACGTTTCGGTGGCAGCGTTCGGCGAGCGTGCCGAAGTCGTGCGGGTATTCGTGGCCGCCGTCGCGGAAGGTCAGCGCACCCGGCGCGGAGTAGCGCGTGTCGTTCAGCGCCGCGTACATCCCGATCTGCAGGCCCCAGAAACCGGTGAGCATGACGTTCTCGTCGTTGTCGACCGGGTCGGCGTTGCGGTCCAGATTGCCCCAGGCATTCTCCAGGGCCCAGTACCGCCAGACCGCGGGGACCAGCATCTTCTCGATCACGTTGCGCTGTGCCTCGGCGAGATAGCCGGAGAACGCGGGCGTGCGGGTGAACTGCGCCATGGACAACGCGTAGCCCAGGCCGTTGATCTGGTAGCGCGTGGCCGCCTCGCGGAACTGATCCAGCTTCAGAAAGCCCTGGAACTCGTCGATCGGCTGCAGCGCCAGGTCGAGCGCCTAGCGCAGATGCGCCAGGTCCTCGAGGCTGCTCTCGGCCACCGGCAGGGTTTCCCCGGCCGCGGGCTGCCCGACGATGAGGAACTCGTGCTGGGCCAACTCGGCGTTGCGCCGGGTGCCGGTGGCGGTGGCCTGCCGGTGCCGGAACACGTGCCAGGTCAGGCTGAGCGCCACCGCGGCGGGCAACGTGATGGCGATGCCGGTGACCTTGGCGTGGCTTGCGGAGTGGTCGGCGCTCAGCGCTCCGGCGGCGATGCCGATCAGCCAGACCGCGGGCGGCAGCACGATCGGCCCCATCGCCCACCAGAGGAACACGCTGAGAAAGAGGCCCACGGCGGCCAGTGCCGCGTACACCGGGTGGCCGGCGTAGAGCAGGGAGCCGCCGGGCAGTTGCAGGCCCGCGCCCAGGGCTCGCCAGGAGGCGCCGAGCGGGAGCAGGGACAGCGTCAGGCCGATGGCCCAGAGCAGACCGGCCGTCCGGCCCGCCCGGCGTAGGCGTGCCGCGGTCACCGGCCCGAACAGGCCCGCCGGGCGGGGGATCAGCACGCTGGTGCGGCGGTTGCCGGGTCGGGCCAGGATGCCCGCGTTCACTCCGGTCAGGGTTGATGCGCTCATGCGTGCACCACCGGGTTCTGCTCGTGGGCGGGGGCCGGGCGGTGCGCGGCCGGCGCGAAATCCGGCGGCACCTCTTTGCGTCGCCGGCGGGGCAGGATTGCGACCCACGCACCGCGGGCGACGGCGATGAACATAGCGAGGGCGATGCAACAGGCCACGAGAACCTCCGGGGTGGTGTGGTGGCATCCATTCAAATAGTTGACACGCATGTGTGTCAAGAACGAGTTCGTGTCAGAATGCCGCCATGAGCAACAGCACAGTGCGTCCGTATCGGGGCGTGAGCGCGGTGGACCGGGTCGCCGAACGTCGCGCGAGCCTGATCGAGGCGTGCCTGGACCTGGTCGGCGAGCACGGTCCGGTGCCGGTCACCGTCGAGGCGATCTGCCAGCGCGCCGGGCTGACCAAGCGGTACTTCTACGAGAGCTTCCGGGACCGCGACGCGGCGCTGTTCGAGATCCTCGACGGCCTGCTGCAGACCATCGAGCGGGGGGTGCTCACCTCGGTGCGCGATGCGGCCCCGCTGGATCGGTCGCGCATCATGGTCGAGCTCATTGTCTCAAGCCTGCAAGCAGATCCGCGTAAGGCACGGCTCTACGCCGAGGCCAACGCGATCGAGGCGCTGCGGGTGCACCGGGAGCAGGCCATGGAGCGCTACGTGGTGTTGTTGCGCGAGGTCGTGCTGCCCTTCGCCGACCACAGCGACCAAACCCGAGTGGCCCGCGACGTGATTTCCCGGGTCATCGTGCACGGCTCCACGGCCACCATTGCGGCCTGGCTCAGCGGCGGGTTCGTGGCTGCCCGGGAGGATCTGGTGGACGGCATCATCGCGGGCGGAATGGCCGCGGCCGGCGCGGTGTGATCCCAGGCCACAGTTCTTGACACGGTTACGTGTCAGATGGTTGACTCGAGACCTTCCCGTTCCCGATGGAGGCGACCATGGGACCCCGTGGACTACGTGCCCGGCGGCAGGTACTGCACGAGTTGGACCGGCTGGACCCGGAGACCGACGCACACCGGATGACCCAGATCGTGCTCGGCCGGATCTTCTGCGACGGGTTCTTCCACCAGGCGCTGTTCACCGTCGCGTACTGGCGGCAGACGTCGGTGGAGACGATCGCCCCGGTGTTGGCGCGCCGCGGCTACGGCAACACCCTCACCGAGACCCGCAAGCGCAATGACGACTCCCTGTTGTTCTTCGGCCTGATCTACCGCGATGGGCCCTGCTCGGCCGAGGGAAAGCGCACCATCGCTCGGCTGACGGAGATCCACAAGACCTTCGACATCCCGATGGACGACTACCGCTACACGATCGCCTCGCTGTGCTTCGAGCCGATGCGGCTGCCCGAGGTGATGGGCGTGCGCGGCCTGACCGAACGCGAGCTCCGGGCAGTGTTCCTGTTCTGGCGCGGGGTGGGACGGCAGTGGGGCCTGGACATCCCGGAGGAGCAGGAGGAGTTCCGGGCCTGGTTCTACGCCTACGAACAACGCACCTACCGGCGCACCGAGGACGGCATCGCGATCGCCCGGGCCATGGAGAAGGCATTCCTGGACCGCTGGGCGCCCGGCGTGCTGCGCCCGGTCGGGGCGCAGTTGCTGCGCGCGATGGCCACCGACGACCTGTTGCAGGCCGTGGACATGCGTCCGGCGCACCCGGTGATGAAGCGGCTCAGCTCGCTGGCGGTGGCGGCCTATCTGCGCGGCCGGCGCCTCATCCCCGGTCCCGTTCGGGAGGACCTGCTGATGACCCCGTGGACGGCGGAGTACGGCGCCATCCCGGATTCCTCGGTGGTCGGCCCGAAATGGGCCAAGGAGATCCAGGCCCCCGATGAGGAGAAGTCCTCCGCCTGCCCGTTCGGCTGAGTCTGCCTCTTGTGGCATCGGTGACCTAGCTGGTGAGGTCTCCTGCATGGCGGAACAGTTCATCGATGTCGTCAACCTGCGGGGGCGGCGCGCGGTCAACCGCTACGAGCGGGTCTCGATCGGGGACGTGCTGGAACGGATGACCTGGGCGCAGCCGGACAAGGTTGCGATCATCGGGTGGCCCGGTGCCTACGCCGACCCGCGGTTCGCCTCGCTCACCTACCGGCAGGCCGATGAGGCTGCCAACCAGGTCGCGAACACGCTGGCCGCCCGCGGTTTCTCCCCTGGCGACCGGGTCATGCTGGTGTGCGAGAACTCGATCGAGGGCTACCTGGCCAAGCTCGGCATCGCGAAGGCCGGGATGGTGGCGATGCCGCTGAACCCGAACCTGGCCGCCGACGTGGTCGAGCACCTGATCGGGATGGCCGAGCCCCGGGGCGCGATCGTCGACGCCGAGTGCTGGCCCCGGTTCTCCGCGGTGTTCACCCGGACCGGCCTGCCTCTGCTCGCGACCATCGCCATCGGCGGGGAGGTCGTCGCGGGCAGCGTCTCGTTCTCCGAGTTCATCGCCGGCGCGGCCACCACCGAGCCGGACGTGGAGATCCACGGCGACGACATCTGGCAACTGCTGTTCACCTCGGGCACCACCGCGATGCCCAAGGGCGTGATGCTCTCCCACCACTCCAGCCATTACGCGGCGATGGGCTTCGCGCTCTCGCTGACCCGCGGGCTCCGGCTGGAGTGCGACCTGGTGTCCGCGACGTTCCTGCCGATCATCTACCACGTCGGCGACACGCCCTTCACGTACTCGGTCTTCCTCTCCGGTGGGACGTTGGTGATCGGCCGCGGCGTGGACCCGGTGCAGATTGCCTCGTGCCTGCAGACCCACCGCATCACCGCGCTGTGGGGCGGGTCGCCGCAACTGGTGGCCGCGTTGAGCAACCACCTCGACGCGACGAACCCGGATGTGTCCTCGCTGAAGGTTCTGGTCTATGGCTGGGGCGCCATCCCGCCGGCCACTCTCGCCTCGCTCGAACGGCACGCCGGCGAGGGCTTCACGCTGACCGGGATCTTCGGGCAGACCGAGACCATCGCCTGCCACCGCTTCTGGCCGGCGAAGTGGCCCGAGGTCTACGAGCGCACTGCGCCGGCGCTGAACTACGTCGGCATCCCGAGCCCGATTCTCGCCTCGGACGTCGTCGACGTCGACGGCACCTCGGTGCTGGGCAAGCCCGGCATGCCCGGCGAGGCGGTCTACCGCGGCCCGACGGTCGCGTCGGGGTACTACCTCAACCCGGAGGCCTCGGACGAGGCGTTCCGCGACGGCTGGTTCCACTCCGGCGACAGCTGCATGGTCGACGAGGACGACCTGCGGATCATGGTCGACCGGTTCAAGGACATCGTGAAGTCCGGCGGGGAGAACGTGTCCAGCATCCGGGTCGAGGCGGTGCTCTACGGGCACCCGGCGGTGGCTCGGGTCGCCGTGATCGGGCTGCCGCACGACCGTTGGGGTGAGGCGGTGACCGCGGTGGTGGTGGCCATGCCGGACGCCACGGTGTCGGCGGAGGAGCTGATCGCGCACTGCCGGGAGCGCCTGGCCGGGTTCGAGACCCCGAAGGGCGTGGCGTTCATCGACGCGCTGCCGGACACCGTCGGCGGCAAGGTGCTCAAGTACAAGCTCCGGGAGCGGTTCGCCGACTTCTATATCCAGCCAACGGCCCGCACGGAGTAGCGGGCGAAGCCCCGTTGACCTATGGATTGACCCTCCGTCAGATCAAGCCGCCGGATCGGGTCTTACGGCTCGCTGTCGTTCCCGGTGGGACCCTTGCCACCGGGACCAGCGAGGGGAAGGCTCGCCTCGCGCGGCGTCCACCGAGGAGGCAACCGTGCCCACCGACGTCGAGTTCACCAACCTGCTCGCAGTAGTAGCGGTAGCCCTCGCTGCACCGCTGCTGCTCGGGCTGGCACCCCGGCTACGGATCCCGGCCGCGGTGCTGGAGATCCTCGGCGGGGTGGCGCTCGGCCCGTCCGGGTTCGACGTCATCGAGGTCGACACCGTGGTCGCCGTCATGGCCGTGATCGGCCTGGCGTTCCTGCTCTTCCTGGCCGGTCTCGAACTCGACCCGCACGCGCTGCGCGGCCGGACGCTGCGACTGGCCCTGCTCGGCTACGCGATCACGCTGGCTCTCGGGTCGGCGGTGGGCGCCGGAGTCGTGGCGGCGGACTGGACCGGAAGCGCCGGACTGGTCGCGCTCGCCCTGTCGGCAACCTCGCTCGGCCTCGTCGTGCCGGTACTGAAGGACGCCGGCCAGGCGACCGCGCCCACCGGTCGGCTCACGATCGGGGCCGCCTCGGTGGCGGACTTCGCCGCGATCATCCTGCTGGCGCTGCTGTTTTCCGGGTCGGACGGGTCACCGGGCGAGCGCGCCGTGCTGCTCGGCGGCTTCGCCGCGCTGGTGGCCGCCACCGCGGTGGCCCTGTCGGTGGCGGGCCGCTCGATGCGTCTGGGCGACCTGCTCGTGCGCCTGCAGGACACCACCGCAGAGATCCGGGTCCGGGCGACCGTGGTCCTGCTGATCGCGTTCGTCGCGCTGGCCGAGAAGTTCGGCCTGGAGAGCATCCTCGGGGCGTTCCTGGCCGGTGCGGTTGTCGCGGTCCTGGACAAGGACACCGCCTCCCATCCGCAACTGCGCACCAAGCTGGACGCGATCGGCTACGGATTCGTGATCCCGGTGTTCTTTGTCGCCAGCGGGATCCGACTGGACCTGCGGGGGTTGTTCGACGACCCGGGCGCGCTGGCCCGCGTCCCGCTTTTCCTGCTCGCCCTACTGGTCGTGCGCGGGGTACCGGCGATTCTGTTCGCCCGGCAGATCGGGCGGCGGGCGGCCCTGGCCGCCGGCCTGCTGCAGGCAACGTCGCTGCCGTTCATCGTGACCGCCACCCAGATCGGGGTGCTCACCGGCCGGATGGACCCGGTGACCGCGGCCGCGCTGAGCTGCGCGGGGCTGCTGTCCGTCCTGCTGTTCCCGGCTGCCGCGCTGGCCTTGCTGCGCACCGGCGAGGCGCCGCCCGTCAACGGTGTTGCGATGGTCGCGTCCGTCGGGGGAAATGAGGAACCGCAGGCCAGATGACCTGCGGTTCTCCTGGGTGCGCCGCGAGGGACTTGAACCCCCAACCCGCGGATTAAGAGTCCGCTGCTCTGCCAGTTGAGCTAGCGGCGCGCGGAGCAGAGGTTAGCAGGGGGCCCGGAGAGGCGTGAAATCGGCGGCTTCGCCCTGGTTAAGCCAGGCCAAATCGAGCAACAGGGTGAGCGGAATGTGGTTCGCCAGCATGGCCAGGACCAGCGTTGGGTCCGTCGCGGGCGGGGCGTCGACCGGGTTGATTCGGCTCATGTATTGGTTATCGACATTCCGGGCGGCTTCATGTTGGCCCGAACGGGTAGTGGCCGGGCGGTTGGCCCGAATGAGTAGCCGGTAATACAAGTGACGGCCCGTCAGCTTGGGCTGACAGGCCGTCGGTGGGGTGAGCGACGGGACTTGAACCCGCGACCACCGGGACCACAACCCGGTGCTCTACCAGCTGAGCTACGCCCACCATGGAGCCGTTGGAACGACCCGCGCGGGGATTCTATCGGCTGCGGTGCACGGGGATCGCCACTTTATGCACCCGGCGGAGTGTCGGCCGGCACGGTATGGGCGGCGATGGAACGAGCGGTCGCGGTGTCCGGGCCGGGTTGCGGGACGAACAGGGCCTCCCGGTAGTACCGCAGCTCCTGGATGCTCTCCCGAATGTCGGCCAGCGCCCGGTGGTTCCCGCACTTGGCCGGCGCGTTGTAATACACCCTCGGATACCAGCGCCGGGCCAGTTCCTTGATGCTGGACACGTCCACGATCCGGTAGTGCAGGTGGCGGTCCAGGTCGGGCATATCCCGGGCCAGGAAGCCCCGGTCGGTGGCCACCGAGTTGCCCGCCAGCGGCACCTTGCCGGGGTCCGGCACCCAGGCACGGATGTAGTCGAGCACGATCTTTTCGGCGTCGGCCAGCGTGGTGCCGTCGGCCAGTTCGGTGAGCAAGCCGGAGCTGGTGTGCATGTGCCGGACCACGTCGTGCATCTGGGCGAGGGCGGCCTCCGGGGGCCGGATCACCACGTCCACGCCATCGCCGAGGATGGTCAGCTCGGAGTCGGTGACCAGCGCGGCGATCTCCACGAGCGCGTCGGACACCAAATCGAGTCCGGTCATCTCGCAGTCGATCCATACCAGCCGGTCGTTCATGGCATAGACCCTAGTCTTCGCGGGCGTGTGTTCCCGGGGGCGTGCGCCGCGGTCTATCGGTCAGCGCGAGCAGGGCTATCGCGGCCAACACGAGTCCCAGCAGGCTGCCCGCCCAGGCCGTGGCATTGAGCGCACCGTGGCCGCTGGCCACGACCACCAGCCAGACCACGCCCACCGCGAACACCGACCAGGCCGCGGTCTCCCACAGCACTGCGACGGGCAGCGGGCCGGGCGGCGCCGGGACGGTGGGCGCGGGCGGTGGGGTAAAAGGTGCGGGCGGTGGGGTGGGGGGTGCGGGCGGCGGG
>DASQPJ010000269.1:0-3042 GCA_035644015.1 Sporichthyaceae bacterium
TGACCGCGCCGGTGGCCGGGCGGGTGCGCGAGGTGTTCGCCACGGTCAACTCCCAGGTGCCCGCCGGAGCCCCGCTGGTGCGATTGGACCCGGACACCGCGCAGACCGGACCGTCCGACGCGCCCACCGTGGTGTTCTCCGCGGACGGCGAGGCCGCCGCCGACCCGCGGGCGCGGGCGCTGCAGGTGCTCGGCGGGCTCGGTGCCCTGCTGACCGGCTACGACGTCAGCGCGCCGGAAGGTCGCAAGCTGGTCGCGGACTACTCCGCGGTGCGTAAGCAACTGCCGGCCGATGACGCCGAACTGGTGGCCGCTGAGCTGAACCTGCTGCGCGTGTTTGCCGACATCTGTGAGCTGTCCCGCAACCGCCCCAGTGGCGAGGAGGAGAACTCCGAGACCCGGGTACACAGCCCGCGCGAACACCTGCACACCTACCTGCGCTCGCTGGACCTGGAGCGCGAGGGCCTGCCGGAGTCCTTCCGGGGTCGGCTCACCCGGGCGCTGACGCACTACGGGGTCACCGATCTGGAGCCCACCGGGGCGCTGAAGGACGCCGTCTACCGGGTGTACCTGGCCCTGGAGCGCAGCGATCCGCAAATCCCGGTGGTCAACGCGCTGCTCGAGCGCTGGATGGACGTCGCCGACGTCACCGCGGCCCACGACGCGTTGGCCGAGGTGCTGGAGCGGGTCGTGGTGGCCACTCAGATCCGCTACCCGCTGATCTGCGACCTGGCTCGTAGCGTGCGGTACCGCTACTTCGACAAGCCGCAGAGCATGGCGCTGCGCGCGAAGATCATCTCCGAGGTCCGCACCCAGCTGGGCTTCCTGGTGCTGAACCCGGACACCCCGGACCGGGCCGAGCGCATCGAGGCCATGGTGGTCTCCCCGGAGCCGATCATCGGCCTGATGAGCGAATGGATCGGCACCGGCACCGCCGACCTGGGCCCGCTGCTCGAGGTTCTGACGCGGCGTTACTACCGCACCCGGGATCTGGAGGAGGTGCGGCTGTTCCACCACGCGAACCGGCAGTTCGTCACCGCCGAGTTCGATCTGCAGGCCAACCGGCTGCACCTGATCACCACGGTGGGGGACTGGAGCGAGCTGGACGCGTTGTCCTCGGCGCTGGATGTGGTCGCTGCGGGCACCGACGCCTGGGAGCCGCGCACCCTGGTGGTGGACATCTTCCTGTCCTGGGCGGACGCCCCGGCCGACCACGACGCGATCTCCGAGGCGTTGCGCACCGCGATGTCGCAGCTCTCGCTGCCGGACACGCTGCGCCGGGTCACCGTCGGCATTGCCGGTGAGATCGCGGCGCGGGCGCACTACTTCACCTTCCGGCCCGCCGAGGACGGGTCGCTGGAAGAAGACCGCCTGATCCGCGGCCTGCACCCGTTGGTGGCGCAGCGGCTGGACTTCAAGCGCCTGGTGAACTTCGACCTGACCCGGTTGCCCGCCGACGACGGCATCTACCTCTACCGCGCGGTGGGCAAGCAGAACCCGGATGACGAGCGGTTCATAGCACTCGGTGAGATCCGCGACGTGCACCCGTTGCGGGACGCGGCCGGTCGGGTGTTGGCGGTGCCCACCGTGGAGCGGGTGCTGGCCGGATGCGTCGAGGGCATCCGGCAGGTGTACGCGCGTCGTCCGACCAAGCGGCGTACGGAGAACAACCGCATCGTGATGTCGGTCGCGCCGACCGCGAAGGTGCCGCTGGAGGAGTTGCACCACGTGGTGCGCAACCTGGTGCCGATGACCGCCGGTGCCGGCCTGGAAGAGGTAATGGTCGTCGGACGGCTGCAGGAGTCCGACGACGACGAGACCCGCGAGGTCGCGGTGCTGATCTCGTACAAGCACGGTGCCGGGGTGCAGATCTCGCTCACCGAGCGGCCCACCGAACCACTGCCGCCGCTGGACGAGTACGCCCAGAAGGTCCGTCAGTCCCGAGCCAGAGGTGCGATCTATCCCTACGAGCTGGTCGCGCTGCTGTCCGGTGCCGACGGCAATTTCATCGAGTTGGACCTCGATGAGAACGGCGCGCTGGCCAAGGTCAACCGACCGGCCGGCAAGAACAAGGCCGGTGTGGTGGTTGGTCTGGTGACCACGCCGACCGAGCGGTTCCCGGAGGGCATGACCCGGGTGGCGCTGCTCGGTGACCCCACCAAGTCGTTGGGGTCGGTGGCCGAGGCGGAGTGTGCGCGGGTCTGCGCCGCCCTGGACCTGGCCGAGGAAAAGGGTTACCCGGTCGAGTGGTTGACGCTGTCCTCCGGCGCGCGGATCTCCATGGAATCCGGCACCGAGAACATGGACTGGATCGCCCGCGCGTTACGTCGGATCATCGAGTTCACCCAGGCCGGCGGCGAGATCAACGTGCTGGTGGCCGGCATCAACGTCGGTGCCCAGCCGTACTGGAACGCCGAGGCCACCATGCTCATGCACACCAAGGGCATCCTGGTGATGACGCCGGATTCGGCGATGGTGCTCACCGGCAAGCAGTCCTTGGACTACTCCGGTGGCGTGTCCGCCGAGGACAATTTCGGCATCGGTGGCTACGACCGGGTGATGGGCCCCAACGGTGAGGCGCAGTACTGGGCGCCGAACATCACCGCGGCCGTGGAGATCCTCTTCGCGCACTACGCGCATTCCTACGTGGCACCCGGCGAGCGGTTCCCGCGTCCCGCGATCACCAAGGACCCGCGCGACCGCGATGTGCGCGAGTACCCGCACGTGCACCCGGGCAGCGATTTCACCACGGTCGGGGACATCTTCTCCGTGGAGCGCAACGTCGACCGGAAGAAGCCGTTCGATATTCGCACGGTGATGCGGGCGGTGGTGGACACCGACCACGCGGTGCTGGAGCGGTGGGCCGGCATGGCCGATGCGGACACCTCGGTGGTGTTCGACGCGCATCTCGGCGGCCACCCGGTGACGGTGATCGGCATCGAGTCCAAGCCGGTGCCGCGTCGTGGTCGGTTGCCCAAGGACGGCCCGGACATCTGGACCGGCGGCACCCTTTTCCCTGCCTCCTCGAAGAAAACCGCGCGGG
>DASQPJ010000270.1:0-6523 GCA_035644015.1 Sporichthyaceae bacterium
GTCCGCCCGCGCCCGGGCGGTCCGTCCCACCTGTGCCAGGGCCTCGCTCATCGGCTCGGCACCTCGCTCATGAATGAGCGGTTGGGGTTCTCTCCTACGCGAGTCGTCATGGAATCAGGACAAACCGGACGCGGAAATGACGCCCCGGTCATGAATGAGCGGGGTGGAGGGCCGGCGGGCATGCGCACAGCATTCCGGACGCGTCCGCTCACAGCGGAATGCGGTCGGGAAGCAGGCGAACTTGAGCCGCGTTGACGCAGATCTCAAGGACCTAATTGGGGGTGCCCCGATGAGTGAATCGCTGCCGCTGTTGCCGCTGGACGGCATGGTGGTGCTGCCCGGCATGGTGCTGCCGCTGTCGCTGGGCGACGCCGAGACCCGCGCTGCCACCGAGGCCGCGCAAATGTCCTCCGGTGAGGGCGTCGAGGCCCGGGTACTGCTCGTGCCGCGGTTGAACGGCAAGTACACCAACGTGGGTACTGTCGCGGTGATCGAGCAGGTCGGTCGGCTGCGCGGCGGCGAGCACGTCGCCGTGGTGCGCGGCACTGGCCGCGTGCGCATCGGTACCGGTACGGCCGGTCCGGGTGCGGCGCTGTGGGTCGAGGTGACGCCACTGGAGGAGATCGTCGAGGAATCGGCGACGGCGCTGGCCCGGGAGTACAAGGCGCTGGCCACCTCGATCCTGCAGCAGCGCGGTGCCTGGCAATTCGTGGACGCGCTGCCGGACGTCTCCGACCCCTCGGCGTTGTCCGACGTGGCCGGCTACGCGCCTTATCTGACGCGTGATCAGAAGATTCAGCTGCTCGAGAACGCGGACGTGGCGGCGCGGCTGACCCAGTTGGTGGCGTGGAGCCGGGAGCACCTGGCCGAGCTGGACGTCAACGAGACGATCCGCAAGGACGTCTCCGAGGGCATCGAGAAGCAGCAGCGCGAATTCCTGCTGCGCCAGCAGTTGGCCGCCGTCCGCAAGGAGCTGGCCGAGCTGACCGGCACCCCCGCTACCGAGGAGCAGGACTACCGGGCCCGGGTGGAGGCGGCCGCACTGCCGGAGAAGGTGCACGAGGCCGCGATGGCCGAGGTGGACAAGCTGGAACGCACCTCGGACCAGTCCCCCGAGGTCGGCTGGATCCGCACCTGGCTGGACACGATCCTGGACCTGCCGTGGAACGAGCGCACCGACGACGCTTACGACATCACCGGCGCGCGGGCGGTGCTGGACGCCGACCACGCGGGACTGGACGACGTGAAGGACCGCGTCGTGGAGTACCTGGCGGTGCGCAAGCGGCGTGCTGACCGGGGCCTGGGTGTGGTCGGCGGGCGGCGCTCCGGTGCCGTGCTGGTGCTGGTCGGCCCGCCCGGCGTGGGCAAGACCTCGCTGGGTGAGTCCGTCGCCCGGGCGATGGGGCGAAAGTTCGTCCGCGTCGCGTTGGGTGGCGTGCGGGACGAGGCCGAGATCCGTGGACACCGGCGGACCTACGTCGGTGCCATGTCGGGTCGGATTGCCCGCGCCATCAAGGAATCGGGCTCGATGAACCCGGTCATGCTGCTCGACGAGGTGGACAAGCTCGGCGCGGACTATCGGGGCGACCCGACCGCCGCGCTGCTGGAGGTGCTGGACCCGGCGCAGAACCACACGTTCCGGGACCACTACCTGGAGGTCGAGCTGGACCTGTCCGACGTGCTGTTCCTGGCCACTGCCAACACGTTGGAGTCCATCCCCGGTCCGCTGCTGGACCGGATGGAGCTGATCCGGCTGGACGGCTACACCGAGGAGGAGAAGGTCGTCATCGCCCGCGATCATCTGATGCTGCGTCAGATCGAGCGGGCCGGGTTGACCGTGGACGAGGTGTCCTTCACCGACGAGGCGCTGCGCCGGTTGGCCGCGGAGTACAGCCGGGAGGCCGGCGTCCGCGACCTGGAGCGGCTGATCGCCCGGGTGCTGCGCAAGGTGGCGGCGCGACCGGTCGACGCCGAGCCGGTCACCGTCGACACCGATGACCTGCAGGGGTACCTGGGTCGGCCACGGCACCTGTCGGAATCGGCCGAGCGCACCGCGGTGCCCGGTGTGGCGACGGGTCTGGCGGTCACCGGAGCGGGTGGCGACGTGTTGTTCATCGAGGCGTCGCTGGCCGATGCCGAGACCGGCTCGACCGGGGTCACCATCACCGGTCAGCTGGGCGAGGTCATGAAGGAGTCCGCGCAGATCGCGCTGTCCTTCCTGCGCTCGCACAGTGCCGAGTTGGGGCTGCCCACGGGCGAGCTCAAGGACCGGGGCGTGCACATCCACGTGCCGGCCGGGGCGGTGCCCAAGGACGGGCCGAGTGCCGGCATCACGATGACCACCGCGTTGGCGTCGCTGCTGTCCGGGCGCCCGGTGCGCGCCGACGTGGCGATGACCGGCGAGGTGTCACTGACCGGGCGGGTGTTGCCGATCGGTGGGGTGAAGCAGAAACTGCTCGCCGCCCACCGCGCGGGCATCACCACGGTGCTGATCCCGGCCCGCAACGAGCCCGACCTGGACGACGTGCCCGCCGAGGTGCGGGAGAAGCTGACCATTCACCCGGTCAGCGACGTGCGGGACGTGCTGCGGTTGGCGCTGACCGAGGAGTCGTCGGCGGTGGCCGATGAGGCGGCGGCGTTGCTCGAGGAAGCCGCAAGCGTCGCCGCCTGAGCACCGCAAGCCCATGGCGGGCTGCACAACTACCCCGAGTGTGTAGTTGTGCAGCCCGCAGGCGCGTTTAAGGCTGCGCAACTGCACACTCGGGGGAGAAGCGCAGCTACTGCAGGTACTGCTCGACCTCGACGATCGGGCGGGCATGCGCCCCGGCCGGGTCCTCGCCGAACTCGCGGCGGGCCTGACGCTGGCGCAGTAGGTCCCAACACTGATCGAGTTGCTCCTCGATGCGGGCCCGGTGGGCCAGACGCTCCTCCGTGGTTTCGGAGTCGCCCGCCAGGGCCTTCTCCTCGTTCACCAGTGCAGCGACCTTGGCCAGAATGTCGTCATCCATGCTTGAAGTATCCCGCCGCCCGAAACACACTCGGCCGCCGCACCCTCGAGAGGACGACTCCATGCCCCGTTCCGTCGATGTGCTCGCCCGGTTCGCCCGACGGTGGCGAGCCCGCCTGCTCATCGCCGGGGCGACGATGGGCCTGGCCGGTGCCGCCACCCTGCTGCCGGTGAGCACCGCCTCCGGCGTCGCCGCGACCCGGCCGACGATCGTGCTGGTGCACGGTGCGTTCGCCGACGCGTCCGGCTGGGCCGGGGTCACCCAGCGGCTGCAGAAGGCCGGGTACACGGTGGACGCCCCGGCGAATCCGTTGCGCGGGCTGGCCACCGACGCGGCGTATCTGCGCTCGTTCCTGGCCACCATCTCCGGGCCGGTGGTGCTGGTCGGTCACTCCTACGGTGGCGCGGTGATCACCCAGGCGGCCACCGGCAATCCCAACGTGAAGGCGTTGGTCTACGTGGCCGCGTTCGCGTTGGAGGCCGGGGAGTCCGTCAACGATGCGCTCAAGCTCGGGGGCGGCAGCACGGACCTGGCCAAGCACCTGGTGTTGCGCCCGGAGATCGGGTCCGGCGGGGCGAACATCGACGGCTACATCGACCCGGCCTTCTTCCACCAACTGTTCTGCGCCGACCTGTCGGACACCGAGGCCGCGACCATGGCCACCGCGCAGCGCCCGGCCGTGCTCAGCGCGTTGGTGGAACCGTCCGGGCCGCCGGCCTGGCGCGGCATCCCGTCCTGGTACCTGGTCTCGGGCAGCGACAAGACCATCCCGCCCGCGGCGGAACGGGCGATGGCGTCGCGGGCCGGCGCGCACACCGTGGAAATTGACAGCAGCTCACATGTCGCGATGATCTCCCACCCCCAGGAGGTCGCCCGGCTGATCGAGTCCGCGGCCGGGGACTAGCCTGCTGGGTCATGGGACACATGGCGGTTGACCTGGTCATCGACGTGGAGAACACCCCCGGAGCGTTGGCCCGGGTGGCGGCCGCGATCAGTGATGCGGGCGTCAACATCGCGGCGGCGACCTGCGTGGGTAAACACGAGACGGCCGAGATGCACATCCTGGTACCGCACGCGGAGGCCGCGAAGCACTCGCTGTCCATCTCCGGGCTCATGGTCAGTCACGAGCACCACGTGGTGGTGGTCGACGTCGACGACCGCCCGGGTGTGCTCGCCGACCTGGCCCGCAAGATCGCCGAGGCCGGGGTCAACCTGGATCTGGTGTACGTGGCCACCCGCGATCGCGTGGTGTTCGGCTCGCCCGACCTGCCTGCGCTCAAGAAAATCCTGGGCGTCCCGGACTCGTGAACCACCACGCCATTCCCTGGCCCGACCTGACCGGGCGGCCGCACGCGCACGTCGTGGAGCGGGACATGGTCGCCTCGCCGACGGCGATCTACCGCGCCTGGACGGTGTACTGCGACCGCTGGTTGGCCCTGCCCGGCCGGGCGCTGATGAAGGCCGAGGTCGGCGAGCCGTTCTACTTCGAGACCCAGTTCAACGGGCGGCGCTATCCGCACTACGGGCGGTTCCTGGTGCTGGAGCCGGACCGGCGCATTGTGATCACCTGGGTGACCGGGCCGACCGGTACCGGGGGCGTGGAGACCGTGCTGAGCCTCGAGCTCACCGCAATCGATACCGGCACCCACGTGCGGTTGGCGCACGCCGGGTTCCTCACCGAGGCGGCGAGTAAGGAACACGAGCACGCCTGGTACGTGGTGCTGCGCAACCTGGATTCCGTCCTGGCCGATGAGCCTCCCCAGGAGGAGTCGTGACGCCGGTCGCGGTGGCCTTCGACGTCAACGAGACGCTGATCTCGTTGGAGCCGATGGCGACCCGGATGGAAGAGGTCGGGTTGCCGGGCATCCTGGTGAAGGCCTGGTTCCCGCGGACCCTGCTCTACGGCCTCGGGCTGTCCGTCGCCGGGGACTACGTGTCGTTCCCGGCCGCCGCCACGGAGTCGCTACGCGCGGTCAGCGGTTACACGTTGTCCGAGGAAGCCGTCGCGCACGTGATGGCGGGGTTCGCCGGGCTGCCCGCGCATCCCGACGTCGAACCCGCGATGAAGACGTTGGCCGCGGGCGGGGTGCGGATGATCTGCCTGACCAACGGCAACGCCGAGGTGACGCAGGCCTTCCTCGACCGCTGCGGTCTGGCCGGCTACATCGAGCAGGTGGTGGCCACCAGCGAGGTGAACACCTGGAAGCCGCCCGCGAAGGTGTATCACCACGCGGCGCACCGACTGGAGCTGAGGCCGGATCAGGTGGCGTTGGTGGCGGTGCATGCCTGGGACTGTCACGCCGCCAAGCGGGCCGGGCTGATGGCCGGGTGGGCGGCGCGCGCCGAGGGCGGGTACGGGGAGATCTTCACCCCGGCCGACGTGATGGGCGCCGACCTGCTCGAGGTGGCCGCGGGGTTGCTCGAGTTGCCGTGAGCACGTTCCGGGATTTCGAGCTGGGGCGCTGGGAGGACCCGGGCGTGTGCGCGGCCTACCTCGACCGGCTCGGCGAGTTGGTCGTGCAGGTCATCGAGCCGATGCTCGACGCCGTCGCGGTGGGGCCGTCGGACCGGGTGTTGGACATGGCGACCGGGGCCGGCACGGCGGCGGCTGCCGTGGCCGAACGCGGTGCCGCGGTGGTCGGGGTGGACTTCTCCGCCGAACAGTTGCGCCGGGCCCGGGCCGAGCACCCGGAGCTGACCTTCCAGCAGGGCGACGCCGATGCGCTGCCGTTCGGCGGGGAGAGCTTCGACGCGGTGGTGTGCAACTTCGGCGTCCCGCACTTCCCCGATCCGGATGCCTTCTTCGCCGAGAGCCTGCGCGTGCTGCGTCCGGCCGGGCGGTTGGCCTTCACCGTGTGGGCGGAGCCTGCGCACACCAAAGCCTTCGGTGCGGTGCTCGGCGCGGTGGCGCGATTCGGGTCGATGGACGTGGGCCTGCCGCCCGGCCCGAACTTCTTCCGCGAGGCCGACGGGGACACCGCCCGCCAAAGCCTGACCGCGGCGGGGTTCGAGGCGGTGTCGGTGGCGATGGTGATGCAGACCTGGGAGCTGCCCGACGCGGATGACGCGTTCGAGTCCATCCGCACCGGGACCGCGCGGACCGCGGCACTGTTGCAGGCCCAGCAACCGGAGGCCCTGGCGCGGATCCGGCAGGCAGTGCGCGAGGAACTGACGGTGTATCAGGTCGACGGTGGCGGGTACCGGATTCCGATGCCGGCCGTGCTGGTGACCGGCGCCAAACCACCCGCGCCGTAGCGCGGGTGAGGGCGTCCGTAAACGGGGAAAGGGCGCCCGGATGTTCAGAGGCGCGACCCGTTTTCTCGGTTCGAGTCGTCCCCCGATGCCCGATCACCCGGGCGCCCCTGGTGCACCCGACCGGCGACGGCAAAGTGGCCTGGTCGGGCAGGGACTTGGAGGCACGGATGGGGCGATTAGGTTCCATGGGACGGCGGGGCAAATAACCGGCGGAACGCCTGCAACCGACGCGAAACGGCTGCTGGAATTCACTGGCCGGA
>DASQPJ010000271.1:0-10239 GCA_035644015.1 Sporichthyaceae bacterium
TCGCCGACATCGCGACGGCCCGCACGCCGGCGGGCAGTCGCACCGGCGTCGGCGTGGTTATCACCGCATTGCTCTTCCCGGTGCCCAGTCCGCCCGTGGAGTTGTCGCCCCAGGCGTAGAGCCGGCCGTCGGAGCCGGCCATCAACGTTTCGGCGGCGCCCGCGGCGATGCTGACCGGTTTCACGCCCGCGGGCAGCTTCACCCGCACGGGTTTGGGTCGTTCCGTGGTCGTCCCGTCCCCGATCTCGCCGTGGCTGTTCATGCCCCAGGCGTACAGGTAGTGGTCCGAGCCGATCGCGACGAAGTTGGTGGCGCCCGCCGCGATAGCGGTCGCGCGCACGCCGCCCGGCAAGGCCACCGCAGCCGGCGTGTGTCGCTCGTTCGGGTAACCGCTTCCGCTGAGGTCGGTCGTGGTGGTGCCCCAGCTCTGGATGAGCCCCGCGCGAGCGACGGTCGTGCCGGCCATGCTCGGTGAAGCGCTCACGAGGCCGCAGGCGGCCAGAACCAATGCTGCGCCGAAGCTGATTCCTCGCGAGAGAGCCATGCGCGCATTCCTATGCCTGGGCCGGGTTGCGGGCAAGCGCGTGACGGAATCAAAGGTCGGGACCACTCCGGGACAGCTACTGGGCCGCGCCGCCTGAGGAGTCCGGATGCCAGGATGGGCGTATGTCCGTGGCACCCACCGAGGTCCAACGGCCGGAGGGCGAAGAGCTCGTCCGGCTGGACACGCCGTGGGTGACGATCGTCTGGAACGACCCGGTCAACCTGATGTCCTACGTCACCTACGTGTTCCGCGCCTACTTCGGGTACAGCAAGGAACACGCCACCAAGTTGATGATGGATGTGCACCAGGCGGGCCGGGCGGTGGTGTCCAACGGCAGCCGCGAGGAGATGGAGCGGGACGTGGGCGCCATGCATGGCTACGGTCTGTGGGCCACGTTGCAGCAGGACAAATAACGTGAGCGGAAAAGTGAAGCGGGAACGCGGGGGATCCGTCAACATCACCCTGGCGCCCGGCGAGGCGGAGGTGATCCGCCGGGCCTTCGGCGACCTGCTCGAGCTGTTCGACTCGCACGCCGCCGCTGCGGCGCCGGCGCAGGAGATTGCGCCCGGCCTGCGTGACCCGTTCAGCTCGCCCGGCACGGACGTGCTCCCGGACGACCCGGCGCTGGCCCGGTTGCTGCCCGATGCCTACCCGGATGATCCGGCCGCGGCCGCGGAGTACCGCCGATTCACCGAGAACGACCTGATGGCCGGCAAGCGGGCCAACATTGCGGTGCTGTTGTCCGGGCTGGAGACGGTCGGGCCGGACGGGCGGTTGCACCTGCCCGCCGCGCAGGTCCCGGCCTGGTTGGTGGCGCTCAACGACCTGCGCCTGGCGCTGGGCACCCGGTTGGAGATCGAGGAGGACTACGAGGCGATGATCGCCGCGTTGGCCCCCGATGACCCCCGGCTGCCCGCCTACGCGCTCTACGAGTGGCTGACCTGGCTGCAGGACAGCCTGGTCCGCACTCAACGGTAACCTTGGCGTGTGCTGGAGATTGACGAGGCGATCGTCGACGCCATCGTGGCGCACGCCCGGGCCGACCACCCGGACGAGGCGTGCGGTGTGGTCGCGGGCCCGGTCGGGTCGGACCGCCCGGTGCGCTTCGTCCCGATGGCCAACGCGGCCCGCTCGCAGACGTTCTACGAGTTCGACTCGATGGACCTACTGCGGCTGTACCGGGAGATGGACGACCGCGACGAGGTGCCGGTGGTGGTCTACCACTCGCACACCGCCACCGAGGCCTACCCGTCCCGCACCGATATCTCCTACGCCTCCGAGCCCGAGGCGCATTACGTCCTGGTCTCCACCAAGGAGCCGGACAGCCACGAATTCCGCTCGTTCCGGATCGTGGATGGAGAGGTCACCGAGGAGCCGGTGAAGGTGGTCCCAGCCGTCGCGGGCGAGCGGTAGCGAGGCCGTAGGAATACAGCTGGAATGTCCCGCCGGGTGCCGGCGGTTGTCCGTACAAGAAACCGTCCGACGACGAAGCAGGAGCCATGGCAATAGAGGTCCGCATTCCGACGATCCTCCGGCAGTACACCGACGGCGAAAAGGCTGTCGAGGGCGCCGGCGGCACCCTGGACGAGCTGTTCGACGACCTCGAGTCCCGGCACGCGGGCCTGCGCGCCCGCCTGGTTGACGACAACGGCCTGCGCCGGTTCGTGAACGTGTACCTCAACGACGAGGACGTGCGCTTCCTCGGCGGGCTGAAGACCGAGCTCAAGGACGGCGACAGCGTCACGGTGCTTCCTGCCGTGGCCGGCGGCTGACCTTGCGCTTCGACTCACTGCTGGACTCCGTCGGCAGGACCCCGCTGGTGGGTCTGCCGCGGCTGTCGCCGTCCCCGGACGTCCGGCTGTGGGCCAAGCTCGAGGATCACAACCCGACCGGGTCCATCAAGGACCGGGCGGCGTTGCGGATGATCAACGAGGCCGAGAAGGAAGGCCTGCTCAAACCCGGTTGCACGATCCTGGAGCCGACGTCCGGCAACACCGGTATCTCGCTGGCCATGGCGGCGAAGATGCGCGGCTACCGGATGGTCTGCGTGATGCCGGAGAACACCTCCGAAGAGCGTCGCCAGATCCTGGCCATGTGGGGGTCGGAGATCGTCTCCTCGCCCGCCGCGGGCGGCTCCAACGAGGCCGTGCGGGTGGCCAAGCGCTTGGCCGAGGAGCACCCGGACTGGGTGATGCTCTATCAGTACGGCAACCCGGCCAACGCCCAGGCGCACTACGAGGGCACCGCCGCGGAGCTGTACGAGGACCTGCCCGAGGTCACCCATTTCGTCGCCGGGTTGGGCACCACCGGCACGCTGATGGGGGTCGGCCGGTTCTTCCGGGAGCACAAACCCGAGGTGTGCATCGTGGCCGCCGAACCGCGCTACGGCGAACTGGTCTACGGCCTGCGCAATATGGACGAGGGCTTCGTGCCCGAGCTCTACGACCCGTCCCTGATTGATGCCCGGTTCTCCGTCGGTCCGCGCGATGCGGTGCGCCGCACCCGTCAGCTGATCGAGGAGGAGGGCATTTTCGCGGGCATCTCCACCGGCGCGATTCTGCACGCGGCGCTGGGCCAGGCGGCCAAATCGATGGCCGCGAACGAGCGCGCGGACATCGCCTTCGTGGTCGCCGATGGCGGCTGGAAGTACCTGTCCACCGGTGCCTACTCCGGCACCATCGCGGACGCCGAGGAACGCCTGGAAGGCCAGCTCTGGGCATAGCCGGCGAGCTTGCGAGCCGGCTCACTGTCGTCGAGGGGCTAGCGCCGGCAGGATGCCTGCCATGGCTGATCGATTCGAGGTTTCCCGCACCATTCCCGCCGACCCCGCCGCGATCTTCGCGGTGCTCTGCGATCCGCACGGGCACCTGGCGATCGACAGCTCGGGGATGATCATGTCCGCCGGTGACGACAAGCCGGTCAGCGGTGTCGGCGACAAATTCGATCTCAAGATGCACCGTGACGCGCTCGGTGACCTGGCGCTCGGGCGCTACGAGGTCACGGTGGTCATCACCGCGTTCGACCAGGATCGCGAGATCGCCTGGACGGTGGAATCGCCGTTGGTCGACGAGCCCATCGGCCACTTCTACGGCTATCGGCTGCGCGCGGTCGACGACGGCACCGAGGTGACGTCGTACTACGACTGGTCGCAGATCAATCCGATCTGGCGGGACCGCGACTTCGGCGAGGCGGGCACGGTGCGCTTCCCGATCATCCCGGAGGCCACCCTGCGCAACACCCTGGGCATTCTGGAGCGCACGGTCGTCAACGGCTGACCGCTAGACGTACATGCCCTCGCGCAGGTTGATGCCGTACTCGACGTAGGCCTTCATCGCGGACAGCATCTGCGACCAGCCCATGCAGTTGCCGTACGAGGCAGCCAGTCCCTCGGTGCTGGGCTCCCAGCCCTCTTCGCTGATGGTGACCAGCGTGCGGTCGTCCCCGACAGGTTCGAACTCGATGGTGACCTCGGTCTGACCGCCGGGCGCTGCTGCCTGCGCGGCCCAGCGCAGCACAATGCGCGCGTTCGGCACCAGGTCGACCACCTCCACTGGGAAGGCGCCGGGGAAGTCGTGGAAGTCCCAGCTGACGGTGGATCCCTTTTCCAGTCGGCCCTTGGCGCCGCCGGTGGTGAAGTAACCGGACAGTTGGTCGGGGTCGACCACTGCTTCGAACACCGTCGCGACCGGGCGTGAGATATGCGCACGGACTGTGAACCTCAACTCCATCGTGACCTCCTTATGTTATATGTTTACAACATGACAGAGGACGAGCAATCCGACAAGGTTTTCCGAGCGTTGGCCTCGGCGACCCGGCGTGGGCTGCTCGACCTCCTGCGCGACGGTCCGCGCACCACGGGGTATCTGTGTGCCGCGTTCGACGGACTCGACCGGTGCACGGTGATGCAACATCTCCGCACGCTCGAGGACTGTGACTTGGTAGTGGTGGTCCGTCAGGGCCGGCAACGCTGGAACCACCTCAACGTGCTGCCCATCAAGCACATCCACGATCGCTGGATCGGGCCCTACGCTGCGCACGCGGTGGAATTCCTCGACCGCCTCGCGGCGGAAACCACCGGTCGGCCGTAATCTGACCAGAGGCGACTGTCCCGCCCACTGCCGTCGATCCGTTGAGGAGCCATGTCCGACGCACCGATCGGCATCTTCGACAGCGGCGTCGGCGGGCTGACCGTTGCCCGGGCGGTGCTCGATCTGTTGCCCGCCGAGCCGGTGGTCTACGTCGGGGACACCCGCAACGCCCCGTACGGTCCGCGGCCGATCGCGGAGGTGCGCCGGCTCGCGCTCACCGTCATGGACCATCTGGTCGCCGACGGCGTCAAGGCGTTGGTGATCGCCTGCAACACCGCGTCCGCCGCGGTGCTGCGCGATGCCCGGGAGCGCTACTCGGTGCCGGTGGTCGAGGTGATCCGCCCGGCCGTGCGGCGCGCGGTGACCGCGACCCGCAACGGACGGGTCGGGGTGATCTGCACCCAGGCCACCAAGACCTCGCAGGCCTACGAGGACGCGTTCGCCGCGGCCCACGACCTGCAGTTGACGGTGACCGCGTGCCCCCGCTTCGTGGAGTTCGCGGAGCGAGGGCTGACCTCCGGGCCGGAGGTCCTTGCGGTGGCCGCGGAATACTTGGCGTCGATGATCGCCGCGGACGTGGACACGGTGGTGCTGGGCTGCACCCACTACCCGCTGCTGGCCGGCGCGATCGCGCACACCCTGGGGGAGTCGGTGACGTTGGTGTCCAGCGCGGAGGAGACCGCGAAGGACGTCTACCGGGTGCTGGTGGACGGCGGGTTGGCCCGCGCCGCGGATGCGCCGCCGCCCCGGCACCGGTTCCTGGCGACCGGCGACCGGCAGCCGTTCGCCGCGGTGGGCCGACGATTCCTCGGACCGGATCTCGGTGTGGTCGAGGCGCTGGGGTCGGTCGAGGTCATGGGAGCCATCGCGTGAAATTGACCGTCGTCGGCTGCTCGGGATCGTTCGGTGGGGCGATGTCCGCAACCTCCTGCTACCTGCTGGAGGCCGAGGGATTCCGCCTGCTGCTGGATCTCGGCGCCGGGGCGTTGGGGGAACTGGCCAAGCACACCGACATTTACGGCATCGATGCGCTGCTGCTCAGTCATCTGCACCCGGACCATTGCATCGACATGTGCGGGTACTACGTGGCCCGCGCCTATCGACCGGAGGGGCCCGTGCCACGCCTGCCGGTGTGGGGGCCGGGCAACACCCCGGCGCGGATGGCCGCGGCGTACGGACTGCCCGAGGACCCCGGCATGACCGCGCAGTTCGACTTCCGGACGATGAGCCCCGGCGCGATCTTCGAGGTAGGGCCGCTGCGGGTGACCTTGGACCGCACCGTGCACCCGGTCGAGGCATACGCGATACGCGTCGAGCACGGCGGTAAGGCGTTCACGTACAGCGGGGACTCGGGTATCTGCGAGAACCTGGTCAAGCTGGCCCGCAACAGCGATCTGTTTCTGTGCGAGGCATCGTTCCACGAGGGCCGCGACTTCTTCCCGGACGTGCATCTCACCGGCCGCGAGGCCGCCGAGCACGCCGAGCGCGCCGAGGTCCCGCGGCTGCTGCTCACCCACATCCCGCCGTGGAACGACCCGGCCCGCACCCTGTCCGAAGCCGCCGATTTCCCCGGCCGCGTCGACCTCGCCTGCCCCGGCGCCACGTACGACATCTAGTCTCGCCTCCGTGGAACGCCCCGGGGGCCGCGCGCCCGATCAACTTCGCCCTGTCACCATCACCCGCAACTGGCTGGACCATGCCGAAGGGTCGGTGCTGGTCGAATTCGGCCGCACCCGCGTCCTGTGCGCGGCCAGCGTCACCGAGGGCGTGCCGCGCTGGCGCAAGGGCAGCGGGCTGGGCTGGGTCACCTCTGAATACGCGATGCTGCCCCGGTCCACCAACACCCGTAGCGACCGCGAGTCGATCAAGGGCCGGGTGGGGGGCCGCACGCACGAGATCTCCCGGCTCATCGGCCGCAGCCTGCGCGCCGTCGTCGACTACAAGGCGCTCGGCGAGAACACCATCGTGCTGGACTGCGACGTACTACAGGCCGACGGCGGCACCCGCACCGCGGCGATCACCGGGGCCTACGTGGCGCTGGCCGACGGCGTGACCTGGCTGCGCGAGCGCGGTGCGCTGAAGGGTGAGCCGCTGCGCGACTCGGTCGCCGCGGTCAGTGTCGGGATCTCGAACGGGCTGCCGGTGCTGGACCTGGAATACGTCGAGGACGTCGCGGCGCAGACCGACATGAACGTGGTCTGCACCGGCACCGGGCAGTTCGTCGAGGTGCAGGGCACCGCGGAGGGTGCCCCGTTCGACCGGGCGTTGCTAGACGCACTGCTCGACCTGGCCGTGGGCGGCTGCGCGGAACTGACGCGCCTTCAGCAGGTGGCGCTGTCCGGGTGAGCAGGATCGTGCTGGCCACCCGCAACGCGGCCAAGCTCGCCGAACTCGCCCGCATCCTGGCCGAGGCTGACCTGCCGCTGCAGGCCGGCGGCGTGGACGAGTTCCCGGACGTGCCCGAGGTCGCCGAGACCGGGCGCACCTTTGCGGAGAACGCGCTGCTCAAGGCGCACGCGGTGGCCGCGGCCACCGGCCTGCCCACGATCGCTGACGACTCCGGTCTTTGCGTGGACGCGCTCAACGGAATGCCGGGCATCTTCTCCGCACGCTGGGCGGGCAAGCACGGTGACGACGAGGCCAACCTGGACCTGGTGCTCGCTCAGTTGACCGACGTCCCCGACTCCCGGCGCGGCGCCCACTTTGCCTGCGCCGCCGCCCTGGCCCGGCCGGATGGCACCGGGGAGACCGTGTTGGCCACCATCACCGGCGTGCTGCTGCGGGAACGCCGTGGCAGCAACGGTTTCGGCTACGACCCGATCTTCCGGCCGTACGGGCACGAGCGCACCACCGCGCAGATGTCCGCGGCGGAGAAGGACGCGATCTCGCACCGCGGGCAGGCGTTGCGCGCGTTGCTGCCGGCGTTGCGCCGACTGATCGTCTGACGCGCCGTCGGGTCCCCCGAATGGGGGCATTCGAGGGTTAGTGTGCCGTCATGTGGACGGCGTGGCTGCGGGCCATCGACGACTACGGGGTCGTCGTCGAACTCTCGGATCCGGCGGACGAGACCACCATCGACGCGCTGGAGGACAAGCTCGGTCTGGACCTGCCCGGAGATTTGCGGTCGCTGCTGCTGGAGAGCGATGGGCTGGTCGACGATGCGGGCGGTGAGCCGGTCTGGCCGGTGGAGCGCATCGTGGAGGAGAACCTGGCGCTCGGTCGGGATGGGGACACCCCGGTCCTGCCCGAGGGCGCGGATGCCGACCTGCTGTTCTTCGGCGACACCGGCGGTGACGACCTGTTCGTGTACCGGCTGGGTGCGAACCGCCCCGACGTTTACCTGTGGGTGGCCGGGCGTCAGGAGACCCACTGGGTGGCCTCGGACCTGCAGTCCATGCTGGATGCATGGTTCCGCGAGAGCGGGGATTGACGATCTTCGGTCGGCTTGGCTCCGGGGTGAGCGCGCGGCCCCGGTGGATCATCGCCGCCTGGATCCTGATCGCGGTGGCACTGAATGTGTTCGTGCCGCAGTTCGAGGACGTGGTGCGCAACAAGAGCACGTCTTTCGTGCCGTCGAACTCGGCCAGTGCCCGCGGGCTGGACACCATGCAGGCCGCCTTCGGTGCGCCGGGTGCCCATGGGTACGCACTGGTCGTGCTGGAGCACCCCGGTGGATTGACCGCGGCCGACCGCGCCTATCAGGTCCGGTTGGTGGCGACGCTGCGGGCGGCGCCCGACCGCGTCGTCGACGTGCAGGACGCCATCACCCACCCGGCGCTGGCGCCGGCGTTGCGCAGCGCTGACGGCGCAGCGACCTACCTGTCGGTGGCCATCGGCCCCGAGGTCGGCTCCCCGCGGGCTGTCTCGGATGTGCACTGGCTTCGCGACACCCTCCGTGACCTGCACCCTCCGGCGGGGTTGGCGGTGCACGTCGGCGGCGACGTCGCGATGATCACGGACCTCACCGACAACGTGCTGCACATCATGGTGCCGGTGACGGCCGTCGCCGGCGCGCTGATCCTGAGCATCCTGCTGGGGCTCTATCGACGCCCGCGGATGGTGGCCATCCCGTTGCTCACCATCATCACTTCGGTGCTCTGCGCCCGCGGGTTGATCTCGCTGCTGGGCCAGCACGGCATGCCGGTGTCCACCTACTCCGATGCATTCATCGTGGTCGTTGTGTTCGGTGCGGGCACCGACTATGCCGTGTTCCTGATCAGCCGTCACCAAGAGGGCCTGGCGCAGGGGTTATCTCCCGGGGCCGCCGCCCGGGCAGCGTTGGAACGGCTGGGTCCGGTACTGGCCGCCTCGGCAGCGACCGTGATGGTCGGCAGTTGCGCGCTGATCGCCGCGCGCCTGTCCGCGCTGCACACCTTGGGCCCGGCAATGGCGGTGAGCATCGGGCTCACTGTCGCGGTGTCGATGACGCTGGCCCCGGCCCTGCTGGTGCTGGCCGGGGACCGGGCCGCGCGGATCGGCGGGGAGGCGTCCCGACGCCGATGGACGGCCACCGGCGCGCTGTTGACCCGGCGGCCCGCCGCGGTGCTGGTGGTGTCGGTGCTGGCGCTACTACCGCTGGCCGCCTTCGCGCCGAGCACCCGGATGAGCTTCGACGAGAACGCGTTGCAACCGCACTCGAAGAACGCCCGGGCCCTGGACGCGCTCAACGCGCACTTCCCGCATCACGCAACACTGCCGGACTTCCTGCTGCTGACCAGCCACGGCGATCTGCGTACGCCGCAGGCGCTCGCCGCGCTCGCCGGCCCCGCCGCTGCGCTGGCCGCGGTCCCCGGCGTCGCCATCGTGCACAGCCCCGCCGACCTGATCACCCCCTCTGCGCCGAGTGTGCAGTCAGGCACGCGAAAAGGCTCGAAACCCGGTGCTCAACTGCACACTCGGCGCAGTAACGCACCGACGGTGGACCCCGCGGCGGCGAAGGCGGCGGTGGCGCAGTTCGTCTCCGCGGACGGGCACACGGCGCGGATTCTGGTCAGCGGCGACGCGAATCCGCTGGGTCCCGACGGTCGGCACCGGGTGCGAGCCGAACAGGCCGCGCTGCGCGCGGCGTTGGTCGGTACCACGCTGGCCGATGCTCGGGTCGACGTCACCGGGGCCGCGGCGTTCGGCGCGGACCTGCACGACCTGGTGCGCCGGGACATGAAGGTGGTCGCCGCGATGGTGCTCACCGCCGTGTTCGTCATTTTGGTACTCGTCCTGCGTGCATTGGTCGCCCCGTTGTATCTGCTGGCCTCCGTGGTGTTGTCCTTCGCCTCGGCCGTGGGCGTCACCCAGTTGATCTGGCACAACATGCTGGGCCATCAGATCGAATGGTTCCTGCCGATCGTCACGCTCGTGTTCCTGGTCGCGGTGGGTGCGGACTACAACTTGCTGCTGACCGCGCGCATTCGGGAGGAGACCGCGGTCGGGGACCGGCCCGGCATCGCCCGCGCGGTGGTCAGTACCGGCGGGGTGATCACCTCCGCGGGGCTGATCTTCGCCGGCAGTTTCCTGGCGCTGGTGCCCGCGCCGATGGTCGGGATGGCCGAGGTGGGCTTCGCCATCGCGGTGGGGTTGCTGCTGGACACGCTGATCGTGCGCACGCTGATC
>DASQPJ010000272.1:0-4435 GCA_035644015.1 Sporichthyaceae bacterium
CCGTTGTTGACGTCGGTGTAGACGACCTCGTTGACCTCATGGATCTCCTCGCGCAGGGGCAGCGGCCACAGGTCCGGAGCGCCGGCCCGATGAAAGGCGTGCCACTGCGTGGACAGGTCCTCAGTGAGAGTCGTGATGTCGTTGGTGACGACCTCTCGGCTGGGCACGTCGACAATGGCCGGCACTGTGATTCCCTTGTCGTAGTGGGGATCACGGGCCAGATAGGCCTCCTGCAGCCGCTCGATGCCCAGCACCGGATCCCGCCCGCCCGGGTCGAGGGTGAACGCCCAACTGCGCTCATCGTGAGTCGGACCGGCGATGCCCATGGGCAACGCGTCCTCCAGACCGAGCAGTCGCCGCACGATCACCGCACGGTGCGCCCACGGGCAGGCCCGGGAGACCACCAGCCGGTATCGGCCGGGCTCGACGGGATACCCGTCCTCGCCATCGACGGTGATCCGGGTGTCGAGGTAGGCGGTGTCCCGGCTGAACTCCCCGCTCATGACAGCGCCGCGCGCAGTTCGGGCAGCAGCTCCTTCTCCGCCCACCACAGGTAATCCCGCTGCTGGTTGCCGCCGATCTGCAGCAGTGCCAGGTGGGTGAACCCCGCCTCGGCCCAACTGCGGGCGGCCGCGACCACCGCGTCGATGTCGTCCCCGCACGGAATGGACTCGGCCACGTCCTCGGGCCGCACGAATTGTGACGCTGCGTCAAATGCCGTCGGACCCGGCAGCTCGGCGTTGACCGACCAACCGGACCCGAACCACCGGAACTGTTCATGTGCGCGGGTTACCGCGGCCCCGCGATCGGGGTCGTAGGACATCGGCTGCTGGCCGTAGCGGGGTTTGCCGTTCCCTCCGCCGGAATCAAAGGCGGCAGGCAGGTCCGCATTGGGCTCGACCGCGATCAGGGCATCGCCATGTGCCCCGGCCAACCTGCAGGACGCCGGACCCGAGGCGGCGATCGCCAACGGCGGCGGACGCTCCGGCACGTCGAACAGCCGCGCGTTCTGCACCTCGAAATGCTGACCGTGTCGGGAGATTTCCTCACCCCGCCACAGGTCGCGGATGATCTGCACGGCTTCTTCGAGCATGTCGTGTCGCACGTCGACCGGCGGCCATCCGCCACCGACCACGTGTTCATTGAGGTTCTCTCCCGCACCCACTCCGAGGGTGAACCGACCCGGTGCGAGCAGGGCGGTGGTCGCCGCCATCTGCGCAACCAGCGCCGGGTGGTAGCGGCGGATCGGACAGGTCACGAAAGTCATCAGCGGCAACGCGTCTGTAGCCTGCGCGACCGCGCCCAGGACCGACCAGGCGAACGGGGCGTGGCCCTGTTCCTCCAGCCAGGGGAAGTAGTGATCACTGATCACGGCGAAGTCGAAACCTGCGGCCTCGGCGGCCACGGCATCCTGCACCAGCGCAGGCGGACCCGCCTGTTCACACATCAACGTGTAACCGAACTTCATCGCGACTCCCTCTTAGCGGCGGCGCTCCCGCACGACCATCACCACGGCGGCGAGGCCAGCCGCGCCCAGGCCCACTGCAGCCGGCGTCTGGGCAACCTGCTTCACCCGCAGCGTCACGTCCGACACGCGGCGGCGCGCGGGTGCGGTGCGCTGCGCGACCTGGGCCTTGACGTCCAGCCGGTGCGCCAACTCGGCGGTCTCGGTGGCCAGCCGCTCCCGGATGCGGGCGTTTTCTTCCTGCAGTTCGGTCATGTTCGGTGAGCTCATCGGCGGATCTCCTCACGCACTCGGGCGACGTCGTCCTGCGCGCCGGCCACCGCGCGCTCGGGCTTCGGCGGCAGCGCGGATGTGGTCCGGGTCTTGCCGGTCAGGCCGAGCACGGCGGCCAACGCGAACAGCCCCGCCGCCACCGCGAGTGCGGCCAGCCAGGTGTCCATGACGAGCGCCAGGCCGGCAATTGCCGCGGTGATCAATGCACCGACGCCGAACAACGCGGTGATACCCGCGGCGCCCATCATGCCGATGCCGACACCCGCCCGGGTGCCCTTGTCCTGCAACTCCTTGACGGCCAGCCGCACCTCGCCGCGGGCCAGTTCGGTGGCGTCCGACGAGACCGCGGAGGCCAATTCCCCCAACGACATGTCCTGCGGTTGTGGACGTGACGAGGTCTGCATGGTGCGTGCTCCTTGTCTGTGGCTTGCCTACACCTACCTGTTACCCACCACCCCGAAGGCAACGCTGGGCGGACCCTCACCCACCGATGGCGCATGACTGATGGCAGCCGGGGCAGAACCTGAGGAGAACCAGCGTCGAGGTGAGGGAGGAGAAGCCAATGCCACGCCCGCTGTGGGGCGCCAAGCGCGAGCGCCAGTACGAACACATCAAGGAGGGCCTGACCGAGCGAGGCCGCAGCGAGGACACCGCCGAGGAGATCGCCGCCCGCACGGTGAACAAGGAGCGGGCCCGCCACGGTGAGGCCAAGTCGGCCAGCCGCACCTCGACCAAGGACATCTCGTCGGGCCGTCGGGGCGGCCTACGATCGCACAGCGGGCCCCGCGGGCGGACCAAGGAACAGCTTTACAACGAGGCCAAGCACAAGAACATCAAGGGTCGCTCGAGGATGACCAAGGCCGAACTGGAGAGGGCAGTGGGCCGCTGAGACCGGTCAGGCGTCCGCGGCCAACGGGGCCCGTTCGCGGGTCGCCACGGGCAGGTCAACGACAGCCAAGCCGGCGATGATCCGCTCGGCGGCACGGCGCTCCGTCGCGTGTCGCCAGGCACCGGGCCCGCACTGGACCCGCGCGGCCAGCCGACTCGCGGATCGTGCCGAACCGCCGTTGCTGCCGACCCGCCGCGCCTCACGGAGGAACACCGTGGCGGCGGTGTAGGGGTCCATGCGGGCGGCCGCCGGCCCCCAGGTGGCGTTCTGCGCGAGCACTCCGAGCCGGCCGTCGCTCTCGCCGCGGCTGACCCGCAGGTCCGACGCCACGATGGCGGCCTGGAACAGCGCCAAGCGCTCCACGGACTCCGCGCCGAAGTCCTCGCAAGCCTGCGCGAGGGCCTGGATCACGGCGGGCTCGGGGCCCTTCTGGTCGGTCGGGCTGGTGGTGGGGTCACTGGCGCGCTGCGGCATGGCGGCAACCTCCTTGGGATCGAGCGGGTTGAGCAGCCTTCTGCCCCATAGCGGCGGTCCTATACCGGTGGCTGTCACCTGACTGCCCACCGCGCATCGCCATTCGAGGCGTTCGTGACCGGGCTGAATTACACCATGGTGGTCGTGAATTACCGCTATCAGCCGGATGAGAGCATCCCGCCATGACCTCTGTGCACGCGGTCCTCACCCCCCGCGAGGTGGAAGCGGCAATCCGCCAGAACCCGAGCCGCAACCGGGTGCCCTGATGGACCCTGACACATCGGCTGACGGCGGCCTGGTGGTCGACGAGGCCGAGCGCGCCCGCCAGTTGGTCGTCGCGCAAGAAATGGCCGAGCACCTGTTCACCGAAGTGATGCAGCGTCAGATCATCCGCCCCGGTCGCGGTGAACGCGAGACCAGCGACGCAATCCGCGACCTGGCCGCCGACGAGTTCGGCACCCAGCGGTGGTGGCACAAGCGGATCGTGCGGGCCGGACCCAACACGCTGACCATCTACAAGGAGAACCCGCCGGACCGGCTGATCACCGACGACGACATCGTCTTTCTCGACTTCGGCCCGGTGCTCGAGGAGTGGGAGGCCGACTACGGCCGCACGTTCGTGTTCGGTGGCGACCCGGTCAAACATGCACTGTGCGGCGCGCTGGACGAGGTCTGGGTGGCCGCACAACGACATTTCGCCGAGACCCCCGACATCACCGGCGCGCAGTTGTACGACCACACCTGTGCGCTGGCCCGCGAGGCCGGGTGGGAGTTCGGCGGGATCATCGCCGGCCACCTGGTCGGGCAGTTCCGGCACGAACGGGCCGGCCTGGACGAGGTGGAGACCCGCATCGCGCCCGGCTGCGACCTGCCGCTGCGGCGCACGGACGCGCGCGGCGTGTACTGCCACTGGATCCTCGAGGTGCACTTGATCGATCGGGCGCGCGGGTTCGGTGGATTCGTCGAGGAACTCCTCGACCTCGGCCCGCGCGCCTGATCAATCGTTAGGCCACCGTGGACAGCACCTTCGCCAACGGCTCCAGCACGTCCGGGGTGTGCGGCGGCGGCAGGTAGACGATCGCCAACTGCAGGCCGACCTCGGCCAGCGCCGCGACGTCGTCGGCCACCTTGCCGTAGTTCAGATCCTCACCCAGCCGGATGTGGGCGGAGAGCAGGATCTCCCTCGGGTCCCGCCCGATGTCCGCGCAGTGCCCGTGTAGGACCTCGACCTTGTGGGCCATCTCCTCCGGGGTACCGGCCCCGAAGTTCCAGTGCTGCGCATACTTGGCGACCGTGCGCAGGGTGCGCTTCTCCCCGCTGCCCCCGATGCAGAT
>DASQPJ010000273.1:0-12445 GCA_035644015.1 Sporichthyaceae bacterium
GATCGCGCACATGCGTTCCTGCGACTCGCTCATCAGAATTTCCTCGGGCGCCAGCGTGGGATCGCGCAGCGGCACCCGGTCCAGCACCACGTGCATCCCGCCGGTACCGGCCGAGGCCAGTTCGGTGGTGGCGCAGGACAATCCGGCGCCGCCGAGGTCCTGGATGCCCACCACCAGATCGGCGGCGAAGATCTCCAGGCAGCATTCGATGAGCACCTTCTCCGCGAACGGGTCGCCGACCTGCACGCTGGGGCGCTTCGAGGGTTTGTCCGCGTCGAAGGTTTCCGAGGCCAGCACGGATACCCCGCCGATGCCGTCCCCGCCGGTGCGCGCACCGAACAGGATCACCTGGTTGCCCGGCCCGGACGCCTTGGCCAGCTTGATGTCCTTGTGCTTCATCACGCCCACGCACAGCGCGTTCACCAACGGGTTGCCCAGGTAGCTCGGGTCGAAGACGATCTCGCCGCCGATGTTGGGCAGGCCCAGGCAGTTGCCGTACCCGCCGATGCCGGCCACGATCCCCGGCAGCACCCGCTGCGTGTCCGGGGCGTCCAGCGGGCCGAAGCGCAGCGGGTCCATCACCGCGACCGGCCGGGCGCCCATGGTGAGGATGTCGCGGACAATGCCGCCCACCCCGGTGGCCGCGCCCTGGTAGGGCTCCACGAACGAGGGGTGGTTGTGCGACTCGACCTTGAAGGTGACCGCGTAACCCTGCCCGACGTCCACCACACCCGCGTTCTCGCCCATGCCGACCAGCAGCACCTCGGTGTCCGGGCGTTTGTCGCCGAACTGGCGCAGGTGCACCTTGGAGGACTTGTAGGAGCAGTGCTCGCTCCACATCACCGAGTACATGGCCAGCTCGCAGCTGGTCGGGCGGCGGCCGAGGATCTCCTTGATCCGCTCGTACTCGTCCGCCTTGAGCCCCAGCTCGACCCAGGGCTGCTCCAGCCCCGGATCCTTCGCGGCCAACTCGACGGTGTCGATCATGCGTGGGGTCCACTTCGAGCGAGGCGTCCGCTGAATCGTGAGCTATAGCTCACGCTGCAGCGGACGCCCGGGGTGATCACGCGGGGACTCCGGTGCGGGTGAGGCTGCGCAGCACCGAGGTGAACAGGGCCAGGCCGTCGGTGCTCGGGCCGGTCAGGGCCTCCACCGCGTGCTCCGGGTGCGGCATCAGCCCGACCACGTTCCCGGCGGCGTTGCGCACCCCGGCGATGTCCGCGGCCGAGCCGTTCGGGTTGCCGCCGGTGTAGCGGAACACCACCCGGTTCTCCGCCTCCAGCATGGCCAGCGTCGCGGCGTCCGCGCAGTACTGCCCCTCGCCGTTCTTCACCGGTACCACGATTGTCTGACCCACCGTCAGCTCACGGGTCCACGGGGTGTCGGTGCACTCGATGCGCAGCGCCTGGTCGCGGCAGACGAAGTGCCGGTGGTCGTTGCGGATCAGGGCGCCGGGCAACAGGTGGGATTCGCAGAGCACCTGGAAGCCGTTGCAGATGCCGAGCACCGGCAGGCCGTCCCCGGCGGCGGCGATGATCGCGTCCATCACCGGGGAGAACCGGGCGATGGCCCCGCAGCGCAGGTAGTCCCCGTAGGAGAAGCCGCCGGGCAGCACCACCGCGGACACCCCGGCCAGGTCGGAGTCCCGGTGCCACAGCGACACCGGCTCACCACCGGCCAGCCGCACCGCCCGGGCGGCATCCCGGTCGTCCAGCGAGCCGGGGAAGGTGACCACGCCGATCCGCGCCTTCATCGGGCGCCCCCAACCTGCGCCGAGTGTGCAGTCAGGCACCCGAAATCGCCGACATCAGGTGCCTGACTGCACACTCGGCGGGAAAGGGGGGCGGTCACGGCGTCCGCTCGACGCGCACCCGGAACTCCTCGATCACCGTGTTCGCCAGCAGCGTTTCGGCCATCTGCTGGGCGGTGGCCTCGTCGATGTCGCCGTCCACCTCCAGCTCGAAGCGTTTGCCCTGGCGGACCGAGCTCACCGAGTCGAAGCCCAGCCGACCCAGGGCCTTGCGGATCGCCTGACCCTGCGGGTCGAGCAGTTCTGGCTTCGGCATGACGTCGACCACGACGCGCGCACCCACGGGTCCCCCTGGAAGAATGTCGCGGCAGGTGGGTTCAGGTTATCCGGGAACGAGCCCGAGGTCGGGCGAGGGGGCGATGTGAAGCTGCTGGTGACGGGTGGGGCCGGCTACATCGGCTCGGTGGTCACCGCTTTGCTGCTGGCTGCCGACCACCGGGTGACCGTGGTCGATGACCTGTCCACCGGGCATATCGACGCGGTGCCGGACGCCGCGGAGTTCATCCAGGCCCGGGTGCATGACGCGGTGGAGTTCCTGGACCCCAGCTACGACGCGGTGCTGCACTTCGCCGCGAAGTCGCTGGTCGGGGAGTCGGTGAGCCGCCCGGAGCTGTACTGGCACAACAACGTGGTCGGCTCGCTGGCGCTGATCGACGCGATGCGTGCGGTGGGCGTGCGACGCATGGTGTTCTCCTCCACCGCGGCCACCTACGGGGAGCCGGCGACCATGCCGATCACCGAGGACACCCCGGCCCGGCCGACCAACCCGTACGGGATGACCAAGTTCACCGTGGACACCATGCTGGCCACCGAGTGCGCGGCGCACCAACTGGCCGCGATCAGCCTGCGCTACTTCAACGTGGCCGGCGCGCACGCAGAGCGGGGCGAGCGGCACGACCCGGAGACCCACCTGATCCCAAACCTGCTGAAGGTGGCCACCGGCGAGGTGGAGTACGCCAAGGTGTTCGGCACCGACTACCCGACCCGGGACGGCACCGCGGTGCGCGATTACCTGCACGTGGTGGACCTGGCCGACGCGCATGTGCGCGCGTTGGAGGTGCTGCGCCCCGGCGTGCACGGCATCTACAACCTGGGCAGCGGCAACGGGTACACCGTGCGCGAGGTGCTGGACGCGGTGCGCACGGTCACCGGGCATCCGGTACCGGTGCACGACTCCCCGCGTCGGGCCGGTGATCCGCCCACGTTGATCGCCTCGAACGCTGCGGCGGCACGGGACCTGGGCTGGGTGCCGCAGCGCGGCATCGAGCAGATGGCGGCGGACGCCTGGGCGTTCGCGCAGCGCCCGCGGGTGAACCCGGTCCAGTAGGTCAGACGGTCAGGCTGGCCAGCAGCCGACCGGCCGAGGTGCGGGTCAGCGGCAGCGCTTCGATCCAGATGCCCGGCTGCGCGGCGGGGGCCATCGGCCGCCAGTCGTTCAGCAACCGACGCAGGGCCTCGACGCTGCGCGGCAGGTTGGCGGCACGCGGCGCGACCACCACCACCCGGTCCGTTCCGGCCAGGCCCATGACCTGACCCGCGTCGAACACCGTGCGCAGGCACTGGGCCACGTCGGACAGTCGCAGCGCGTGGGTCCACGGGTCGTTGCTCTCGGCGACCTCGTGCAACTGCACCACCACCAGCGTGTGCGTCTCGGACGGGGAGAAGCCGTGCCGGGTGCCCTCCTGGTACAGCTCGCCCAGGCGCGCCTCCACGTGCGCCACGGTGCCCAGGCCGTGTCGTGGGTCGATGCAGCCGACAGCCTCGACCGTGCGCCGGTGCGCCTCCACCCAGGCCACCGAGACTGCGCGGGTAATCGGATAGGGCGGGGTGCCCAGTCGGGCGGCAACGAACAACGCGGACAGGTCGTCCAGGGTCTCGGCCAACGTCACGCCGGCCGCAGCGCGGTGGCCGGCCAGTTCCGCGTAGGCCTCGAGATGCAGGTCGTCATCGAGCAGCGCCTCGACCACGGTCTGCGTGGCCGGCGTCCACCAGGCACCGGGCACCGCCCAGCCGGCCTCCAGCGAAACGTCACACCAGCGGTCAACGAGCCGAGTGGTCAGCGGGGTCGCTCGGCGCGGGGCGGGCAAAGACTCGGCGATGAGTTCGGGAACGGTTCCGGGACGGTTTCGGCGGCTGCACCAGAGTCGAAATCGGCGCCATTTTCGGCCTGTTCCGGACATTCCCGGCCCCCTTCCCGGTCGCATCGCCACCGTATGTCCGGCGACGGCTGATTTGTCGGCACGCCATGCTGAAAACGCAACGTAGGAAGAGGAAACGGCATTCCCTCACCCGAATGGCAGCACTTTGCCGATTCCCCGACAGGGCCCCCAACGCGTGCCTACCCTCGGTGACAAGGACCTGGTAATTGTCACGTCAAGTAGTGAGCCGAACACCCGCGGGGGTTCGGCCAGGGTAAGGGCCCGGGGGCCCCCGAACCGGCGGTGAGTGACGATGGTGACGAACGACGCGCAGAACGAGCGGGCGGCAGAACAACCGCCCAGTGATGCGGTGCTGATCGCTGCGGCCCGTCGCGGTGACAAGGCCGCCTTCGAGGTGCTGTTGTCCCGCCACCAGGACGCGGCATTGCGGCTCGCCCGTCGGCTGGCGCCGACCACCGCTAACGAGTTGGTCGCCGAGGCCATCGAGGCCGTCGACGCCGGGCTGCGCTCGGGCAACGGCCCGAAGGCTGCCTTCCGCGCCCACCTGCTGACGGCAGTGCGTCGGGTCAACCTGGACCGCGCGAAGGCCTACGGCAAGGTGCGCCCGATCGACGAACTGGTGTCCACCAAGACGCTGATGGTCGCCGGGTGCCAGGTGCGCCCGGAGTTCATCGCCCCGGCCGCGCGTGCGTTCCGCGACCTGCCCGAGGCGCAGCAGGTGGCGCTGTGGCACACCGAGGTGGACAGCGAGCCGTTCCTGGACACCGGGCTATTGCTGGGTGTGGCGGGCACCGACGTGGCCGAGCTGGCCTTCGGCGCCCGGGACACCATGCGTCGCGCGATGATCGGCAGCCAGCTGGAGAAGGCGGCGACCGGCCCGTGCCGGTGGACTGCGGATCGACTCGGCGCGCACGTGCGCAAGCGGCTCACCCCGACCATTGCGGAGAAGGTCCGCGCGCACCTGGCGTCCTGCGCCGCGTGCCGCGAGCTGCTCCCGGCGGTGACCGCGATCGAGACCGAGATGCAAGCGCTGATCGCCATGGTGGTGCTCGGCGCAGCGGCCGGCCCGTACCTGGGCCAGGAAGCGGTTCCGGCGGCGCGGGCGACCCGCAAGACCGCAGCCGTGGCCATGATCCCCGCGCAGGGCGAGGACGCGGCAGCCGGCCTGATCGCCGGGCACCGCAAGGCAGCGATGTTCGCCGGTGCGGCGGCTGCGCTGGCCGCCATCGGCCTGGTCGGCGGGCTGCAGATGGCCGGCCACAGCGAGACCACGAACACTCAGGCCGAGTCCAACGACCGGACGCAGAAGTTCACCGTGACCCCGAAGAAGGCGGAGCCCGCCGTGCAGGCGCCGGTGGTCACGAGCGACACCACCGACACCGCCGAGGGCATGCTCGGCATCAGCGAGCACGCCCACGACAGCAGCACTGTGGATGACTCGGCTGCCTGGGCGGTGCCGGCAGACACCACGCCCGCGCCGAAGGTGCACACCACCTCGGTGCACCCGGTGGTCATCCACAAGCACGCGCCGGCGCCGGCCAACACCAACGCCGGTGCCGACAAGCCGGCCACCACGGACAAGCCGGCCGCGCCCAAGAGCACGGCCAAGAAGATCCACCTCGGGGTGGCCGACGTCAGCGTCGGTAACGGCGCCGGCGGTCTGCTCGGGGTGCTGAAGGTGGAGCAGCCGGAGAAGCCCAGCGACAACTCTGACAAGCCGGGCCCGACGGGCGGCGGCGCGCAGGGCGCCAGCGCGTTGCTCGGCGGTCTGACCAACCCGCTGACCAAGAGCAACTGAAACAGCGCAACGCGAGGAAGGGCGCGGCCAACGGCCGCGCCCTTCCCCGCGTTCAGGCCAGTTTCTCCAGGCGCTCGAACATCGGCTCCAGGCGCCGCACGAAGCGCTCCGGCCGGCAGACCTCATCCAGCCGGGCCTCGTTCAGGGTGCGGCCCTCGGCGGTGGCGCGAGCGCGCAGGGTGTCCCGGAACGGGGTGCCGGACTGCCAGGTCTCCATGGCCGCCCCCTGCACCAGCGCGTAGGCGTCCTCCCGGGACATGCCCGAATCGACCAGCTCGAGCAGCACCGTCGAGGTGTAGATCAGGCCGCCGGTGGAGTCCAGGTTCACCCGCATCCGCTCGGCATCCACCACCAGGCCCGCCATCAGACGGTTCGTCAGGTGCAGCAGGTAGTCGGTGCCGGCGGCGGCGTCGGGCAGCGCGATGCGTTCCACCGAGGAGTGCGAGATGTCCCGCTCGTGCCAGAGCGGAATGCCCTCCATGATCGGCACGATCTGCCCGCGGATGATGCGGGCCAGCCCGCAGATGCGCTCGGACATGATCGGGTTCTTCTTGTGCGGCATGGCCGAGGAGCCTTTTTGGCCCTTGCCGAACGGCTCCCAGGTCTCCCGGACCTCGGTGCGCTGCCCGTGTCGGACCTCCAGCGCGATCGCCTCGCAGACCGTGGCGATGATGGCCAGCGCCGACACCCACTCGGAGATGCCGTCGCGCAGCACCACCTGGGTGGACACGTCGGCGGGCTTGAGGCCGAGCGCCGCGGCCACGTGTGCCTCGACGGCCGGGTCGATGTTGGAGTAGGTGCCCACCGCGCCGGAGATCGCCATCACCGCGACGGCCTCCCGGGCGCGGCGCAGCCGGTCGCGGGAACGGGCCATGCCGAACGCGAAGTCCGCGACCCGGTGCCCCCATAGGTCGGGCTCGCCGTGAATGCCGTGGGTGCGGCCCACCCGCAGGGTGTGACGGTGCGTCAGGGCGTGGTCCCGCAAGGTGGCGACCAGTCGGTCGGCCTTCTCCAACAAGAGATCTGTTGCCTCGACCAGCTGCAGGCCCAGGGCGGTGTCCAGCAGGTCGGAGGACGTCATGCCGAAGTGCACGTAGGCGGCGGCCTCGCGGGGCACGGTGTTGTCCGCCCAGGCGGACAGGAACGCGATCACGTCGTGCTGGGTGACCGCCTCGATCTCGGCGACGGCCGCCGGGGTGGGCGGCGGGGCGTTGCGCACCGGCTCGACGACGTCCGCGGGCACCACGCCGGCCGCGGCGTGCGCCTCCAGCACCAGCAGTTCCACGCGGCACCACAGTGCGTACTTGTGCGCTTCGCTCCAGACGACGCCCATCTCGGGCAGGGTGTAACGCTCGATCACGGGCGGCCTCTCGGGAGTCGGTACGGCCATTCTCCCCCAGCGGCGCGCCGGGACTCAGTCGACGATGTCCGTGGTGGGCAGCGGGAAGCGGCTGAGCGCGGCGAACACCCGCTGCGGGTCGGGCCCGGACCAGGCGGCGGCGGCCATTTGGGCGGCGCTGCGCCGGCCCATCACCATGCGCAGGAACTCATAGGGGCTGGTCCGCAGAGTGAGCTCCGGCTGGCCCTGGCCGAGGGTTTGGTGGTGCCGGCCCGCGTCGACCCGGGTGGCAACCGGGAAGTCCTCGATGCTGCCGAGCATGACGAGGACGACCTCCAGCAGCGTGCCCAGCGCCGGGTCGTCGCGGTCGCCGCGTCGGCCGAGGGCGCCGAGGATGTCCTTCTCGTGGGCGTTGACGTCGATGGCCGCGCGCACATTCGTCAGGCCGCTGGTGGCCATGAGCGACTCGAAGTCCGGGCCGCGCGCAGCCCATTCCGCGCAGACCGTGGCCAGGTCGTCCCCCGCCCGGCGGGCCACCTGGGCGGCGGTCCACGCCGGGCTGCCCCGGCCCTCCAGGTTGCCGTCCAACACGTCCGCGGGGATGCCAGTGACGTGCCGGTAGACGTCGGCCACCGTCCAGTCCGGGCAGGCGGGCACCACCTTGTCGGCCTGCTCCGGGGTCAGCTCGCCCGCGAGTTCGATGAGCCGGGTGCGGCTCGCACAGTAGATCCGGTCCAGTTGCACGGCGTCCCCGATCAGGTCGTGGGCGGGGTGATGCGGCCCTCGGCAGCCGCCAGCGCAATGTCGGTGCGGTGCTGGGCGCCGGCCAGGGTGATCGCGGCCAGGCCGGTGTAGGCGCGCTCGCGGGCGGCGGGCAGGTCGGCGCCCAGCGCGGTCACGCACAGCACCCGGCCGCCGGCGCTGCGCACGGTGCCGTCCGGGTCGGCCTTGGTGCCGGCGTGAATCACGTGCACGCCGCTGACGCTGTTCGCCGCGTCCAGGCCGGTGATCTCATCGCCGGTACGCGGGGTGCCCGGATAGTTCGCGGCGGCCACCACCACGGTGACCGCGACGTCCTCGGTCCAGTGCAGCGGCTCGGCGAGGTCGAGCGTGCCGGTGGCCGCCGCGTACAGCAGCGCGCCGAGCGGGTTGCGCAGCCGGGCCAGCACCACCTGGGTCTCCGGGTCGCCGAAGCGGGCGTTGAACTCGACCACGCGCAGGCCGCGGGAGGTCAGCGCCAGCCCGGCGTAGAGCAGGCCGACGAACGGGGTGCCGCGCCGGCGCATCTCGTCCACGGTGGGTTGCAGGACGCGCTCGGTGACGTCCTCGAGCAGCCCGGCCGGAACCCAGTCCAGCGGGCAGTAGGCGCCCATGCCGCCGGTGTTCGGGCCCTCGTCGTTGTCGGCGAGGCGTTTGAAGTCCTGGGCGGGAGCCATGGCGCGCACGGTCTGACCGTCCGTCAGGGCGAAGACGGAGACCTCGGGGCCATCCAGGTATTCCTCAACGACCACCCGCCCGCAGGCCTTGGCATGCGCCAACGCGGCCTCGCGGTCAGTGGTGACCACCACGCCCTTGCCCGCAGCCAGGCCGTCGTCCTTGACCACGTAGGGCGGTCCGAAGGCGTCCAGCGCGTCGGCGACCTGGTCGAAGTCGTCGCAGATCCTGGCCATCGCGGTGGGCACATCGGCGGCGGCCATGATCTCTTTGGCGAACGCCTTGGAGCCCTCGAGGGTGGCGGCCGCGCCGGACGGGCCGAAGCAGGCGATGCCGCGGGCGCGCACGACGTCCGCGGCGCCGGCCACCAGCGGCCCCTCGGGGCCGACCACGACCAGGTCCACGCCGAGCCGCGCGCCCAGTTCCGCCACCGCGTCCGGGTCCAGCGCGTCCACCGGATGGGTGGTGGCGACCTCGGCAACGCCGGCGTTGCCGGGCGCGCAGTGCAGCTCGCTGACCTCGTCGTCTCGGGCCAGGGCCAGGCACAGCGCATGTTCGCGGCCCCCGCCGCCGATCACCAACACCTTCACGGTCGGCGAGCCTAACCGTCCCGCGGAGCCCGCCGTGTCAGACCTCCTTGCACGCCAAACCGGGCAAATCGCCCGGGAACGAGGTCGTAAGGGATGACGTGCCCACTAACGGACCAGCGAGCGGATTTCGATGGTCTGGTCGCGGCCGGGGCCGACGCCGATCGCGGAGATCGGGGCGCCGGACATCTCCTCCAGCGCCTGCACGTAGCTCTGCGCGGTCTTCGGCAGCTCGGACACGGCGCGGGCGCCGGTGATGTCCTCGGTCCAGCCGGGGAAGTTCTCGTAGACCGGGACGGCGTGGAAGAAGTCGCTCTGGCTGGCGGGCATCTCCGTCATCCGCACGCCGTCCACGTCGTAGGCCACACACACCGGGATCTGCTCCAGACCGGTGAGCACGTCGAGCTTGGTGAGGAAGAAGTCGGTGAGCCCGTTGACCCGGGTGGCGTAGCGCGAGATCACCGCGTCGAACCAGCCGCAACGGCGGTCCCGGCCGGTGGTCACGCCGCGTTCGTGGCCGACCTTGCGCAGGAACTCGCCGAACTCGTCCATGAGCTCGGTGGGGAACGGACCGGAGCCCACCCGGGTGGTGTAGGCCTTGAGGATCCCGCAGACCCGGTCAATGCGCGTCGGACCGATGCCCGAGCCGGAGCAGGCTCCGCCGGCCGTCGGGTTCGACGAGGTGACGAACGGGTACGTGCCGTGGTCGACGTCCAGCAGGGTGCCCTGGGAGCCCTCCAGGCAGACCAACTTGCCCGCGTCCAACGCCTGGTTGAGCACCAGGGAGGTGTCTGTGACGTAGGGGCGCAGGGTCTCGGCCAGCGGCATGAGGCCCTCGGCGATCTCATCGACGGTGATCGCCCGCCGGTTGTAGATCTTCACCAGCAGGTGGTTCTTGTCCTCCAGTGCGCCTTCCAGCTTCTGGCGCAGGATCTTCTCGTCGAACAGGTCCTGCACCCGCACGCCGATGCGGTTGACCTTGTCCGCGTAGGTCGGGCCGATGCCGCGGCCGGTGGTGCCGATCTTGTTGCGGCCCAGGAAGCGCTCGCGGGTCTTGTCGAGCGTGGTGTGGTACGGCGTGATCAGGTGCGCGTTGTTCGAGATCAACAGCTTGGAGGTGTCCACGCCGCGCTCGTTCAGCCCGGCGATCTCGGAGAGCAGCGCGGTCGGGTCGATGACCACGCCGTTGCCGATCACCGGAATGCAGCCCGGGGTGAGGATGCCCGAGGGCAGCAGGTGCAGGGCGTAGTGCTGGTCGCCGATGACCACGGTGTGCCCGGCGTTGTTGCCGCCCTGGTAGCGCACCACGTAGTCGACGGGGTCCTTGCCGGCCCCACCGAGCAGGTCGGTGGCCTTCCCCTTGCCCTCGTCGCCCCACTGGGCGCCGACGAGCACGATCGCAGGCATGGCGGCAGGCCACCCTTCGGTGGGGGACGGGTCAGGTCAGACAGCCGCTGAGCGTATCTGTCAGCCGGACTGGCCGCCCAGGGCATCCGCCGCGGCCGCGCTGGACTCCGCCAGGAACGAGTAGCAGCGGCGGGCCTCGTCGTCCTCGTCAATCGCGGCCGCGGCACGGCCGAGCGCGTGCAGGGCGCGCAGGAAGCCCTGGTTGGGCGCGTGCTCCCAGGGCACCGGGCCGTGGCCCTTCCAGCCGTTGCGGCGCAGCGCGTCCAGGCCCCGGTGGTAGCCGACCCGGGCGTAGGCGTAGGACTCGATGGTGGCGCCGCGGGCCCAGGCGTCCTCGGCCAGCGCGGCCCAGGCGGCGGAGTAGGTGGGAAAGGCCGCGGCCACTTTGGCCGGGTCGACACCGTCGGCCAGTTGGCCGCGGGGCTCCGGTTCGTCGGGCAGGTAGGTGGGGGGCGGTCCGGCCATCAAGTTCTGGTGAGTCATGCACCCATCCTGCCCAATGCTCGCGACGTAAAATTGTGGGGGCGAGGAGGTGCCTCATGACGGCCCGGATGACCGCCGATCAGGCGGTGTTCGATGTGCAGGAGCGTTCCCGCTTCGAGCTCCGGATGGACGGGGAACTGCTCGGGTTCTGTGACTACGAGCCCCGCCGCCTGCCAGTGCGGCTGGTGTTCCCGCATGTGGAGGTCAATCCGGCCTACCGGAGGCTCGGGTTGGGCACCCGGTTGGTGCGCGCGGCGGCGTTGGATGTGCGCGCCCGCGGCGGGCTGATCGACCCGGTGTGCACGTTCGCGAAAGCCTTTTTCAAGAACCACCCGGAGTTCAACGACGTGCTGTCCGTGGCTCCGGTGGATCCATTGCTGGCCGGCCTCAAGCGGACCTGATACTCACGACCGGGGTGGGTGCCGGTCAAAGCGCGATTAACCACGGCCAAGGGTCGGCACAGCGCGGATCGAGGAGTTTCAACAGTCCGGCCTACTTCTTGAGAAACGCTGCCGTGGGGCGGATGGTCGGTCTCTCGACCTGCCCGTACCCCCCGACGGGAGCACCGAATGTCCTGGCTGTTCCGTTCCTCGATCTACTCCGACGTGGAGGAGATCGACCCGGACCTGCCGGAACACTGCACGGTGGTCATCGTGGGAACAGGCAGCGCTGGACTGTGCACCGGGATCCGATTGGCCAAGTCCGGCCGCGGTGACTTCGTGCTGCTGGACCGAGCAGCCGACGTGCCGCGGCAGCTGCGCCGCCGGGCCCATGAGTCCGGGGTGTGGCAGCACCTTCGGTTCGAGACTGATCTGCATCGCGCGCATTGGGAAGCGGCGGATTCGTGGTGGCGGCTGCGCACCAGTCGCGGCACCATGACCGCCACCTTCCTGGTACTGGCCAGCGACAACGCGACGAGCGTGGTGCGTGGTCGGGAGGGACGCAGGCTGGAGCAGCCGGGGCTCACGGTGCCCGGGTTCCCCAATCTGTTCGTCCTCCTGGACGACGGGGCGGAGGTCCGGATGGTCACCACCGGGCTCAATCTGTTCGCCCGTAAGAGAATCCGCGAATTCGAGATGCGCGCACCGGTGGAGTCGGGCCGGCGCTCGACCGCAAGGTTCCATCCCCAGAACTACCACCTGACGGTGGGTCAGCCACTCCCCGGCGACCCGACGTACCGTGAGGTGGAGAAGGTTCCGCAGCCCTCGGCGGTGGGCGCGGAACGGCTCGCCCCGTAGCGGTTAGGCGGGCAGGCCCCCCAACGGTAGGCGGGCATTAAAGGGCGGCGGCCCGGTCGATGGAGATCGACCGGGCCGCCGCTGCTATGTGACTCAGTGGTTGGGGTGGTTGCCCATGTTGCTGTGGTTGTTGCGCCTGGTGTGGCAGACCACGCTGACGTGGCGGCGGTGGTGCCGGAAGGTCACCACG
>DASQPJ010000274.1:0-9571 GCA_035644015.1 Sporichthyaceae bacterium
AACCCGACCCGGTGGGCGAGGCGGTGGCCGCGCTGCGCGATCGGCGACTGCGCGTCGTCGACCTGGACGACCACATCTGCGGGCGAACGGAATGCGCCGGGGCAGTGGGCGGGGTGGTCGTGTATTTCGACGGTTCACACCTGACCGCGACCTTCGCCCGTACGTTGGCGCCCTACCTGAACGTGTCGATCCGCCGGGCGCTGGACGCGGCCTGATCGATCAGGTGCTGTCCGGGTCGAACGGCGGAAGCTCGCCCTCCCGCAAGCGCACCACGGTGTGCTCGCGGGTCAGCGGGGTGTGCAGCTCTTCGAACTCCTTGTTGAAGTCCAGTTCGCTCTTGAAGTCCAGGTCCTTGCGCAGGTCAGCCAGCGGGTCGTCGTCACCGATGGTCTTGCGCAGGAGGCCGCGCGGGGTGAGGTCGGACATCTTCAGGTCGTTGAACTCCGGCAGGTCCTGGGTGAGGTCCGCCTTGGCGGTGTGCACGTAGGTGCGCGCCTGCTTGATGAACTTTCCGGCGTCGGCAGCGATCTTCGGCAGCCGCTCCGGGCCGAAGATGACGACGGCGAGGGCGGCCAGGGTCAGGAACTCCCACCCGCTGATATCGAACACGCATCCAGCGTAAGCGACAATCCGGGCGGAGCCTACGGGTCCGGCTGCGGAACCTAGGTGCTGCGCAGCTTCGCGTCCAGCGCGACGCAGTCCGCCCAGGTGGGCATCAGCCCCTCGGCCACCGCCGCGTCCAGCGTTGGCGCCGCGAGATCTTTGTCGGACAGCACCGGTGCGATATCCGCAGGCCAGGCGATGCCCAGCGCAGGGTCCATCGGGTTGATGCCGTGCTCCCGGCCGGGGCTGTACCCGGTGGAGCACAGATACATCACCGTGGCCGAAGCGCTCAGCGCGAAGAACGCGTGACCCAGCCCCTCGGCGATGAAAATCGCCGCGCGGTCCACCTCGTCCAACCGGACCGCGTCCCACTGCCCGAACGTCGGCGAGCCGACCCGGATGTCCACCACCACGTCGAGCACCGCCCCGGACGGACAGGTCACGTACTTGGCCTGGCCGGGCGGCACGTCGGCGAAGTGCACCCCACGTAGCACGCCCTGCCGGGACACCGAGCAGTTGGCCTGGGCCAGCTCCAACGTTCGCCCGGTGGCCTCGGCCAGCAGATCCGCCCGGAACCACTCGCAGAACATGCCGCGGTCATCGCTGTGCTGACGGGGCGTCAGGACAACCGCGCCGGGCACCGTGAGCTCGCGCACCTCCATGTGTTCAGCCCTCCGTGATCAGCAGCGGCACCGCGGCACGCACCGAATCCGCCCAGGGCGGCATCGGGTCCAGCCCGGCGGCCAGCATCGCGTCGTGGCCGAGCACGCTGAACGCCGGGCGCGGCGCGGGCCGCGGGAACTTGTCGGTGGTGGTCGGGCGGACCCGCTCGGGGTCGGCGCCGACCGCGGCGAACACCGCGCGGGCCAACCCGCACCAGGTGGTGCGCCCGGACCCGGTGATGTGGAAGACGCCCGGTGCCGCATCGGCCGTGCCGAGCGCGACCAGGCGCGCGGCCAGGTCGTGGGTCCAGGTCGGTTGGCCCCACTGGTCGTCGACCACATCGAGGAATTCGCGGCTGCTTTCCAGGGTCAGCATGGTGCGCACGAAGTTACGGCCGTGTTCGCCGTAGAGCCACGCGGTACGGACCACGGACCCGCCCTGCGCCAACACGGACTGCTCGCCGGCCAGTTTGCCGATGCCGTATTCGGTGCACGGGCCTGTCGGGTCGTCCTCGCGGTAGCCGGGCGCCGCTGCCGGGTCCCCCGCCACGGAGCCCGCGAACACGTAGTCGGTGGATACGTGCAGGAGGCGGACGCCCGCTCGGGAACAGGCGTTGGCAACCACGCCCGCGCCGTGTCCGTTCACCGCCCACGCCGCGTCGGCCTTCGTCTCCGCGCCGTCCACATCCGTCCACGCGGCGGTGTTGATCACCACCTCGACCTCGGCCACCGCAGCCCTCACTGCGGCGACATCGGTGATGTCCAACTCGGCGCGGGTCAGGGCCACGACCTCGTGCCCGGCCAGGGCGGCGACCAGATCCCGACCGAGCATGCCGCCCGCGCCGGTCACCAACCAGCGGGTCATCGGGCGGTGGCCGCGCGCAACGGTTCCCACCAAGTTCTGTTGTCCCGGTACCAGTCGATGGTGGCGGCCAGGCCCTCGTCGAAGTTCACCTTCGGGGTGTACCCCAACTCGGCGAGCTTGCTGCAGTCCACGCTGTAGCGGCGATCGTGCGCCTTGCGGTCCTCCACGGCGTCGACCCGCTCCCACCCGGCAGCACAGGCGTCCAGCAGTCGCTCGGTGAGCTGACGGTTCGTCAGTTCCGTGCCCCCGCCGATGTTGTAGATCTCGCCGGGCACGCCGGCAGTCAGCGCCAGCGCGATGCCCCGACAGTGGTCCTCCACGTGCAGCCAGTCGCGCACGTTCAGCCCGTCGCCGTACAACGGCACCTGCCGACCGTCGAACAGGTTGGTCACGAACAGCGGGATGACCTTCTCCGGAAACTGGTAGGGCCCGTAGTTGTTCGAGCACCGGGTGATGGTCACCTGCAGGCCATGGGTGCGCCCGTAGGCGCGGACCAGCAGGTCCGCGGCGGCTTTGGAGGCCGCATACGGGGAATTCGGCTCCAGCAGGTGCCCCTCGGTCCAGGACCCGGTCTCGATGCTGCCGTACACCTCGTCGGTGGACACCTGCAGGAACCGCGGTACCCGGTGGGCCAGACACGCGTCGAGCAACACCTGGGTACCCACCACGTTGGTGCGCACGAATGGCGCGGCGCCCTCGATGGAACGGTCCACGTGCGACTCCGCAGCGAAGTTCAGCACCACGTCGTGGCCGGGCATCGTCTCGGCGACCATCGCCGGGTCGGCGATGTCGCCGTGCACGAACCGGAAGCCGGGGTGGCTGCGCACCGGGTCCAGGTTCGCCGGGTTGCCCGCGTAGGTCAGCGCATCCAGCACGGTGACCGTGGATCCGGCCAGGCCGGGCAGTCGACCGTCCAGCACGGTGCGTACGAAGTGCGAGCCGATGAAACCGGCTCCACCGGTGACCAACAAACGCACGAAAGCTCTCCCCGTCTCAGCGAACCCGAACGACGCTGTGGTCGCCCAGCACCAGACGGTATGCCTTGACCGGACCGTCGGAGGGCAGCACCTCGACCTCACGGCCGATCAGCGAACCCTCGATGCGCCGCACCCCACAGATCCGGGACGCGCCGAGCACGATCGAGTACTCGATCTCGGTGTCGATCAGCACGCAGTCCTCGGCGATCGCGGTGAACGGACCGACGTAGGAGTCGACCACCCGGGTACCCGCCCCGATGATCGCCGGGCCGAGGATGCGCGAGCCGATCACCTCGGCGCCGGCCTCCACCACCACCCGCCCGATCAACTCGCTGTCGGTGACGGTGCCGTGCGTGGCGGCCTCGGTCGCCTCCAGCACCATGCGGTTGCACTCGAGCATGTCCTCGACCCGGCCGGTGTCTTTCCAATAGCCGGTGATCTGCTTCGAGCGCACGTCCTTGCCGTCGTCGATCAACCACTGGATGGCGTCGGTGATCTCCAGTTCGCCGCGTGAGGACGGGGTGATCGCACGCACCGCGTCCTGGATTGCCCGGCGGAACAGGTACACCCCGACCAGCGCCAGGTCGCTGCGTGGCTCCTTGGGCTTCTCCACCAGCCGGAACACCTGGCCGTTTTCGTCGATCTCGGCGACCCCGAACTGGGTGGGGTCAGGCACTCGGGTGAGCAGGATCTGCGCGTCGGCGGCGCCGCTGCGGAACTCGTCGACCAGGTGCCCGATGCCGCCGATGATGAAGTTGTCGCCGAGGTACATGACGAACTCGTCGTCGCCCAGGAATTCGGCGGCGATCAACACGCAGTGCGCCAGTCCGAGCGGGGCTGCCTGCGGGATGTAGGTGACCTCGATGCCGAACCGCGAGCCGTCACCGACGGCGGCCCGGATCTCCGCCGCGGTGTCCCCGACAATCATCCCGACCTGGGTGACACCGGCGTCGGCGAGCGCCTCCAGCGCATAGAACAGCACCGGTTTGTTCGCCACCGGCACCAGTTGTTTGGCCGAGGTGTGGGTCAACGGCCGCAGCCGCGTGCCCGCGCCACCGGCCAGCACGAGTGCCTTCACATGGCCTCCAGGTTTCCTCGGACGGACACCGGGGCACCGGCCAACCCGGCCACCGCGGCCGCGGTGTCCTGCACTGCGGCGGCGACGATGGCCAGGTTGCGATGGATCTCGGTCTGCTGCGCGAGCACCTTGGCCACCAACTCCTCCGTCGCTGCCGACATCGGCTCCGACGCGTGCGCCAGCGCATCGAGCAGGCGGCGCTTGGTTCGTCGGGCGTACCAGAGCTGCAGCACGGAGACCGCGCCGACACCGCTGGTCAACACCGCGACGCGGCGGTCCCGGCTGGTGAGCGCCAACGCGGCGGCGGAACCAGCCGCCACCAGACCTGCCGCGACCAACCGATGACCGCCCAGCACGGCCGGAATCTCGCCGTGGGCGTGCGCGCCGGATAGCTCGGTCGTACCCAGTTGCTCGGCCAGATCGCGCAGTCGCGCCTCGGCGCGTTCGGCCCGGTCCAGGGCCTCACGCAACGTGGCGGCATCCGGCCCGCTCGCGGGCACGTCGACGGCGAGCACCTCGTGCAGATCCGGCAACGCCTGGGCGTCGGCGTCAGGCACCAGCCGCAGGCACGGGATGCCGTACACGTCGATCCGGTCCACCGGCGCGAAGCCGACCATTGCCGGTGCGCCGTCGCGACGCAGGTCGACCATCGCGGGCCCGCGCAGGTCCACCAGCACCTGCAGGTCGGCCGGGCCGCGGGTACGCAAAGAGGCCATCACGGTGGCCAACCGACCGCCGCGGGTGGACACCCCGGTGACCGCCGCACACCGGCCCTTGGTCAACGCGGCCGGCAGTTCACCCAGATCGTCGAGCGTGATTACCACCACGTCGTCGAACGCCACGGCCAAACCAGCCCCGGCCTCAGCGGTCGGTGCCACCACCACGGCGGAGTCGGGAAACTCCCGTTCTGCCCAAGAATTGGTCATGTCAGACCACAGCCGTCCCACTGGTCAAGGATCGCGACACCTTACAAGCCGTTTTGCGTCGACCGAGCCTCCGAGCGTGCACGAGTGACGGACCCTTTGCCAACGGTGTGCCTCCATCAGTTAACCCGGGAGCCGTTGTGACTCTGAGGCTTACTCAGCGTTAATGGATCCGTGCGCTCACCTGCGGTTTCCGTGATCATGGGCACCCATCTCGGAGCGCAAACCATTTCCCGGCCGCTGCAGGCGCTGGCCCGTCAGACACTGCCCCTGGACCGCTTCGAGGTCATCGTGGTGCAGAACGGGCCGCCGGATGACACCGCGGCGGTGTTGGACGCGGTCCGCGCGGAGCACCCGGATCTGGTGATCCGTCGGGCACAGTGCGCGGCGGCCGGTCTGGGCCGGGCGCGCAACGTCGGGATGAACATGGCCCGCGGAGCCTACGTGACCTTCGTCGACGACGACGACACGATCTCGCCGAACTACCTGGCGGCGTTGTTGGAGTGCAGCGGCCCGGACACCGTGGGTCTCGGGCACATGGCCGATGTGATCGACGGCGGTCCGCCGAACTACGCCAACCGGTTGTCGGTGCAACTGTCCCTGGCCGGGCGGCGACTCAGCCCCGGCGACATCATCCTGGCGTTGACCTACAGCGTCGGGAAGATGATGCCGACCGAACGCGCCCGGGCGATCGGCTTCGACCCGGCGCTGCGCAGCGGCGAGGACATCCCCTTCTACATCTCCTTCTTCCTCGAGCATGACGACCTGTCGATCAAGGTCTGTCCGATCGATGCGCACGCGGTGTACTACCGCTCGGTGCGGGCGGGGTCGTTGTCCCGCCCGGAGTTGTCCTACCAGTTCAACGTCACCGAACGGCTCGAGGTGATCGAGCGCATCGAGCGCCTGCATCCCACGCGCCACTGGCAACGGCGCGCGGCGAAGCACATGGTGCGCGGGCAGTGCAAATTCATCAACGAGTTCCTGCTGGACCGGCCCGAGCAGCACGCCGCCGTACTCGCCGACATCCACGACCGCGATCTGCAGTCGATTCTCTACCGCCGGCTGAACCAGGGCCTGGCCCACACGTTGGTGTTGGCCGGCACCGCACCGCCGAGCGTGCATCCGGACGCGGTGCGGGTGGCCGAGGGCATTCGGGACGCCGGCACGGTGGTCGACGTGATCTGCGCGGCGCCGCCGCCGGACGGCACCCAGGACAAGACGCTGCGCGCGATCTGGCGGCCGTTCGTGGAGTCGATCCTGCGGGTGGAGCCCGCCGACGTGGACCCCGAGTCCTGGGCCTGGGCGAACCGGTACTGGCTACAGGGCAGCGAGTTCATCGGGAGCCAGACGCACAAGGACCCCTACCGGGTGCTGCACAGCACGGCGGGCAACAGTCCGGCCGCGACGCTGCTGGCCGCTTGGTACAAACTCGCGCACCCGCGCACCCGGTGGATCGCGGAATACCCCAAGACCCCGCCCGTGCCCGCCCAAGCCGCGATCGGGCACGGACCGGACCCAGCGCTGTTGGTTGCGTTGACCCGCGGCCTACGACGAGCCGGGTGCGCGTTGCCGGAGGACGGCGGGCCGCGGGCCTGGGCGCAGCAGGTGTGCGCGGCCCTGGCCGACGAGGTGCGTGCCCCGGCGGCGGTACGCCGATAGATTCCGCCGGATGTCGTGGGCGCGCAGATGCGTCGGCAGGCGTTACCCGACGTACCGATCCGCCCCCTGGGTGACGGCGCGTCAGGCGGCGGTCGCGCGGCGGTCGCGCGGCGGTCGATCCAGGGTAGAATCGCGGCGGTGGGCAGCCGCGGTCCCATACCGAAATCCGATGTGCCGGGAGGCGAGCATGGGCAAGCTTGCCGCCGCCCGGCGGGCGCTGCGCCGCGGCGGCGTGCCCGAACTCACGGTCCAGGTGCGGCGGCAGCTGGCCCGGCGGATCGACGTGCGGCCCGCCCCCGCGCCGGCCGTGGCCACGCCGAAGAAGGCCAAGGCACGGCCCGCCGAACGCGCGATCAATGACAGTTACGTGACACTCGCGCCGTCCGGCCAGAACGCCGTGGACATCTTCCGCGGCCAGTGGGCCTCCGCGCTGCCGGCCGAGTTGGGGCTGGAGGCCGGCGCCATCCGCTTGTTCAGCGACAGCCGAATCTCCTGGGCGATCGAGCAGTTCGGCGGCATGAAGGACCAACGAGTCCTGGAATTGGGGCCTCTGGAGGGCGGGCACAGCCACATGCTGGCGGCCGCGGGCGCCGACGTGCTCGCCGTGGAGTCGAATACTGGCGCCTACCTGCGCTGCCTCGTCGCCAAGGAGCTGACCGGAAGGGATTCGGTGCGCTTCGTGCTCGGGGACTTCATGGAGTACCTGCGCAGCTGCCAGGACCACTTCGACGTGTGCATCGCCAGCGGGGTGCTGTACCACATGCGTGACCCGCTGGAGACCCTGGCGCTCACCGCCGGGGTGGCCCAGAAGTTGTTTCTCTGGACGCACTACTACGACGCCGAGGTGCTCGCCGCGCGGTCGGACACGGCCCGTCGGTTCGGGGCCGCAACCACCGGCGAATTCAACGGCTTCGCCCACACATTGCACCGGCAGAGCTACGGCACGGCACTTAACCTCCCCGGCTTCTGCGGTGGTGACGCCCCGTACAGCAACTGGTTGTCCCGCGATGACCTGTTGCGCGGCCTCGCCCACGTCGGCTGGCAGGTCGACGCGATCGCGTTCGAGGATCCGCAGCACCCCAACGGCCCGGCGCTGGCACTCACCGCGACCCGGATGCCCGCCGGGGCTTGACGGTCAGTCAGCAGCGAACTTCAGCGGCCCAGGCACGGCAAGTTCGGCGTCCGCCCTCGCGACCAGTTCTGCCCGGCTCAGGCCCGGGCCTACTCCGTCGGCGCTCATCACGATGTAGAACTCGGAGCCCACTGTCTCGTGGAACATCGTCTCGTGCAACGAGATGTAGCCGAGGTCGGCCAGGTCGGCGAACAGCAGTCGCAGGTGGTGCGGGGTGAACACCCAGTGATGGACGTCGACATACTCGTCGCCGGCCGCGGCGGTGCGCATCGCCACCCGAGCGTGATCGAGGTCGTGCACCTTGCGGAACGACCCCGACCTCGACGGTGACCACGAGATGCCTTTGCCCCGGACCACGGCATTGACCGATTGGTCGGTCAACGTGCCCAACGAGTGCCGGTCCGCGGGCTGCAGCGACGCGTCGATAACCGCGCCGAGCGAGCTGCGCTCGCGGAAGCGGTCGAAGCAGAACCGCTTGTCCGGGACGACGAATGCAAGCCGGCCACCCGGCCGCAGCAGTTTCCCGCCCTCGTTGACGAAGTCGATGATGGACGTGGAGTGCTCGATCACGTGCGAGGCGATCACCAGATCGAACTGTTCGCCCACCTCGTCGGCCATCTTGCCGCCGGCCAGCAGAACGAAGTCGACCTCCTCGAATTCCGCGGACGAGTACCCGTGTGATTCGTACTTGTTCTCCAGCCCCGCGCGGTCCGTGTGGTCGACGACCTTGGTTCGGTACCCTTCCCGCTTGGCGAAGATCGGGGCGAACCCGGGGCCGATCTCCAGGATCGAGGCCTCGCTCAGATCACCCAGTACACCCAGGATCTGACGCCGCATGTCCAACTGCGTGCGGCCCTTGGGCAGATCTGTCGGGCCCTCACCCACTGCGGGCAGTTGGGTGCTCTTGGCCTTGGTGGTCTTCGCCTTCGACTTCTTCGCGGGGGGCGCGCCCAGCACGGCCCATTTCAGGAAACGGGCCCGCCGCACCACGGGCGTGGGCAGCGACCGCAGCAGTGCCCGCCGCCGGCGCCGCACCGCGGCGCGGACCTGAGCCCGACTCGAGGACACGAAACCTCCGAAGCAGCGCGGCGAAGGAGACAGACTACGTCCCGGGCCGGCCGAGCGGAGGCTACTGCTGCCAGACGCGCACCCAGTCGACGCTCATCGGCGCCGGAACCTCGTCCGTGTCCAGCTTCGGCAGTTCCCAGTCCGAGCTGAGCAGGCTGAGGATCAGATATTCCGGTTGTTGGGAGACTCCGGCACTGGTGCGGAAGGTCTCCACGCCATCGAGCCGGAAGATGTACTCCGTCGGCGTCCACTCCACCGAATAGACGTGATAGCCATCGGAGGGCGTGCTGCCGCTTCCGATGATCTTTTTCGTGACGTCGCTGAGCAAGCCGGAGCCGTTCACCTCTGGACTCCCGGTTGCGTTCAATTCGGTCCACCACACCTGGTTCTGCAGCCCCCCGTCGGCCCGCCCATCCCCGAAGTACTCGCTGATATCGATTTCTGCACCGTTCGCAGCCGGATCCCCCGGCTCGCCCGGCTTCTCGGGTTGCATCCAGAAGGCACCGTGCATCCCCCGCGCCGACTGGTACTTGATACGGGCGGCGAAGATCCCGTAGGTGAACGACCGCGTCTCCCGGGTACCCACCGATGCGGTCACCGTGCT
>DASQPJ010000275.1:0-4518 GCA_035644015.1 Sporichthyaceae bacterium
CCGACGCGGACCGGATCGTGGTCGACGCGTTGGGTCACGACGACGGGATCATCCACGTCACCGCGACGGTCGGGTACGCGGAGGCCACGGACGTTCCGCGCATCCTGGCGCTGGTGGCCGCGCGCGACCCCGAGGGCACCCTGGACCTACGCCGCCCGTCGTACTTCCTGTCCACCATCGACCTGTCCATCGACCCGGCAGGCCCGCTGCCGGCCTGGCGACAGCGGCTGTTCCTGGCCACCTCTCAGTTGACCGCGGACGCTGCGGAGTCCTTCGGGTTGCCCCTCGATCAGACGATTATCATCGGTTCGCGGATCACGGTCTGACCGAGAGTCAGCGCGCCCGTCACCCGGCGGCGCGCGCCGCTTGCTTGATCAGGTCGGCGACAGCGGCGGGCTGCGAGACGTAGACGGCGTGGCTGCCCGCGACCTCGGCGACCGTGGCCCCGGCGCGCTCGGCCATCATCCGCTGCGCGGGCGGCGGGATCATGTGGTCGTCGGACGCCACCAGGTACCAGCTCGGCTTGGTCCGCCACGCGGGTTCGGTCACCGCGCCGCCGACGGCGTCGACGCCCCAGGGGGTCTGCGCGTCGGCCAGGAACGCGGCCTGCGCGGCCGGCAGGTCGGCAGCGAAGGACGCGGCGAACCTCTCCCGGTCCAGGAAGAGGAAGCCGTCGCGGGGCGGCAGGATCGGGGGCACCGGCGCGCCCGGCGGCGGGTCGGCGATCAGGCTGCCGACCGACTCACCCTTGTCCGGGGCGAACGCGGCGATGTAAGCGAGCCCGGCGACGTTGCGGTGCGATCCGGACTCGGTGATCACCACGCCGCCGTAGGAGTGGCCGACCAGGATGGCCGGGCCGTCCAACTGGTCGAGGATCAGCTCGGTCGCGGCCACGTCGCCGTCGAGGGAGATCGTCGGGTTCTGCACGATGCGGACGTTGAAGCCGTCGCGGGTCAACAGGCCGTGGACGCCCTCCCAGCCGGAGCCGTCGACGAATCCGCCATGGACGAGGACGACGTTCTTGATCTCGGACATCTGTGGCCTTCCTGGTGCCTGCCGGTCTCGGGGGTGAGACGGGGCTGAGTACCAGAACTTTGGCCCGCCACCCCTAGCCGGGGCATCCGTCAGGTGACGATGTCGGATGGCGTACGTCATCCGCGGGTACGTAGCCGCCTTACGTATCCCCGCCGAGCGCTGCCGCGAGCTCACCGCGGGCAGTGATCCCGAGCTTCGGGAACACCCGATACAGATGGGTGCTGATCGTGCGGTGGGACAGGTAGAGGCGCTGCCCGATCTCGCGATTGGACAGCCCGGCCGCCGCGAGCTGTGCGATCTGCAGTTCCTGCGCGGTCAGGTCATCGCGGGCCGCACGGTCCCGGCGACGGCTGCTCTCCCCCGATGCCCGCAGCTCCGACCGGGCCTGATCCCCCCACGGGGTGGCGCCCATGCCGTCGAAGAGGTCCCGCGCCGTGCGCAGCGGGGCCCGCGACTCCGCCACGCGGCGCTGGCGGCGCAGCCATCGGCCGTGGCCGAGCAACAGCCGCGCACGCCAGAACGGCCAGCCCGTCAGGTCCGCGCCGAGGGCCTCGTCGAACCGGGCGCCCGCCTCGACCCCGTCGACGGCGAGCAGCGCGCGGGCGTGCCGCAGGTTGATGGCCACCCACTCGGACGGCCTCTCGCCGACCATGCGTTCAACCCGGGACAGTCGTTCCAACCCGATGTCGGCGCGACCCGCGTACGCCGCGGCCTCGGCGAGGTCGCCGATGCTCATGCAGGCGAACTGCAGGTGGTGCGCCGGGTCGCCGCGGTCGAACAGGCGGTCGGCCACCCGCAACGCCTCGTCGTATTGGCCCTGCGCCAAGGCGGAGAGCACCGGCCCGGACTGCGCGAGCGCGACGAGGTGCGACGCCCCGAGTGGACCCGCGAGCTGTTCCACCCGGGCAGTCGACTGCTCGGTGATCGCCGGGTCACCGCGCACGGCCGCGATCAACGCCACGGCGGTCTCGGCGGTGGCCACGCGGATCGGTTGGTCGAGTTCGGTCGCGAGCTGCCGGGCCTCGTCGGCGGCCGGGATGGCGATGTCCCAGTTCGGCAGGCGAGCGGCCAGGATGGCCTGGGTTGCCAGCAGGTGGGGCAGGGCGCCGAGGCGCCCCTCGGACCGCGCCCGTTCCGCGGCGGCGATGAAGAAAGCCAGCGCCTCGTGGAAGGCCCCGGTGACGATGCCCGCCGAGCCCAGGTAGCCCGCCGCTTCCGCGCTGCCCGGGTCGCCGGCGGCGGCGGCATGCAGGCAATCGGCGACGCGCCCCGCGTTGACCAAGGGATCGGCGTAGGCGTGGATGGAAACCAGCCGGGGATCCCCGGCGGTCGGGGCCCCGGCTCGGTTCGCGGCGTCCACGACGATGCGACGGGTGTCCGGCCCGGGGCGGCTCGACCACCAGGTGCGGGCCGCGGTGATCCACAGCAGGTTGTGGTGCAGGTCTCGCTCCCCGGCGGCGCCGGCCTCCTCCGCGGTGGCAATCAGGGCAGCAACCCGGGCGTGGTCGGCGTACGCGCGTACGTCCAGCAGCTCGCCGAGGTACCGGGCGCGCGCCCGCGCCAGCGGCACCAACTCCAGCCGCTCGAGCTCGGTCAGCAGCTTCGCCACGAGGTCCGAGCGGCCGCGTTGATACGCCAACTCCGCGGCCGCGAACATGCGGCGCGGCCGCTGAGCGGGGGCACTCAACTCCACCGCACGCAGCAGGGCGGTCAGCGCGACGTCGAGGGCACCGCGCCGCTCGGCCCGGGCCCCGGCCTCCTCCAACTCCTCCGCGACGTCCTCGCGCGGGCCGACGATCAACGCGGCCCGATGCCAGACGCGGCGGTCGGGGACGTCGCGCAGCACCTCGGCCAGCTCGTCGTGGATGCGCCGGCTGTCCGCCAGTCCGGTGCGCTGTCGCACCGCCGACCGGATCAGCGGGTGACGGAAGCGGACCGCGTCACCGTCGAGCACCAGGATCGCTGAACGCACGGCCGACTCGAGCGCGTCGAGCGGGACCGGCCGCCCGGCGATCCGGCTTGCCGCGTCGACCACCTCACCCGCGGCGCCCTCCCGGGACAAGGCCGCGACCTGGACCAACAGCCGGGCGTCGTCGTCGAGCTCCCACACCCGAGCGGCGAAGGCCCGCTCCAACCGGTCCGTGAGGGACAGTGACGTTCCGTCAGCAACACTGACCGGGAGTTCGGTCAGCGCCAACGGGTTCCCGCCGGCTTCCTCCAACAGCGCGTCGCGCAGCGCCGGGGCCAGCTCCGGCGCGACCGAGTCGAGGAGCTCCCGCGCCGCTCCGGGAGCGAGGCCGCTCACGTCCAGTTCGGGTAGCCCGACATCCACCAACGGTGACGGGTAGCCCGCGCGCGCCCCGGCCAGCAGCACGACCGGATCGGATTGCAGCCGCCGCGCGATGAACGCCAGCGCCTCGCACGACGTGCGGTCCAGCCACTGGACGTCGTCGACGACGAGCAACAGGGGGGCGGTCGTGGCCACCTCGCAGAGCAGGTCCAACGCCGCCATCGCGACGCGAAACAGCTCCGGCGCCGGTCCGTCCCGAAGGCCGAAAGCGACCTCGAGAAAGCCGCGCTGGATCTCCGGCAATTGCTGCGCGTTGGACCGCACGGGCCGCAGCAGTTGGTGCAGGCCCGCGTAAGCGAGGTGGGCCTCGGACTGGACCCCGGACGCGCTCAGCAACGTGAACCCGCGGTCCCGGGCCAGCGTTGTCGCCTCGGCCAGCAGCCGCGACTTCCCGACCCCCGGCTCGCCTCGAAGGACCAGCGTGCCGCCGCCGGTCTTGGCCCCGTCGAGCAGCGCGGTCAGCAGCGACACCTCGCCGCCCCGACCGACCAGCGGCGGCGCATTCGACATGGGGAGAACCTAGCTAGCCCCCGTCGAAGGCGCGCAGGATGGCCGCGGTGGTACCCGCGTCGAACGCGGTTGCCCCGAAGCCGGGCAGCGTGTCCCGACCCAACCGGGTGGCGCAGAACGCATCGGCCACCGCGGGTTCGGCGTGCCTGCAGAGCAGGGAGGCCTGCAACGCCAGCGCCAACAGGCTGGTGCCCGCGCGACCGCCCGGCCACGCGCCACTGCTCGGCTGCATGGCGTCCAACGCGGTGATGGTTCGGTCCAAGTCCGGGTGGGCACCGGCGGCCAGGCAGATCTCGTCGAGCACCACGCGGTGGATCTTGGGTTCGCGCAGCATGGCCCGGTCCACGTCCATGGTCATCATGGCCGAAGTGCCCTCCCAGATGGCGTTGAGCGGTGCCTCGCGGTAGAGCCGGGCCATCGGCTGTTCCTCGACGTAACCGTTACCACCGAGGCATTCCAGCGCCTCGGCGACCACCAACGACACCCGCTTGCAGTTCCAGAACTTGGCCACCGGGGTGAGCACCCGCAGCAGCAGGCCCTCGGTCTCATCCTCGGCATCGGCGCAGCCGGCCAGTCGGAACGCCAGTCGCGTGGCACCCTGCCAGTCCAGCACCAGGTCGGCC
>DASQPJ010000276.1:0-4957 GCA_035644015.1 Sporichthyaceae bacterium
GGCGGGTGCATCGGCCAGGTGCACCCGCAGCACCTCGATCAGCAGGAGCTCCGGCAGCCGGGTGGATACCGAGTCGGACGGCATCGTGCGCCCGGTCGTGGCCAGCGCGAACTCGATGCCGGCCTGCACCCAGGTCTTGGCCGGTCCATCGGACAACCGCACCACGAACGCAGGCGGGAACGCGCGCAGGTTCGGGTCGAACAACGGGTCCTCGGAGTACAGGTACCCACACACCACGTCGGTGCGCTCGCCACCCGCGCCGTGCACGAGCACCGGCATGGTCTCCCACGGCGGGCGCGCCATCAGGGTCGCCAGCGGCACGCGTTCGGCCGGGCCCACTCCGCCCATCACATAGTCATCGCCGTAGGGCAGCACGATCACGTCGCCGCGGTTGGCCCAATGTCGTTCGCCGCCCTCGACCTCCACCCAGCAGCGGCCGGTGGCCACGATGTGGAACAGGATCAGCCGATCGGCGCCGGGCCGGATCACCCCGGTCATATCCCGCACCGGCGAGTGCAGCGCCCAGCTCTCGGTGAACTCGGCCCGGAAGAAGATCGCCCCATCCAGTCGCAAGCGCTCCAGCGCCGCGAGCAACGGCGTCGGCACGGTCATCGACTGGCCATCGGTGAACCCATCGGATCTAGTGCGCGAAGTGCCGCGTCCCGGTCAAGTACATGGTGATCCCGGCCTTCTTGGCGGCCTCGATCACCTCTTCGTCGCGGACCGATCCGCCGGGCTGCACGACCGCCTTGACCCCGGCGTCGGCGAGCACCTGCAGACCGTCGGGGAACGGGAAGAACGCGTCGGAAGCAGCCACCGAGCCGGCCGCCCGCTCGCCGGCCCGGGCCACCGCCAGGCGCGCCGAGTCCACCCGGTTCACCTGGCCCATCCCGATACCGACGGTGGCCCCGCCGGAGGCCAGCAGGATGGCGTTGGACTTGACGGCGCGGATCGCCCGCCAGGCGAAGGCCAGGTCGGCGCGGATCTCCTCGCTCGCCGGTCGACCAATGACCAACTGCCAATCTTCCGGGTCGTCACCCGGCGCGTCGATCCGGTCGGGGGTCTGCACCAGCACCCCGCCGGAGATGGGGCGGAACTCCAGGTGGTCCTCCGTCATGAGCACCGGCAGGCGCAGCAGGCGCAGGTTTTTCTTGCCCCGCAGCAGTTCCAGCGCGTCCTCGTCGAAGTCCGGCGCGCACACCACCTCGGTGAACACGTCGGCGAGCTGCTCGGCCATGGCCAGGCTCACCGGGCTGTTGGTGGCGATGACCCCGCCGAATGCGGAGACCGGGTCGCATGCGTGGGCCTTGCGGTGCGCGTCGGCAATGTCCTCACCGATCGCGATGCCACACGGGTTGGCGTGCTTGATGATCGCCACGCAGGGCTCGCCGAAGTCGTACGCGGCCCGCCGTGCGGCGTCGGTGTCCACGTAGTTGTTGTAGGACATCTCCTTGCCGTGCAGCTGCTCCGAGGACGCCAGGCCATCGCGCCAGTGCCGGTACAGCGCGGCGTACTGATGCGGGTTCTCCCCGTAGCGCAGCACCGCGGACCGTCTCCAGGTGGCGCCGGTCCAGGACGGCCACGGCACCTCCTCGTCATCCGGGAACTGCGAGCTCATCCACGAGGCCACCGCCACGTCGTAGTCCGCGGTGTGCTGGAAGGCGGCCGCCGCCAGCCGCTGCCGGGCAGCCAGGGTGAAACCGCCGTCCTTCACCGCGTCGAGCACCTCGTCGTAGCGGTCCGGGTCGACCACCACGGCCACCGACGGGTGATTCTTCGCCGCGGCGCGCACCATGGACGGCCCGCCGATGTCGATCTGCTCCACGCACTCGTCGGGCTCGGCACCGGACATCACCGTGTCCCGGAACGGATACAGGTTGACCACCACCAACTCGAAGGCCTCCACGCCCAGCTCCGCAAGCTGTGCGACGTGGTCGTCCTTGCGCAGGTCGGCGAGGATGCCCGCGTGCACCCGCGGGTGCAGCGTCTTCACCCGGCCCTCCAGGCACTCCGGGAACCCGGTCAGTTCCTCCACCGGGGTCACCGGCACGCCCGCCGCAGCGATGGTCGCCGCGGTGGACCCGGTGGACACGATGGCCACCCCGGCAGCGTGCAACCCGCTCGCCAGTTCCGTCAGGCCGGCCTTGTCATAGACGCTGATCAGCGCTCGACGCACGACGCGCCGACCCTCGGACTCACTCACCGTGTTGCTCCTTCTCCACAACCGAGCCGCACGCTGCGGCCGTCCACCCGATAACCCTCACGCGCCATCCGGCCGATGACCTCGACCAGCAACGCACGTTCCTCGACCTTGATCCGCTCGTGCAAGCTCGTTTCGTCATCGCCGTCCAGCACCGGTACCGCGCGCTGGGCGATGATCGGCCCGGTGTCCACGCCCGCGTCGACCAGGTGCACGGTGACCCCGGAAACCCGCACCCCGTGGGCCAGCGCGTCGCGCACCCCGTGCGCGCCGGGAAACGCGGGCAGCAGTGCGGGGTGCGTGTTCACACAGCGCCCACCGAACGCCGCCAGGAACACCGGTCCAAGAATGCGCATGAAGCCCGCGGAGACCACCAGATCCGGTTCGTGATCGGCGATCGCCTTGGTCAGTGCGCTGTCCCAGTCGTTCCGGTCGGCGTGGTCCGCGACGCGCTCCACGAACGTGGGCACACCGGTCCGTGCGGCCCGGGCCAAACCCTCGATGTCGTCCCGGTCGGCACCCACCGCCACGATGTCGGCGCCCCAGGAGGGGTCCGCCGCGGCGTCGAGGAGCGCCTGCAGGTTCGTCCCCGAGCCCGAGACGAGTACCACCAGGCGGGCCGGGCGGTCCACCACTACCTGCTCCCGCCGCCGCTGTGTCTCGATTGCGCGGCCACGATATCCGCCGCTGCGGCGGGGCTCAGTCGGCGGGGATCACCGGGATCGGCTGGGTGTCTTCCAGGTCAACCTCGATCAGGGCCACGGTTGGTCGGCCGGTGGGTTCGGCGAACAGCTCGAAGCCTTTCGGCATAGCGGCCGACCCGACGACCTCGACCGGCTCGGCGTCCTCGGACAGCCTGATGATCGGGATTTCCTGGGTGTCCTCCAGGTCCTCCAGGTCCATCGGCGGGAACCGGTCGGCCTCGTCATCGGCAACGACCGGAGCCGACACGGTCTCGGTGGACGTGCGAGCGGCGGGCACCGTGGCGGGCGAGCGGTGCCGGGTCACGGCCAGCCGAATGGCCGCCACCGGCAACCCGATGACGAGCAATTCGGCCGCTACCGACCCACCGACCTGCCATCCCGACGGGCCGAACTGGGTCAACCGACCACCGCCATCACCCGCGGAGAGCCAGCACACCGCGCCGACCAGCAATCCGGTCAGTGCCGCCGCAGCCGCGGTCGGCAACAAGGTGCCGCGGACCGGACGCCCCTTGTCCGGCGCGATGGCCCATCCGGTGGCCAGGCCCGCGGCCAGCGGCACCAGCAACGGCAGCCAGGCGATCCAGCCGAGCGCCCCGGCCTGGGGCAACCCGGCGGTCAGCGGCAGGCCGGGTAGCGCGCCCGCATCCATGCCACGGAAGTCCACGTGGGCGTCGGCGGCCAGCGCAACACCGGGACCGGAGGCGAACCCCACCGCCCAGCACGCTGCGTTCGGCAGGAAGATCACACTGATCAGGGCCAGCCCGATGAAGCCACTGTTGCCGCCCCCGGTGCGGTCGAAAACCGCGCCGACGGCCTCGTTGTGCACGGCCAGGCAGACGCCCACCACCGCGAAGCCGCCGCCGAACAGAATCAGGCTCGCCGCCCCCGCGGCGCGCAGTACCGGCCGGGCCCGGGTCCGCCACTGCGCGGCGAACTGCGCCCACAACCAGGTCTGCGGGGCCACCCCCATCAACGAGGTCAGCACAGCGAACAGCACCGCCGCGCGCATGGCGGGCATGACGGCCGCACTCAGCCCGTGCGGTGAGGTCTCGTGCGCGGCGACGAGCGCCAGCACGCCACAGCCCCCGGTGAACCCGGCGACGACGGCCGCCGCGGGCCCCGTCTCATGGGCCCGCGCGGTACGGGCGGCCCACCCCGCCGCCCGTACCGCGACCACCGCGAGTACCGCAGTGAGACCCAACGGGGCCAACTGCACATGCCCCGCCGGGAGATGGGTCGCCGCCCGTTGCCCCAACAACCAGAACCAGGACGCGGTGCGGAACGGACCGGTCGGACTGCCGCCCGAAGCCGGTCCGGTGGCCCACAGCAGCACACTGACCGCACCCAGCACGGCCAGTCCGACAGCTGCGGAGATCAGCGCCGCGAGCAGCCCGAAGGCGGCCGGCCACCGTGATCCCGGATCCTGCGGTCCGACGCCTGTCGTGCGTGGCGCCGGCGCCAGGATCGTGACCACCGGACAACACTGCCTGCCGGCGGCCCCCAGATCACGTACCGACACCCGTTCTCGGACGTTGGTACAAACCCCAACGACTGGTTTGCCGTGGATGCAGGTTCGCAACGAGTTCACTGAAAATGGTTCTTCGACCACGCCCGATGTGTCTTGATCATGGTGTGACGGGCGTTTGGCGCATTGCCCCGACGCGGCGGCCGGAGGACGGCGCCGCGGGTGGGCTTTCGCTGCTCGAGCGGCCGGTGCACCGCTGGGAGGTCGACCCGCCACGCTGGTGGTTCCACGCGTTCTGCGCGCTGTTCGCGGTGTGGCTGGCGTGGATCTGGAGCCGCCCGGCGTTCGACGCCTTCGACGCCGCGGTGCCCTTGGTCCTGTTGGCCGGCTGCGCGCTGATCTGGAGCGGTCGGCTGGCCGCCACGCTGTTCCGCCGTGAGCGACCGGCCCGCTGGTGGCTGGTGGCTCCGGCCGGGGCGCTGCTGGTGGTCACGCTCTTCCACGTTCACGCACCACTGCACGCCCGCTTCGCCCTCGCGCAGGACGATCTCGGCGATGTCGCCCGCACGGTGCTCGCCGCGCCCGACC
>DASQPJ010000277.1:0-4696 GCA_035644015.1 Sporichthyaceae bacterium
GCTGGCGACCCGAGGCGCGTTCGTCCTCGCCGACCTCCGCCGGTAGCTCCCCTCGTCCCCGCAGCATCTCGGCAACGCGCACGACATTGCGTCGGCAGGACTGGCGCAGTGCGACTACCGGCACCCGCCGATAGGACCGGATCGCCCGCAGCTGGGCCATCTGACGGGCGATCAGGTCTTCGTCGGCGTCCAACAGGGACTGGGCCACCGGCGCCATAATCTGCCGGTCGGCCGGGTCGACCACCGCGTTGGACTTTTCTCTGCTTTCGATGCCGGGATTCTAGAGGTTCCTACGTTGGCTCAGCCGGCGTTGACCTTCGGCAAGATCTCCTCCGCGAGCCGCTTCATGTCGTCGAGGGTCTTCGAGGTCGGGACGTCCCGGAACGGCGGCCAGATCAGCGGCATGTCGAGGCCCGCCTCCGCCAACCGCTTGAGGTTGTCCTCGATCTGCGCGGCTGTCCCGATCAGGATGTTGGACACCTTGCCGTTGTCCGCCTGGTCGGTCTCCGTGTCGGTGATCACGAACCACATCATGCTGGCGACCGCGAGGTCGTCGATGGACCGGCCGACCTTCTCCAGCTCCGCCGCGATCGGACCCCGCCACTCCTGCAGCCCCGCGGGGGTGTCCTGAATGCCGATCCACCCGTGCAGGTTGTACTTCGCGATGCGCTTCGCGGAGATCTCCGGGTTCTTCAGCCCGCTGAACCAGATCGGCGGGTGCGGCTGCTGCACGGGCCGGACGCCGAAGCCGGACGGCCCGAAGTCGGCGAACTCGCCGTGGTACTCGAACAGGTCGTTCGTCCATGCGCCGATCATGATGTCGAGGGCTTCGCGTACCTGCTTGTGCCGACGGGGGAACACGTCGGTGGCGCCGACCGCCGCGAACTCCTCGACCATCCAGCCCGATCCGATGCCGACGTTCAGCCGGCCGCCCGAGAGCTGGTCGATCGTCGCGCAGTCGGCGGCCATGATGCCCGGCGCTCGGTACGGGAGGTTGAAGACGCTCATGCCGATGCGGATCTTCGAGGTCTTGGCCGCGAGCCAGGGGATGAGCGGCGGGCCCTGGTAGAACCCGCCGCGGGCGTTGACCGGGATCTGTTTCGGCAGGCCCTCCATCATCCCGAAGGGGTAGGTCAACTCCGCGCGGTCGTTGGACTCCGGCACGATGACGCGGTCGACGGCCCATACCGAGTCGAAGTCGAGTGCCTCCGCGAGAAGGGCGAGATCCTCCATCTCCTTTACGGTCACTTCGTCGCGCAGGTTCGGCAGGAGCAGGGCCAGCTTCATCGTTGGCGTCCCTTCTGAGTGGCAGATTCAGCGCGTTGGCATGTGGCCATCGTCATGCAACGGCGCAACAGCGGCAATGGAGAAAATTCCCTCAACGCGCCTCGAAACTTGGAGCTCCCTCCATTGTCTCGACCGCGAGGCGGGGCGCACGATCCCTGCATGAACATCGGCGTCCTGCTCGACCAGGCAGCGACGGCCTACGGCGAGCGGACCGCGTTCGTTTTCGAGGGTCGGGAGCGCACGTGGGCCGAGTCGGCCGCGCGCGCGAACGCCCTCGGACACGTGTTGCGGGCGGCGGGCGTCGGGCCGGGTGACCGGGTCGGTCTGTACCTGCAGAACTGCCCGGAGTTCATCGAGACGATGTTCGCCACCTGGAAGATCGGCGCGGTCATCGTGCCGTTGAACGCCACCTACACCCCCGATGAGTTGGACTACCACCTCACCGACTGCGGCGCCTCCCTGGTGCTCACCGACGGCGTCGGGCTGCCCACGGTGAGCAAGGTGGCCCGGGTGCCGTTCGTGGTGGCCGGGGAGGACGGCGACCTGGAGGGCCTGCTGGCCGCGCACCGCGGCGTGCCACTGCCCGCGGTGGACCGCGCCGCGGAGGATGTCGCGTGGATCGGCTACACCTCCGGCACCACCGGGCGGCCGAAGGGCGCGATGAACTCCCATCGCGCGTTGCTCGCCCAGGCCATGAGCACGCTGGCCGACGTGCAGCGGTTGGAGACCGAGCACGTCACCATGCACGCCGCACCGCTGTCCCACGGCAGCGGCTACAACGCGATCGCCTACACGATGAAGGCCTGCACCCAGGTCATCCATCAGCGCTGGGGCTTCGACCCGGCCCTGTTCTGCGAACAGGTGGAGCGCTACCGGGTCACCGCCACGTTCCTGGTGCCCACCCAGATCAACATGATCGTGAATCACCCCGACGCGCGCCGGCGCGACCTGAGCAGCCTGGAATGGATCATGTACGGCGGCGCCCCGATGTACCGCGATCACCAGAAGCGGGCGCTGGAGGTGCTCGGCCCGGTGCTGGTGCAGATCTTCGGGCAGACCGAGTCGCCGATGTCGGGCACCGTGCTGCGGCGCGAGGAACACGACTTCGGTGACGACGACCCGCGCGCGCACTCCGTCGGCAGGCCCCGGGTGGGCAACGAGATCGCGATCCTGGACCACGACGACAAACCCGTCGCGCGCGGGGGGTCCGGCGAGATCTGCATTCGCGGTGCCACGTTGATGAACGGCTACTGGAACCGGCCGGAGGCCACCGCGGAGACCCTGCGCGGCGGGTGGTTGCACACCGGGGACGTCGGAAAGCTCGACGAGCACGGCTACCTGCACATCCTCGACCGCCTCAAGGACATGATCATTTCCGGCGGGTTGAACGTGTACCCGCACGAGATCGAGGATGTGCTGACCGCCCACCCCGGCATCGCCGAGGCCTGCGTGATCGGCATCCCGGACGAGAAGTGGGGCGAGGCGGTGCACGCGGTGGTGGTGCGCGCGGACACCGCCCTGGATCCGGAGATGGTGCTGCGCCACGCCCGCGAGCACTTGGCCGGCTACAAACGCCCGAAGTCCGTGGAGTTCGTGGACGCGCTGCCCAAGACGTCCTACGGCAAGATCGCCAAACGCGAGGTGCGGGCGCGGTACTGGGCCCACCTGGACCGGGTGGTCTGAGCGTGGATCCGGAGCCCGGCGACGCGGCGGCCGAGGACTTGTTTCAACAGGCTTCAGTCGGCTCGGGAACGAAAGCAAGCTTTCGTTCCGCTCGCCTCCATCGCCTGTAGACTCGGCCCCGGCTCCCCGCGTGGTGCCATCTTTCTGAACTCCCCCAGGGCCGGAAGGCAGCAAGGGTAGGAGAGCTCTGGTAGGTGCGCGGGGCGCTTTTATTTGTCGGGCCGTAGGGTCGTTGTGTGCTTGCGCTGTATCGCCGCTACCGCCCGGAGACCTTCGCCGAGGTCATCGGGCAGGAGCACGTCACCGAGCCGCTGCAGCAGGCCATCCGCAACGGCCGGGTGAATCACGCATACCTGTTCAGCGGGCCGCGCGGGTGCGGCAAGACCACCAGCGCGCGCATCCTGGCCCGCGCCCTGAACTGCGAGCAGGGCCCGACGCCGACCCCGTGCGGTGTGTGCCAATCCTGCCGGGAGCTGGCCCGCGGTGGCGGCGGCGGGATCGACGTGGTGGAGATCGACGCGGCCTCACACGGTGGCGTCGACGATGCGCGCGACCTGCGCGATCGGGCGTTCTTCTCCCCCGCCTCATCCCGCTACAAGATCTACGTGATCGACGAGGCGCACATGGTGACCACCGCGGGCTTCAACGCCCTGCTGAAGGTCGTCGAGGAGCCGCCGGAGCACCTGAAGTTCATCTTCGCCACCACCGAGCCGGACAAGGTCATCCCGACCATCCGATCGCGCACCCACCACTACCCGTTCCGGCTGGTGCCGCCCGGCGTGCTGCGGGATTACCTGGCCGAGTTGTGCGAGCGGGAGAAGGTGCCGGTGGACCCGGCGGTGCTGTCGCTGGTGGTCCGCTCCGGCGGCGGCTCGGTGCGGGACAGCCTGTCCGTGCTGGACCAACTGATGGCCGGTTCGGGCGCCGACGGCCTGACCCTGCCGCGAGCCACCGCGCTGCTCGGCTACACCGATGCCGCGCTGCTGGATGACGTCATCGACGCCTTCGCCGCACACGACGGGGCCGCGGTGTTCACCCTGGTCGACCGGGTGGTCGAGGCCGGGCACGACCCGCGCCGGTTCGTCGCCGACCTGTTGGACCGGCTGCGCGACCTGGTCGTGTTGGCCGCGGTGCCCGACGTGTCCGACACCGGGCTGATCGACGCCCCCGTCGACCAGTTGGCCCGGATGCGGGCCCAGGCCGCCCGCTTCTCCCCGGCCGAGCTGTCCCGAGCCGCGGACCTGGTGAACACCGGGCTGACCGAGTTGCGCGGGGCGACGGCACCACGGCTGCAGTTGGAGCTGATCTGCGCCCGGGTGCTGCTGCCGGGCGCCGGCCCGATCTCCGACCACGCCGAGGCCCGCGACCTGCATGCCCGCCTGGACCGCCTGGAACGCCGCCACGCCGGCACCCCCACCCCCGCAACGTCCGACGAAACGAGGCCTATAGCCCCCACTTCGTCGGACGTCCCGAAGGAAAGGGCGGCTCCCCCAACTGCGGCACCGAAAGGTGCGGCGCCGGCACCCCCTTCCACCTCCGCAACGTCCGACCAAACGAGGGCTATAGCGCCCACTTCGTCGGACGTCCCGAAGGAAAAGGCCGCGCCGCCACTGGCGGCACCCGCGGTGGCGGCACCCGCGGTGGCGGCACCCGCGGTGGCGGCACCCGCGGTGGCGGCACCCGCGGTGGCGGCACCCGCGGTGGCGGCACCCACGGTGGCGGCACC
>DASQPJ010000278.1:0-39538 GCA_035644015.1 Sporichthyaceae bacterium
CCCGAACGGCGCCGGGAAGACCACCACCATCGAGATCTGCTGTGGGCTGCGCCGCGCGGACGAGGGCAGCGTGCGGGTCCTCGGCCTGGACCCGGCTCGCGACGGGGTGGCGCTGCGCCCACGACTCGGCGTGATGCTGCAGGAGGGCGGGGTGTACTCCGGGGCGAATACGCGGGAGATGCTGCATCACGTCGCGGCACTGCACGCGAACCCCTTGGATCCGGATGAGTTGATCACCCGGCTCGGTCTGACCGACGCCGGACGCACCACCTACCGCCGACTGTCCGGCGGGCAGAAGCAGCTACTCGCGCTGGGCTTGGCTATCGTCGGGCGCCCCGAGCTGGTGTTCCTCGACGAACCGACCGCGGGCCTCGATCCGCACGCTCGACATGCCACCTGGGCGCTGATCTGCGACCTGCGGAACGCCGGAGTGACCGTGGTGCTCGCCACGCACCTGATGGATGAGGCCGAGCGGTTGGCGGACCAGGTGGCGATCATCGACCGCGGGCGCTGCGTGGCCACGGGTTCGCCGGCGGAACTGACCGGCGGGTCGCGCCGGCTGGAGGACGTCTTCTTCGAGCTCACCACCCCGGCGCAACGGTGATGGACCTCTCCCCCGCGCCCGGCGGCGCGCCCGTCGCGCGGATGGTGCGCGCGCAGGCGTCGTTGGAGACCCGGATGTTGCTGCGCAACGGCGAACAACTGCTGCTGACGGTGATCATCCCGACGGTGCTGTTGGTGCTGTTCGCGAAGGTCGACGTGGTCGAGGTCGGGGCGGACAAGCGGATCGATTTCTTCGCGCCGGGGATCCTGGCGCTGGCGGTCATGTCGACCGCGTTCACCGGGCAGGCCATAGCCACCGGGTTCGAGCGGCGCTACGGGGTGCTCAAGCGATTGGCCGTGTCTCCCCTGCCGCGGTGGGGATTGCTGGTCGGCAAAACGTTGAGCGTGTTGGTTGTCGAACTGTTGCAGGTCGGCCTGCTCGCCGGGGTGGCGTTCGCGCTGGGCTGGTCGGCGCACGGCAACGTCGCGGTGGTGCTGCTGTTGTTGGTGGTCGGCACCGCGGCCTTCAGTGGCCTGGGACTGTTGATGGCGGGCACGCTGCGCGCCGAGGCCACCTTGGCCGCGGCGAACCTGGTGTACGTGTTGTTGCTCGTCGGTGGCGGGGTGATCGTGCCCCTGTCGAAGTTCGGCGAGGCCCGCCACGTGCTTCGGTTCACCCCGACCGCGGCGCTGTCCGGCGGGTTACGCGACGTGCTGACCGGGGCGGCGGGCGTCCCGTGGGCCGACCTCGCGGTGCTGGCCGGGTGGGCGGTGGTCTCCATCGCCGCGGCGGCCCGGTTGTTCCGGTGGGAATGAGCGCGCGGCGGCCCGCCTACCATTCCGGCATGACCGACCGGGCGTTGTTGCTGCGGCGGTTGGCGTTGGCCTCGATCGTCGTGAACATCGCCATCGTGGTGACCGGCGGCGCGGTGCGGCTGACCGGATCGGGCCTGGGTTGCCCGACCTGGCCGCGGTGCACCGGGGACTCATTCGTGCCGACCGGCGAACTCGGGTACCACTCGGCCATCGAGTTCACCAACCGCATGATCACCTACGTGCTGGTCGGGGTGGCGCTGGCGACCCTGGTGGTGGCCCGACGGGTGCGCCCGGTGCGCCCGGACGTGCGCCGGTTGGCCCTGGTGCTGTTCATCGGTATCCCCGCACAGGCGCTACTCGGCGGCATCACCGTGCTCACCGACCTGAACCCCTGGGTGGTGATGCTGCACCTGGTGGTGTCGATGGATTTGATCGCGGTGGCCACGCTGCTGCACCGCCGGTTGGGCGAGGGCGACGGGCCGGTGGCGCCCCTGGTCCCGGTGGTGATGCGCCGCTTGGCGTTCACGGTCTTCGGGTTGACCGGGGCCGTGCTCTACCTGGGCACCGTGGTGACCGGCTCCGGTCCGCACGCGGGCGATGCGCAAGCCCCGCGCACCGGGCTGGACCCCCGCACGATGAGCCTGGTGCACGCCGACGCGGTGATTGCGTTGGTGCTCGCCACCGTGGTGTTGCTCGCGGCGCTGCACCGCGGCGGCGCACCGGCGTCGGTCCGCCGCGCGGCCCTGCCGGTGCTCGGGATCCAGTTGGCGCAGGGCGCCATCGGCTGGGTGCAGTACGCCACGGGCCTGCCCGAGTTGCTGGTCGGCCTGCACATGCTCGCCGCCGGCCTGCTGGTCGTCGCCACCACACGGATGGTGCTGTCCACCCGGGAGCGCCCGCTCGTCCCGGCTGAGGTGGCCGCCGTGCCCGTCACCAACACCCGTCCTCTCATGGCGCGTGGGGCTATCCGCACCCACTGATAGCCCCACACGCCATGAGCGGACGGGAGGGTTGTCCACAGGGCGGAGCAATCCGCCGCGGCGCCGGCCGATCCACGACACGGTGCGGGTCATGCCGCCTCGCCCGTTCGTCCCCGCCGAACTCCTGCACGGTCCGTTCCACCGCAGCATCGCCCTGGCCGCAGGCTTGAGCCCGGACCAACTTCGCTCCCGCTGCTGGATACGCCTGTTCCCGCAGGTCTACGTCCATAGCTCGGTGAACCTGACCGACGAGATGCGCTTCGCGGCGCTACGTCTCGCCGCACCCGAGCACGCCGTCGCGACGGGCCTGACGGCGGCCTGGCTGTTCGGGGCGTGGACGCCCCGGCGCGGCCGCGCCGTCCCACTCCATGTCGCCACCGCCCGGGGCACGGCGGACTTCATCACACCCGGCGCCCGGACCGGCCGCTTGGTTCTCGACCCCGAGGACATGGACACATTCCACGGCGTGGGCGTGACCACCCCAGTGCGCACCTGCTTCGGCCTGATGCGCCAGTCGTCGTTGACGGAGGCGGTGGTGTGGGCGGACGTGTTCCTGCACGCCGGGCTGATCTGCGAGGGAAGCCTCGCCCGGTACGCGGACGAGCGGCCGCACTGGTCGCACGTGTGCAAGGTCCGGGAAGCGGCCGGCCTGGCCCGGGCCGCCGCGGCATCGCCGATGGAGACCCGGCTAAGGCTGGTGATTGTGTTCGGCGGCCTGCCCGAGCCACCCTTGATCAACGTTCCGGTGTACGACGCCTACGGCAATCTGCTCGGGATTCCCGACCTCCAGTTCCTCCTACCGCGCCGCTTCGGCCTCGAATACGACGGCGAGGAGTATCACGGAGAGCCCGAACAGCACCGCAGCGACTTGGTCCGCGAGAACCAACTGCTGCTCGGCGACGTCCCGCTGCTGCGCTACACCGCGCCCGACGTCTTCGGAAATCCGCGGCGCATCGTCCGCGAGGTCGGAGCGATGTTGTGCGGCGCCGCGTGAGAACCCCACCACTCATGGCGTGTGGGGCTATCCCACGCCCTGATAGCCCCACACGCCATGAGAGGACGGAGGGTTGGGGCGCCTAGAAGATGCAGGCGTCGATGGCGATGACCAGGAACAGCAGCGCCAGGTAGGTGTTCGACAGGTGGAACAGGCGCATCGGGTTGAGGTCCACGCCGGTCACTCCGCGGCGGACCCGACGCAGTAGGCGGTGCGCCTCGAGCAGGATCCCGACGCCGAGCACGGCGGCCACCGCCGGGTATAGCGGGCCGGTGTGCGCCACCGGCCACAGCAGCATGGAGACGATGACGGTCGCCCAGGTGTAGAACGTGATCTCGGTGATCACCCGGAGCTCCGTGGCCACCACCGGAAGCATCGGCACCTTGGCCGCGGCGTAGTCCTCGCGGTAGCGCATGGCCAGCGCCCAGAAGTGCGGCGGGGTCCAGAAGAACACCACGCCGAACAGCACGATCGGCGCCCAGGACACCGACCCGGTCACCGCGGTCCAGCCGATCAGCGGCGGGAAGCAACCAGCCGCACCGCCCCACACGATGTTCTGTGACGTACGTCGCTTCAGCCACATCGTGTAGCCGAACACGTAGAACAGGTTCGCGGTCAGCGCGAGCAGCGCGGAGAGCCAGTTGACCGCCAGGCCGAGCAACAGGGTGCTGACGGCGCCCAGCACCACGCCGAACACCAACGTTTCGCGCGGGGTCACCCCGTGCATGGGCAGCGGTCGACGCCGGGTGCGGCGCATGTCCGCGTCGATGTCGCGGTCCAGGTAGCAGTTCAGAACGTTGGCGCTGCCCGCGGACAGGGTGCCGCCGACCAGCGTGGCCACCACCAGCCACAGCGAGGGCACCCCGCGGGCGGCCAGGAACATCACCGGGGCGGTAGTGACCAGCAGCAGCTCGATGATGCGCGGCTTGGTCAGTGCGACATAGGCCCGCAACGTGGCGCCCATGCTGCGTCCGCCTCCGATCGCCGCCCCGTTGGTCGGGCGAAGATCGACAGTGGTCACGCGTACCTCGCCGGTGGGTGGGGCTGATCGGGCTGATCGGGCGGGCCGACGCCTTCCGGCGCGAGCCGCCCCACTGTAGCCGCCGTAACCCGGTGCGCCGGTCGTGGGTACCGCCTGCGCAACCGTGCCGTCATCAAGCACTGGGTAGGGTCGACGACGGCGGATTCCACAACGCCCGGACCGGTTCACGGCCGCTCCGGGGTCGGGGTCCGGTGCCAACCGGTCGACGCGACAGGAGCGCCCAGTACCGATGAGTGCGTCCAAGAACACGGCGAAGCTCGAACCGACCTGGTCCGACCTGGACGACCGCGCGGTGGACACCGTTCGGGTGCTGGCCATGGACGCGGTGGAGGCGGCCGGCAACGGCCACCCCGGCACCGCCATGAGCCTGGCGCCCGCGGCCTACCTGACCTACCAGCGGCTGTTGCGGCACGACCCGACCGATCCGGACTGGCTGGGCCGCGATCGTTTCGTGCTGTCCTGCGGACACTCCAGCCTGACCCTCTACATCCAGCTCTACCTGTCCGGCTACGGGTTGACCCTGGACGACCTGCGCCACCTGCGGCAGTGGGGCAGCCTCACCCCGGGCCACCCCGAGCACGGGCATACCGCCGGTGTGGAGACCACCACCGGTCCGCTGGGCCAGGGCGTGGCCACCGCGGTCGGCATGGCCATGGCGGCCCGTCGGGTCCGTTACCTGTTCGACCCGGAGGCTGCCCCCGGCGCCGGCGTCTTCGACCACTCGATCTACGTGTTCGCCTCCGACGGGGACATGGAGGAGGGCGTCGCGTCCGAAGCCTCCTCGTTGGCGGGCACGCAGAAGCTCGGCGAGTTGGTCATGCTCTATGACGACAACCACATCTCCATCGAGGGCGACACCGACGTCGCGTTCACCGAGGACGTGCTGGCCCGCTACGCCGCCTACGGTTGGCACACCCAACGGGTCACCGATGCCAATGACGTCGACGCGCTCTACGCCGCGCTGGTCGCCGCCCGGGACAACCGCGAACAGCCCTCGATCATCGGGGTGCGCTCGATCATCGGCTGGCCCGCGCCGAACCTGCAGAACACCGGGAAGGCGCACGGTGCCGCCCTCGGCGCCGCCGAGGTCGCGGCGACCAAGAAGGTGCTCGGGTTCGACCCGGACCGCAGCTTCGACGTCGCCGACGACGTGCTGGCGCACGCCCGCGAGGTGGTGGACCGGGGCCGCGCGGCGCACGCCGAGTGGGACACCCGCTACGCCGCCTGGCGCGCCGCGAACCCGGAACGGGCCGCCGAGTACGACCGGATGCGCGCCCGCAGGCTGCCCGACGGGTGGGCCGCGAAGCTCCCCGTTTTCCCGGCGGGCAAGGACGTGGCCACCCGCAAGGCCTCCGGTGAGGTACTCAACGCGATCGCAGCGTTGGTGCCCGAGCTGTGGGGCGGTTCGGCGGACCTGGCCGAATCCAACCTCACGAACATCTCCGGCGAGGCCTCCTTCCTGCCACTCGGTTCGACCGCCAAGGGCGCCGATCCCGGTGGTCGCAACATCCACTTCGGGGTCCGCGAACACGCGATGGGCGCGGCCATGAACGGCATCGCCATCGAGGGCACCTTCCGCCCCTACGGCGGCACGTTCCTGGTGTTCTCCGACTACATGCGCGGCGCGGTACGCCTCGGCGCGTTGATGAAGCAGCCGGTCGTGCACGTCTGGACGCACGACTCGATCGGGCTCGGCGAGGACGGCCCGACGCACCAACCGGTCGAGCACCTGTGGGCGCTTCGGGCCATCCCCGGCCTGGCCGTGGCCCGGCCGGGCGATGCCAACGAGACCGTCGTGGTCTGGCGCCACGTCCTGGAGAACCCGACCGGCCCGACCGCGCTGGCGCTGACCCGGCAGGGCGTGCCGACCTTCGACCGTTCCGATGGGTTCGCCTCCGCCGAGGGTGCGGCCCGGGGCGGGTATGTGCTGCAGGAGGCGGGCAGCGGACTGCCCGAGCTGATCCTGATCGCCACCGGCAGCGAGGTGCAGCTGGCGGTCGAGGCGCGCACGGCGCTGGAGGCCGAGGGCGTGGCCACCCGGGTGGTCTCGATGCCGTGCATCGAGTGGTTCGAGGCCCAGGACGAGGCCTACCGCCAGACGGTGCTGCCGCGTCGCGTGCGGGCCCGGGTGGCGGTCGAGGCCGGGATCTCGCAGGGCTGGTGGCGCTACGTCGGGGACGGCGGCGAGGTTGTCGGGTTGGAGCACTTCGGTGCCTCGGCCCCGTACCAGACGCTTTACGAGCAGTTCGGCATCACCGCGGCCGCGGTGGTCGCCGCGGCGCACCGCAGCTTGGCCCGCACGCGCGGGGAACAAGGTTCCACGACTGGCAACTGATGGACCGTCAGCCGGCCACGGCAGCAGCAGGAGGACGAGCATGAGCGCATCGAATGAGCGGCTGGCGAGGTTGAGCGGCGCCGGGGTGGCCATCTGGCTGGACGACCTGTCCCGGGCCCGACTGCAGGGCGGCGGATTGGCCGCGATGGTCCGCGACCTGTACGTGGTCGGCGTGACCACCAACCCGTCGATCTTCCAGAACGCGGTGTCCAAGTCCGACCTCTACAACCCGCAGATCGCCGACCTGGCGATCCGTGGGGTGAGCGTGGACGAGGCGGTGCGTTCCATCACCACCGCCGACGTGCGGGACGCCTGCGACGTGCTGCGCGGCGCCTATGACGCCAGCGACGGGGTGGACGGCCGGGTCTCCATCGAGGTCGACCCACGCTTCGCCAAGAACACCGCGGCCACCATCGCCGAAGCCCGAGCACTGTGGTGGGCGGTGGACCGGCCCAACCTGTACATCAAGATCCCGGCCACGGTGGAGGGGCTGCCCGCGATCGCCCAGTGCCTGGCCGAGGGCATCAGCATCAACGTCACGCTGATTTTCTCCCTGGACCGCTACCGCGGAGTGATGGAGGCGTTCCTGGAGGGCATGGAGCGCGCACAGCGCGCGGGCGTGCCGTTGGCCGGCATCGGCTCGGTGGCCTCGTTCTTCGTCTCCCGGGTGGACACGGAGATCGACAAGCGACTGGACAAGATCGGCACCGACGCAGCGAAGGCGTTGCGCGGCAAGGCGGCGGTGGCCAATGCCCGGCTCGCCTTCCAGGCCTACGAGGAGGTCTTCGGCTCGCCCCGCTGGCAGGCCCTGGCCGCGGCCGGTGCGAAGGTGCAGCGCCCGCTGTGGGCCTCCACCGGCGTGAAGGATCCGGCCTATCCGGACACCATGTATGTCGATGACCTGGTCACCGCCGGCGTGGTCAACACCATGCCGGAGGCCACCCTGCACGCGGTGGCCGACCATTCCACCGCGGGCGACGACACGGTGCGCGGTCGATACGCCGATGCCCGAGCCGTGCTGGATGCGTTGGCCGACGTGGGTATCGACTACGACGACGTGGTCGAGGTGTTGGAACGCGAGGGCGTGGAAAAGTTCATCACCGCCTGGGACGACCTGCTGGCCTCGGTCGGCACCGAGCTCGACAAGCTGCGTGAGGCGGCCAAATGAGTCAGCACGCCGCGGCCGGCGGGGTGACCGTCACCCTCCTTGACGACAGTCTGCAGGCGAGCGTGGACGGCGTGCTGGCCGATGCGGTGGCCGACGACGACGGTGGCCGCCTGGCCAGGGGCGACGCCTCGCTGTGGGGCCCGCAGGCCGAGCCCGAGGCCTCGATCCGACTCGGCTGGCTGGGCGCCACCGGGGTGTCCCGGCCGCTGCTCCCCCGGCTGCGTCAACTGCTCACCGAGATGGCCGCCGAGGGCCTGTACCACGTCGTGCTGTCCGGTATGGGTGGTTCGTCACTGGCCCCCGAGGTGATCACCCGTTCCGCCGGCGTCGGCCTGACCGTGCTGGACACCACCGACCCCGCGCAGGTGCGCCGGGCGCTGGGTGACCGGCTGGCCGGCACGCTGGTCGTGGTGTCCAGCAAGAGCGGGGGGACGGTGGAAACCGACAGCCACCGCCGCATCTACGAGCAGGCCTTCCGTGAGCTGGGTCTGACGGATACTCAGATCGCCCAACGATTCGTGGTGGTCACCGATCCCGGCTCGCCGTTGGAGAAGACCGCGGCGGAGGCCGGCTATCGCGCGGTGTTCCTGGCCGACGAGACCGTCGGTGGGCGGTACAGCGCGCTCACCGCGTTCGGCCTGGTGCCCAGTGCGCTGGCCGGGGCCGACGTCGAGCAACTCCTGGACGACGCCGATGCGGTGCGCTCGGCCCTGGCCAATTCGGTGGACAATCCCGGTCTGCTGCTCGGTGCCGCGATGGGCGCGGCGGCCGGCGAAGGCCGCAACAAACTGGTCCTGCTGGAGGCCGATCGGGGCCTGGTGGGGTTCGGCGATTGGGCCGAGCAGCTGATCGCCGAGTCCACCGGCAAGGAGGGCACCGGGGTCCTGCCGGTGGTCGTGGAGGACTCCGACTCCCCCGGCTGGACGACCGCCGGTTCGGACGCGCTGGCCACCGGCGTCGGCGAACCGCCCGGCGCGGCGCTGACCGTAACCGGTCCACTGGGGGCGCAGTTCCTGGTCTGGGAGTACGCCACCGCGTTCGCCGGGAAGGTCCTGGGCATCAACCCGTTCGACCAGCCCAACGTGACCGAGTCCAAGGAGAACACCGGGCGACTGCTGGAGACGGCAGGCCCCGACGGCCTGCCCGTGCCCGCTCCCCTGTTCACCGACGGCCGGGTCGAGGTGTACGGCGATCCGACCGTCCTCGGATACGCGCACACCCTGTCCGAGGTGCTCGACGCGCTGCTTGCGGAAGTCCCGGTCAACGGATACCTCGCGGTGATGGCCTACTTGGACCGCGTCGGGGACGCCGGTGCGGCCGGGCTGCGGGCTGCGCTCGGCCGGCGCCTGAAGGACCGTCAGGTCACCTTCGGTTGGGGCCCGCGGTTCCTGCACTCCACCGGTCAGTTCCACAAGGGCGGGCCCCAGCACGGGGTGTTCCTGCAGCTGACCGGGGTGGTCGCCGAAGACCTGGCGGTGCCCGGCCGGCCGTGGTCGTTGGGCACGTTGCAGCTGGCTCAGGCACTGGGCGACCTGGATGCGCTCGCCGGACGCGGCAGACCCGCGCTACGCCTGCATCTGACGGATCGTCGGGCGGGCCTGGATCAGGTGCTGGCCGCCGTCGCGCGATGAGCAATCCACTGCGCGACCCGCGCGACAAACGATTGCCCAGAGTGGCCGGCCCGTGCGGCATGGTGCTGTTCGGGGTGACCGGCGATCTGGCCCAGAAAAAGGTCATGCCGGCCATCTACGACCTGGCCAATCGCGGCCTGCTGCCCCCCGGTTTCTCGCTGGTCGGTTACGCCCGCCGGGACTGGGCGAACGAGGACTTCGCGCAGGTGGTGCACGACGCCGTGCGCGAGCACGCCCGTACCGGGTTCCGCGAGGAGGTCTGGTCCCAACTGGCCGACGGTTTTCGCTTCGTCCCCGGCGATTTCGCCGACGACAACGCTTTCGAGCAACTGTGCAAGACGGTCAGCGAACTTGACGAGTCCCGTGGTACCGCCGGGAACCGCGCGTTCTACCTGTCGATCCCGCCCAAGTTCTTCCCGGACGTGGTCCGCCAATTGAAAAAGCACGGCCTCGCCGACCCCGGCAGCCCGGACGCGAGCGGGCGGGTGCCGTGGCGTCGCGTCGTGGTGGAAAAGCCGTTCGGTTCGGACCTGACCACCGCCCGCGAGCTCAACCGGCTACTGGAGGAGGTCTTCCCGCCGCATTCGGTGTTCCGCATCGACCACTACCTGGGCAAGGAGACCGTCCAGAACATTTTGGCGATGCGCTTCGCGAACCAGTTCTTCGAGCCGATCTGGAACCGCGCGTATATCGACCACGTGCAGATCACCATGGCCGAGGACATCGGGATCGGCAGCCGGGCCGGATACTACGACGGCATCGGCGCCGCGCGGGACGTCCTGCAGAACCACCTCCTGCAACTGCTCGCGCTGATCGCCATGGAGGAGCCGGTCTCGTTCAAGGCCGACGATCTACGCGCGGAGAAGGAAAAGGTGCTTTCCGCGATCCGGCTGCCGGCCGACCTCGCCACGGCCACCGCGCGTGGCCGATACGCGGCCGGGTGGCAGGGCGGGGAGAAGGTCATCGGCTACCTCGACGAGCACGCCATCCCGGCCGATTCCCGCACCGAGACCTACGCGGCGGTGAAGCTGGAACTGGACACCCGCCGTTGGGCCGGGGTGCCGTTCTATCTGCGGACCGGCAAGCGCCTGGGCCGTCGGGTGACCGAGGTGGCGCTGGTCTTCAGCCGGGTGCCGCATCTTCCGTTCGAGGCGACCGCGGTGGAGGAACTGGGCCAGAACGCGTTGGTGTTCCGCATCCAACCCGACGAGGGCGTGACGCTGCGGTTCGGCTCGAAGGTGCCGGCCACCTCCATGGAGGTGCGCGACGTAAACATGGACTTCGACTACGGCGACTCGTTCGCCGAATCGTCCCCCGAGGCCTACGAGCGGCTGATCCTGGACATGCTGCTCGGCGAGCCCCCGCTGTTCCCGCGCAGCCGGGAGGTGGAGTTGTCCTGGGAGATGCTCGACCCGATCGAGGCGTTCTGGGCGACTCAGGGAGCGCCGGAGGACTATCCGGCGGGCACCTGGGGCCCGGATTCCGGCGATGAGTTGCTGCGCCGCGACGGTCGTACCTGGCGGCGGCCATGAGTACGTCGCTGTCGGACACCTCGGCCAGTGAGATCAACAAGGCGCTGAGCGACGTGCGGCGGGCGCACGGCGGCCCCACAGCGGGGCACGTGATGACGCTCATCATGATCACCGACGGGCACGGCAACGGGCCCGAGGTGCAGTCCACCTGCCGCACGGCGGGTGAGCACCCGTCCCGGATTCTGGTGGTGCGGCGGCACCCGAACGAGACCTGCGTCGGGTTGGACGCCGAGGTGTTCGGCGCCGGGGAGCGCGGACCCGGCGAGTTGGTGATCCTGGACCTGTCCGGCGAGCTGGCCTGGCACGCCGAATCGGTGGTCGTCCCCCTGCTCATCCCGGACACCCCGGTGGTCACCTTCTGGCCGGGCAACGGACCTGACGATCCGTCAGCCGACCCGTTGGGCCGGCTCAGCCAACGACGCATCACCGACCTGGCCGCCGGCGACGACGCCCCCGGCCGGTTGGCCGCCCGGGCCGCGCACTACACGGACGGCGACACCGACCTGGCCTGGACGCGGCTGACGCTGTGGCGCAGCGTGCTGGCCACCGCACTGGACGACGTGTACTCCCACCCCACCGGCGGCGTGGTGGCCGCGGAGCCGGGCAACGCCAGCGCGGAGCTGCTCGCGATGTGGCTCTCCGCGCGCCTGGGCATCCCCGTCCAGCGCGAGGAGTCCACCGGCCCCGGCCTGACCGAGGTGCGACTGAGCCTGCCCGACGGCGAGGTGACACTGCGTCGCACCGACGGCCGCCTTGCCATGCTGAGCTCCCCCGGACACCACGAACGGCCGATCGCACTCAAACGCCGCGACCTGTCCGAGTTGATCAACGAGGAACTACGGCGACTGGACGCCGACGACATCTACGCCGAATGCCTCGCGACGATCAGGGAGACAGAGACAAGGGAGGGGGCGCAATGACGCCGACCGTGATCGTGCACCGCGATCCCGAGACGCTGGCCGCGGCAGTGGCGGCGCGCCTGGTGACCCGGCTGGTGGATGCCCAGGCGGCCACCGGTGGCGCCTCGGTGGTGCTGACCGGCGGCGGCGTCGGCATCGCCACGCTGGCCGCGTTGGCGGGCATGCCGGCCCGGGACGCGATCGACTGGCGGCGGCTGGATGTGTGGTGGGGCGACGACCGGTTCGTGCCCGCCGCAGACCCGGAGCGCAACGAGAAGCAGGCCCGCGAGGCACTGCTGGACCGGGTGCCGTTGGACCCGGCCCGGGTGCACGCTATGCCCCCGTCCGACGGTCCGTACGGGGACGACCCGGAGGCCGCCGCGGAGGCGTACGCGAAGGCGCTGACCGCGGCCACCCGACCCGAGGACCACGGGCCCGCGCCCAGCTTCGACGTGGTGCTGCTCGGCGTCGGCCCGGACGGGCACGTGGCCTCGCTGTTCCCGGAACGCCCGGCGCTGCACGAGGCCGAGCGGGCCGCGGTCGCGGTGCGCGGCGCCCCCAAGCCACCGCCGACCCGGATCAGCCTCACCATGCCCGCGATCCGCAACGCCCGCGAGGTGTGGTTGTTGGTGGCCGGAAAGGAGAAGGCGCCCGCGGTGCGCATGGCGCTGTCCGGTGCCGGCTGGGTGCAGATCCCCGCGGCCGGTGCACAGGGCCGCGGCCGCACGCTGTGGCTGTTGGACCGGGCCGCGGCCAGTGAGGTGCCGCCCTCGATGGGTCGACTCGCGTCGCCCTGAGCTCACTGGTGGACCCTTGGTGGGCCAGGGCGCGTGGCAGTGTTCTGGTCGCACCCCGGTGTCGTCGGGTCACTGCCGAGCTGAGCGAGTCCCGCCTTCGGTGAGGACCTGGTTGAGAGTTGCAGGGTCCGGCGGCCCGGGACGTGCAGACCGGCCATAGGGCTATGCGCCACAGAGCGCCGCAGTGAGCGACCGGCCGTCACGTCCCGGTGCCGGAGTGCCTTTTCCGTGGTCGAGACGGAAGGAGCACCCACCATGGAGATTACCCCTGCATTTGCCGGGCTGGATTGGTCCTGGCAGCACCACGCGATCTGCATCGTCAGTGAGACCGGGCGGCGGGTCGAGGAGTTCACGGTCCCTCATTCCAAGGCTGGGCTGGCCAGGATCAGCACCCAGCTGCGCAAGCAGCGCGTCACCCGGGTCGGCATCGAACGCGGCGACGGACCGGTGGTGGAACACCTGTCCCGAGCCGGTTTCGAGGTCGTGGTGATCTCGGCCCGGCAGGTGAAGTCCCTGCGGGCCCGCTATGGCAGCGCGGGGAACAAGGACGATCGCTTCGACGCGTTCGTGTTGGCCGATGCGCTGCGCACCGACGCCGGTCGCTGGCATCCGGTCCAACCCGACAGCCCAGAAACCCTCGCCCTGCGGATGTTGGTCCGCGCACGCCAGGACCTGGTCACCCACCGCATCGCGGTGCACAACCAACTCCTCGCCGTGCTGCAACACAACTTCCCCGGCGCCATCGGACTGTTCTCCCTGCTGGACAATGCGATCAGCCTGACCTTCCTGCGCCGCTTCCCCAGCGAGGCCAAGGCCGCCTGGCTCTCCGAACTACGTATGGCGCATTGGCTCAAGGCCAACGGCTACTGCGGACGCCAAACCCCCGGCGAGTTGATCGCCCACCTGCGCGGCGCGGTCACCGGACGCACCACCGGCGCCGCGGCAGCCGCCGCCGAACACATCGTGCTCGGCCTGGTCACCTTGCTCACCGCACTGCACGCGCAGATCGACGAACTCGAGGCCGCCATCCGTGAGGCCCTGCTCGCTCACCCCGACGGGGCGATCTTCACTTCGCTGCCCCGTGCCGGCACGATCCGCGCGGCCACCCTGCTCGCCGAGATCGGTGACTGCCGGGCCCGTTTCCCCGACGACGCAGCCCTGGCCGCCGCGGCCGGGGTCGCACCCTCAACCCGCCAATCGGGCAAGCACCTCAACGTCGCCTACCGGCGAGGCTGCAACAAACACCTGCGGGCCGCCCTCATCGACTGGGCCCAGGACACCCCACGAGCCAACCTCTGGGCCGAAACCACCTACCGGGCCGCCCGAGCCCGCGGCGCCCGACACCCCCACGCCGCCCGCATCCTGGCCCGCGCCTGGACCCGCGTCCTCTGGCGCTGCTGGCACGACCAGCTCCCCTATGACCCCGACCTACACGGACGCCTCAACCACCTCCAACAGGAGGCGGCTTGACATAGGGCTCTCAACCCGTGGAGCCGGCTGCGGCATCCAAGCGCTCGGCCATCGTGGTCAGCTCGGCCGTGACCTCGCGCAACGCGAGGATCGCCGCATACAACGCGGACAGCTCGGTGCCCACCTGCACCGGATGCGCATCGAGCACCGCCAGGTAACGACGGGCCAGCTCCTCCGCGCCGACGTCCAACGCGGCATCCGGGGTCGGCGTCAGGCGCAGGTCCCGCTGTGCCCGGTCCATCCGGGCGAACGCTTCGGCCGCGCTCGACTGCACAGCCTGCGCCTCGGCGAGCTTGCGCCTGGTGCCCCGCGACGGTCGTCCGAACACGACTGGTGACCCTTCGTCAGACGGCCGGCACGTCGAGCCGGCGGTTGTGCCGTAACGAGGAACCGAAGGCCAACCCGATGAAGCCCACCCCGATCAGTCCGGTGATCACCTCGGGGGTGGCGTGCTTGATGCTGATCAGCAACACCACAGCCAACGCGCCGATCGCCCACATCGCCCCGTGCTCCAGGTACACATACCGGCCGAGGGTGCCCTGGCGCACCAGGTACACGGTCAGCGACCGGATGTAGAGCGCCCCCACCCCCAACCCGAGCATGATCACGACCGGGTCCTGGGTGATGGCGAAGGCGCCGAGCACCCCGTCGAAGGAGAACGAGGCGTCCAGCAGGTTCACATAGACGAACAGGAAGAAGCCGGCGCGTCCGGTGGCCTTCACCAACCCCGACGGCCCGGTCTCCGCGCCCTGTACCGCGAACAGTCGCCCCAGGCCATCGACGGTCAGGTAGGTCACCACACCGAGCACACCGGCGAACAGCACGCCCTGTTTGTCCTCGGCGAGAAGATGCGCGGCCAGCGCCAACGAACCCAACGCCACCACGATCGGCGCCGTCTCCAACACCCCGGCCCGGGCCAGCGGACGCTCCAACCACCGCAGCCAGTGCAGTTCCCGGGCCGGGTCGAAGACGAAGTTGAGGAACAGCAGCAGCAGGAACATCCCGCCGAAGGAGGCCACCAACGGGTGGGCGTGGTGCAGCAGGTAGGCGTAGGAGCCCGCCTCGTGGAGGTCGCCCTGCTCCAGCGCCAGGTGCACCGCATGGATCGGCCCGACGTGCGCAGTCAACCCGACGACCAGCAGCGGGAATGCCAAGCGCATGCCGAACACCGCGACCAGCACGCCGACGGTGAGGAACATGCGTTGCCAGAACGGGCTCATCCGCTCCAGCACCTTGGCGTTGACCACGGCATTGTCGAAGGAGAGCGAGACCTCCAGCACGATCAGGATGGCAACCAACACCAGCCCGCTCGCGCCGCCGTAGATCAGCCCGGTGACCAGACCGGCCGCGGTGAACAGGAACGACCAGCCGAACGTCCGGAGGATCACCCGGCTCAGCGTATGTGGCCGCTCGGCGCGGCGTCGGCTCAGGCGCGCGGCCCGGGCGTCCAGGTCGCCGGGAGCTTCATTACGCCGTTCATGAAGTTGGACAACAGGATGTGTCGGTCGCCGACCCTCAGGTCCTTCATTCGCGTGTAGACCTGGTGGATCTGCGTACGCAGCAATCGACGACCCAGCAGATGCCCGATGCAGTAGTGCGGGCCGCCGCCGCCGAAGGCCAGGTGATCCACCGCGGGCCGGGTGATGTCGAAGCGCTCGGGGTCCGGGAAAGCCTCCGGATCACGGTTGCCCGCGATGTACCACAGCGCCACCTTGTCGCCCTGCTGGATCGCGGTGCCGTTGATCTCGGTGTCCTCGGTCGCGGTACGCCGGAAGTGCATGATCGGGGTCTCGTAGCGCAGCAACTCGTTGACGGTGCCGCCGATGCGCGCCTCGAAGTCCTCGAACAGCCAGGCCAATTGGTCCGGGTGCTGCTGGAACAGCCACAACACGTGCCCCATGGCGTGCCGGGTGGTGTCGTTGGACGCGCCGGCCAGCAGCGCGAAGAACACCCCGACCTCTTCGACGGTCATCTTCTGGCCTTCGTAGGACGCCTGGGACACCCAACTCATCAGGTCGTCGGTGGGGTTGTCCCGGCGTTCCTTCGCCAGGGCGATGGCAATCTCGCCGAGCCGGTAGGAAGCGTCGGCGAACACCAGCAGCGGCGAGCCGATGTGCGAGTACTCGGGGTCGTTCCACGCGCCGAGCTGTTCGGCCAGGTCCATGATCTGCTTGCGCAGCTCGGCGTCGTGCACGCCGAAGTTGGCCGCGAACGCCCGTCCCGGCACCTCTTTGGTGAGCAGCTGGGACAGGTCGCCCTCGCCCAGCGGGAGGATCTCGTCGACCACCTGCTCGACCAGGCGGTCGATCTCGTCCTCCATCTTCTTCATGTTCCGCGGCGTGAAGGCGACCGAGACGATGTTGCGCATCTGCGGGTGACGTGGGGCGTCGGTGACGATGAACGAGAGCATCGACTCCAGCTGCGGGAAGTCGTCGACGAACACCCCGTCGGCGGAGGAGAACAGCTGCGGATTACGGGAGACCTCACGGATGTCGGCGTGGCGGACCAGCGACCAGTAGCCCTGCGAGTTGTCCAGTTCCGGGTCCAGCGCCTCCGGCGGGCCGTGCCAGCTGACCGGGTCGTTCTCCCGCAGCCACTTGAAGTGCTCCCAGTGCACGGAGCGCGGTTGCGCCCACCATTTCAAAGTGGAGAGCGTGTCGTACTTGGACGCCATCTCGGTGGGCATGGCCACTCCCGGCTGCTCGATCGGACGGGTCTGATCGGATCAAACGCTATGGCCCTCTGGCGAAGAAGTCCAGAGCCCGATAGTTTGTCATTCGAGTAATTGGAGGTGGGTCGGTGGACTTCACGGAGACCGACGACCAGCGCACCATTCGGCTCGCGGTGCGGGAACTGTGTGCGCGGTTCGATGACGACTACTGGATGCGCCACGACCGCGACCACGAGTTCCCGTGGGACTTCTACGCGGAGATGGCCAAGGGCGGCTGGATCGGCATCGCGATCCCGGAAGCCTATGGCGGCGGCGGGCAGGGCATCACCGAGGCCTCCATCGTGCTCGAGGAGGTGGCCGCCTCCGGGGCCTGCATGAACGGTGCCAGTGCGGTACACCTGTCGATCTTCGGCATGCACCCGGTAGTGCTGCACGGCAGCGAGGAACTCAAGCAACGGGTGCTGCCCGGCGTGGCCGCGGGCACCACCCACGTGGCCTTCGGGGTCACCGAACCCGACGCCGGCCTGGACACCACCTCGATCAGCACCCGCGCAGTACCCGAAGGCGACGGCTACCGGGTACAGGGGCGCAAGGTGTGGACGTCGAAGGCGTTGGAGTCCGACAAGGTCCTGCTGCTCACCCGCACCACCCCGCGCGAACAATGCGCCAAGCCCACCGAAGGGATGACCCTGCTGGTCGCGAACCTGCGCGACCCCGCGGTGCACATCTCCGCGATCCCCAAGGTGGGCCGCAACGCGGTGGCCTCCTGCGAGGTGCTCTACGACGGGTTGTACGTGGACGGCGCCGACCGGGTCGGCGAGGAAGGCATGGGTTTTCGCTACCTGCTCGACGGGCTGAACGCCGAGCGGGTACTGATCGCCGCCGAGGCGCTGGGCATCGGGCGGGTGGCGCTGCGCCGGGCCACCGCCTACGCCAAACAGCGCGTCGTGTTCGGGCGCCCGATCGGGCAGAACCAGGGCATCGCGTTCCCGCTGGCCGAGGCGCACGCCCGGCTGCGCGCGGCCGAACTGGCCATCCGGGAGGCGTCCTGGCGAGTGGACCGCCGGATGCCGGCCGGTGAGCAGGCCAACATCGCCAAGTACCTGGCCGCCGACGCGGCGTTCAAGACTGCGGACGCCGCACTGCAGACACACGGCGGCTTCGGCTACGCCAGCGAGTACCACGTGGAGCGCTACTGGCGGGAGGCCCGGCTGCAGCGATTGGCCCCGGTGCCCCAGGAGATGGTGCTCAACTACCTCGCCGAGCACGTGCTCGGCCTGCCCAAGAGCTACTGATGGGTGCCCCCTTCCCGCTGGACGGGATTCGAGTGCTCGACCTGTCCCGGGCCATCTCCGGACCGATGGTCGGGCGCATGCTGTGCGATCTGGGCGCCGAAGTGGTCAAGGTCGAGGTGCCGGGCACCGACATCACCCAGGTCTTCGGTCCGCGCACCGGCGAACACACCGGCCTGTACGTGCAGATGAACGCCGGCAAGCAGAACGTGGCGATCGACCTGACCAAACCGGAAGGTGCCGCCCTGCTCCGCGACCTGGTCGCGCACACCGACATCGTCGTGGAGAACTTCCGTCCGGGCACCGTGGACCGGCTCGGCGTGGGCTGGGCGGCACTGTCCGAGATCAACCCGCGCCTGGTGATGCTGTCGGTGTCCGGCTTCGGCCAGTGGGGACCCGAGGTGGGCCGGCAGGCCTACGCGCCCGTGCTGCACGCGGAGAGCGGGTTGTTGGGTCGCCAAGCCGAGGTGGATGACGTCGAACCCCATGACGTGGTGATGGCGTTGGCCGATTCGGTGAGCTCGCTGCACGGGATGATCGCCGTGCTGGCCGCGTTGCGGCTGCGCGATGCCACCGGGCAGGGCCAGTACCTGGACCTGTCCATGCTCGAGTCGATGTTGGCCACCGACGACTACACGCACTACAGCCTGGAGCGCACCTACCCGGTGTTCCCGGCCACCGGGCTGGTCTTCCCGGCGCCCGGCGGGCCGTTGCTGATCTCCGCGGACCCCAAGTACCTCTGGCACCGGTTGGCCACCCGGCACGGGTTGACCGACCCCGACCCGGACGCACCCACCGGGCAGCGCATCGCCGTCCGGGCCCGTTTGGTGTGCGAGTGGGTAGCCGCGTTCAGCGATCGCGCGGAGCTGATCGTGGCGCTGGAAGCCGCCGGGGTGGCGTGGGCGGAGATCCGCACGCCGGCCACCGTGCTGGACTCCCCCACCGTCATCGCCCGTGAGGTGGTGGCACAGGTGGATGACCACTGCGGAGGGACGCGCCCGGTGATCCGGATGCCCTACCGTTTCTCGGCAGGCTCCTGCGAACCGCGTGGCGGTGCGGCATTTGTCGGCGAGCACAACGCCGACGTGCTCTCCCGCTGGCTGGGCCACGACGCGGCGCAGGTGGAAGCGCTGGCGCGGGCCGGCGCGCTGATCCCGGCGGACCACGTGGAGGTGCCATGACGTCCTACGGCATCACGGTCATGCGAGGACGCATCCTCGACATCGCCGCGATGGCCGTACAGGCCGAGCGCAACGGCTACGACACCGTGTGGTCGCCGGAGTTCTACACCCGCTCCGCGGTGGTGACCCTCACTCAGATCGCTGCCACCACGCTTTCGGCTCGGATCGGCAGCTCGATCGCCTACGCGGTCGGCCGGTCTCCGTTAACCATCGCCACCGAGGCCCGCAGCCTGGACGAGGTGAGCAACGGACGTCTGGTGCTCGGCCTGGGCACCGGCACCAGGCGCATGACATATGACTGGCACGGCACCGACCCGACCGCGCCGGCCACCCGCATGGAAGAACTGATCCCGTTGCTGCGCCGCCTCTGGCGGCTGCACGAGGGCCCGGTCCACCACGAGGGCCGGTTCTACCGGGTGGACGTGCGCCCCACTGCCGAGGTCGACCCACCGGTGCGCACGGACCTCCCGATCTATACCGCCGGGGTCAACGACCGCATGGTCCAGGTGGCGGGCCGGGTGGCCAACGGGTTCCTGGGACACCCGGTGTTCTCCCCGGACTACGTGATGGAACATGTCCGCCCGTCCATCGCGATCGGCGCCGCCCGGGCCGACCGGGACCCCGCCGAGATCGCCGTGTGCGGTCTGGTGATCTGCGCGGTGGGCGCGGACGAGGAACAGGCCCGCCGGGACGCCGCCGCGCAATTGGCGTTCTACACCGCGCCCAAGGCCTACGCACCGGTTATGGAACGACAGGGCTTCGGCGCCGCCGCCGCGGCTATCCGCGACGCGTTCGCCGCCGGCGACCTTGACGCCATGGTCGCCGCGGTGCCTGATCGGATGATCGACACCTTCGCCGTAGCGGGCACACCGACCCAGGTGCGCGACCAACTGCGCCGCTACGACAAGGTGCTCGACCATGTGATCGTGTATCCGCCGAGCTTCCGGATGACGGCCGAGCGCTGCAACGCCGCGCTGCGCGCCGCGGTCACCCACGCCACGCCGCGCTGAACCTCACCGGCCTTGGAAGGTCGGCTTGCGCCGGGCGGCCACTTCGGTGATCCCGGTCCAGGCGTCCTCGGTGGTGACGATGCGGGCCATGGCCCGCGACTCCATCTCCAGTTGCGCCTCCAGTGGCAGCTCGTGCACCGACAACAGCAGGTTCTTGATCTCCCCGTAAGCCAACGTCGGGCCCTGCGCCAGTTCCAGCGCCAGGGCGCGGGCCGCCGCGGACAGGTCCGCGTCGTCGACCACCTCGGTGACCAGGCCGCGTCGGCAGGCCTCGGCCGCCGACCATTTCTGATTGCGCATCAGGAACTCCGCGGCGGTGCGCAGGCCCAGCCGACGCGGCAGGTATGCCGTGCCGCCCACGTCGCAGGACAGACCGACGCCGGTGTAAGCGGCGTAGAACGACGCGGAGGAGGCGGCCAGGCAGAAGTCGGCCGCTGCGACCAACGCCGTGCCGCCGCCCACGCAGAGCGCGTGCACCGCGGCGATCACCGGCGCGTTGCCCCGGGCGAAGCGGGACAGCGCGCAGTTCATCGCCCCCGTGGTGTTCTTCACCCACGTGGGCAGCCCGGCCCGGTCCCCGGTCACCGTCTTGAGGTCCAGGCCGACCGAGAAGTACGGCCCGGCCGCGTCGATGAGCACCGCGCGCACGCCGGGATCGCCGTCGCAGGCAGCCGCGATCCAGCTCAGCTCGTCGCAGAACCGTTGGTCGAACGGGTTACCCCGGTCCGGCTGGTTCAACGTGACGTGCGCAATCCCGTCGGCGACGTCGAACAGCGTGGACTCGAGCTTCATGACACTCCTCAGCACACCCCGGCGCAATGCTTTGCGATTAGACAAACAATGTAGGACCCTGCCTGCGAGGGTCACAAGGAATCCCCCAGCAGACAGGCGGTCACCGGCATGACGCACCAGGACTCGATCGACTGGTCGCGGACCCGCTGGGCCGAGGCCGGCCAACCCGACCCGGATCACTTCGCCGCGATGTCCGCCGTGCTGCGGCTGACCCAGGCCATGGGCGCAGCCTTGGATCGCATGCTGCGCGACCAGGACCTCAGTCGCACCGCCTACCTGGTGCTCGCCACGCTGCGCATCGCCCGGGACGGCACGCTGACCATGAGTCAGCTCAGCAAGCGATTGATCATGCACCCCACCACGATCAGCCTGGTCGTCGACCAATTGCAGACCCGTGGTCTGGTGGACCGCGGGCCGCACCCCTCCGACCGGCGCACCGTACTCGCCACCCTCACCCCGGCCGGGGAGGCGGCATTGACCAAGACCAGCGCTGCGTTGGCAGCCGGCGGGTACGGCCTGGACGGGGTCAGCGACCGACTGGCCATCACCCTGACCGAGGTGGTCCGTCAGGTCCGGGTCGCCATCGGCGACGAGTGAACAGGGCGGAGGCCCCCGCGCTGCTGCGCGAGGGCCTCCGGGTCAGCAATAACTACTTCCAGGTGTAGATCACGAACTGGTTGGGGTCGGGAGTGAAGCCGGATGGCGAACCGTCCGGATTGGCCACCGTGTTGGTGGAGTCGTACTTGTACATGAACTCGCGGCCCTGGCCGTAGTTGTGGTTCCAGTTGTCGTTACCACGCTCCGTGGCGGTGTACGCGAAGCGTTGGTCCAGGGAGGCGTCCGATGTGTAGACCTCCCCGTTGTCCCACTGGGCCATGAGCCGTTCGCGGGTCAGGTTCGGGCCGATCGCCTTGGCGGTCTTCTCGAAGATCAACGCGCCCACGTAGGTGGACTGCACGATGTGGTGGTTCGTGCCGCGGTTACCCCGGGCGTACTTGCTCATGGTGGACATGAACTCCGGGCCCCACAGCTTGTACGTCGTGTTGGTCCAGTAACGACCGGTCGGCCACTTGCCGAAGATCGAGCCCAGCACCTCAGCCGCGAGGTGGTTCCCCGAGATGCCCTTCGGCGGGTAGTAACCCTGCTGTGCTGCCTCCACCATGAACTTCGCCATGGTCGCCGGGTTGATCACGTAGTGAATGATGTGCTCCGGGTTGGCCGCCCGCATGGACAGCACGTAGGCCGACATCGAGGTCTCCGAGATGGAGACGTCGGCACGCTTGACCAGCTTGGCGCCACCGGAATCCATGATCTTCTGCACCTGGTTGCAGGCCAGCTGCATCTCCGGGGAGGTCAGGCAGATCATGGCGTAGGTCTTGGGCTGGATCACGTTCTTCGCCCAGTTCGCACCCGACATGGCCTCGTGGATCATCGACATGTGCGTGGGGAACATGTACGGGTCCTGCCACTCGGTCTGCGAGTAGGCCCACTCGCCGAACGAGGGCAGCTGGAACTGCTTGAGGTCGTCGTGGGACGAGGCGCTGCCCCAGGAGGAGATGTTCAACAGGGCGAACACCTTGTCCACGCCGGCCAGCTTCTTGATGCAGGCCTTGGTGCGCGACACCTCACCCGGACCGTCGTCACAGTCGATCAGCGTCATCCGGCGCCCCAGGATCCCGCCCCGGTCGTTGATCGACTCGAACGTCCCCCGGATGCCGTTGACCAGCGGGGTGATCAGCACGTTGCCCAAGGCCATGCCATGCATGGAGATGGTGCCCATCTTGATGGAGTCCTTGGTGACTCCGATGTCGGTGGCGCCGCCCTTGGACGCGGCGATCTTTTCGTTCTCCGCGGCCTGCGCGGCATTGTCGATCGAGGTCACCCCGGCTGAGCCGGACCCGACCGCGCTCTTGGTGGTGCTCGCCTTGGCGGCCTTGGTGGTCGACTTCGCCTTCGCTGTCTTGTCCACGGTGGTCGTGCCCTTGGCCGCCGCCGCAGCAGCCGGGGCCGCCACCGCAGCTGCATCAGCCGCCGCCGGTGCCGCTGCCGCCGGAGCGGCCGCGGCCGCAGCCGGCGCAGCCGGTGCATCAGCCGCCGCGGGTGCCGCCGCGGCCGGCGCGGCCGGCTGTTGGGCGACGGAGCTGTTGTTCGACCCACCACCACATGCCGCCAGTACCAACGCCGTGCTGGCGATCACGGGCACGGTGGCCAACCATCTGTTCTGGATCGTCCGCATGTCCTTTGCCTCCTCGAGGGGCGGACCAGTCATAGGACGTGCAACTTCGGTCGGCGCCACAGACTCGGGACTGCGCCGACCGACGATGAAAAGTCAGTGAATGCTCACCACGGGCAGCTCAGCACGCGTGTGAGCTCACTCACACCCCCCGTATGGGGGGATTGACAGCTTTTGCGGTCGCGTCCGGGCTGGTCAGGGCAGCGCGGCGACCAGTTCGGCCACCGGCTTGCGACGCCCGGTGTAGAAGGGGATCTCGTGACGGGTGTGCTGGCGCGCGCGGCTGGCCCGCAGGTGCCGCATCAGGTCCACCATCCGGTGCAGCTCATCAGCCTCGAACGCGAGCATCCACTCGTAGTCGCCCAGCGCGAAGCTGGCCACCGTGTTGGCCCGCACGTCGGGATATTCGCGGGCCATCTGGCCGTGTTCGGCGAGCATCGCGCGCCGCTCCGCGTCCGGCAGCAGATACCACTCGTAGGAGCGCACGAACGGGTACACGCAGACCCACTCACGCGGCTGCTCGTCGGCCAGGAACGCCGGGATGTGGCCCTTGTTGAACTCGGCCGGACGGTGCAGCGCCAGCTGCGACCAGATCGGCTCACAGCGGCGACCCACCGCGATGCGCCGGAACCGGGAGTACGCCTCCTGCAGGTCGTCCGCAGCCGGGGCGTGCCACCAGATCATGAAATCGGCGTCCGCGCGCAGGCCGGAGACGTCGTACAGGCCGCGGATCAGCACGTCCTTGGCGGCGAGCTGGTCAATCAGCTCGCTGAACTCCGCGGAGATCGGGGCTCGGTCAGCGTCACCCAAGGGCTGGGCCACCCGAAACACCGACCACATCGTGTAGCGCACGACCTGGTTGAGCTCGCGCGCACCCTTGGGCCGGGTCCCCTGGTCGGTCATGCGTCCTCCACCGTGGCTGCTGTCCTGCGCTCATTGTGCCGTTGCGGCGCGACTCCTTCCGCGGCGCGGGCGGCCGAGGCGATACACGCGGCAATACCGATGCCGTCGTAGGCCGCCCCGCACACCGCGAGCCCGGGCAGCCCACCGACGGCGGACCGGATCGAGGCGACCCGGTCGACGTGCCCGACGGTGTACTGCGGCAGCGACCCGCCCCAGCGGGTGACCAGAGCCGCCCGTGGTTCGCCGGAGAGTCCGCAGGCCTCGGTCAGCTCGGTGCGCACCACCCGGATCAGCTCGTCGTCCGGGCGGGCCAGATCGGCGGTCTCGCCGAACCGGCCGACCGAGGCGCGCACCACCACGTCCCCACCCGCCTGCGCACCGGTCCACGCCCATTTGGCAGAGGAGAAGGTGACCGCCTTGATCATCCGACCCTCCACCGCGGGCACCAGGAAGCCACTGCCACGCAACGGCCGCGGAGCCGGCGGCAGCACCAGCGTGATGATCGCGGCGGAGGCGTACTCGATCTGCCCGAGACGTTCCGCGGCGCGCGGCACCGCCCCGGCCAGCAGGCGTGCCGCGACCGTGGCGGGCACCGCCAGAATGACCGCATCGGCCTCGATCAACTCCGGCGCGGTGGTCGGCCCGGCGAGCAATTGCCAGTCGTGCTGACGGCGGGTCAGACCGCGCACGGTGACCCCGGTGCGCAGCCGGGCGCCGCTGCCCGCCACCAACGCGGGGATCAGGCGGGCCACTCCCCCGCGGACGCCGGCGAACACCGGGCTCGGGTCCGCCGCGGGCCGGCGCAACCGGTGCCCGGCGAACGCCGCAGCGGCCAACGATGGCGCCGCCGCGCGCAACGACAGCCCGTCGGCGTGCCCGGCCCACACCCCGCCCAGCAACGGGTCCACCAACCGATCGACAACCTCCGCGCCCCACCGCGAGCGGACCCACACGCCGACCGGAACGTCGTCCTGCACCGCGCGCACCGGCAACAGTCGCTCAGCGGCGGCGCGCGCCAGGCCGGCCGCGGTCAGCACCCCGCTGCGGCGTAGAGCCGGCAGATCCAGCGGCACCCCCATGACGTGCCCCGTGGGCAACGGACGGACCATCCCGCGACTCCACACGCCGGCCGCCGAGGTCGCCGGGTGCACCAGGTCCTCGCCCAGCCCGACCGCACGCACCAGGTCCACGGCCTCGGGGCGGCGGGCCAACAGGGCTTCCGCGCCGGCGTCCACGGTGAATCCGGCCACCTCGGCCGGGGCCAACTTCCCGCCCGGCCGGGCGGCGCGTTCCAGCACGGTGACCCGCAACCCGGCATCGCGCAGGAACCAGGCCGCGGCCAACCCGGACACCCCGCCGCCGACGATCACCACGTGAGCTGGAGGCATTGGGGTGGACACCCCTCCAGCGTGGCACGCCGCGCGGCAGTGAACGTTTTCGCCCACTGTGCCGTCCTTGCCCCATACGCGCCGTCGTCCCGGCCGGCGCGGAAGGAGCCCGTGATGACCCCCTGTATCCCCGTCCGCCCCGCGACCGCCGCAGCCGGCGCGTTCCTCCTGGCGGCGTTGCTCACCGGCTGCGGTTCCTCGTCGTCGGACCTCAGCGCCACCGGTGCGATGCCCCTGGCGCAGTCCCCGGCCGCCGCCGATTCCGCCGCTGTCGCGCCGGCCGTGGGAGCTCCCGCGGCGGCGAGCGCGGCGGCCCCATCGATGAATCAGTTGGGCGCATCGCAGGATGCCAAGGCGGCGAAGGCGACCGCTTCGCACCGCCTGGCGGCCGGCGCGGGTGGCGCACCGGCAGCCAAGCTCGGCGTCCCGGATTCCGCGCTGACCGGACGCAGCGTCGTGTACAACGCCGAGGAGACCGTCGAGGTCGCCGATGTGTCCCGGGCGGTGTCCTCGGTGGAGGCCGCGGTGGACGCGGCCGGGGGCCTGGTGGCGCGCTCCGAGCGCACCGGCGACACCGCGAACATGCGCCTGCGCGTCCCGCCCAGCAACTTCGAATCGTTCCTGGACCGCATCGGCAAGCTCGGCACGGTCAGCGACCGCACGCTGTCCGGCGACGACGTCACCGATCAGGTGGTGGACGTGGCCAGCCGGGTGGACACCCAGCGCAAGAGCGTGGACCGGGTCCGGGCGCTGATGAGTCAGGCCACCTCGCTCAAGGACGTGGTGGCGCTGGAGGGCGAGTTGTCCCAGCGCGAGGCGGACCTGGAATCGTTGCTGGCCAAGCAGAACAAGCTGAAGAATCAGACCGACCTGGCCACGGTCACGGTGCATCTGGTGACCCCGGCCAAGGCCGCGGTGATCGCCGCGAGCGAGCACCGCAGGGGTTTCACCGCGGGGCTCGGGGGCGGGTGGGATGCGTTCACCGCAGCGGCCGTGGGCGCGGCAACGGTGCTCGGCGCGGTGCTGCCGTTCACGGTCGCGATCGCCGTCCTGGCCCCGCCGCTGGCCTGGGCCACGGTGCGGCTGCGCCGCTCGCTGACCACTCGTTCCACCACAGTTGGTTGACGGCTTGCCCGGACATCGCCCCCGGCGAGATGTCCGTCTCGTACGCTCCAGGGAGGACTTGTCCGGGGAGGACGTGGATGCTCAACTGCGGGCCCGTGCGGCGTGCCGTGGGCGGGAGCGCCGTACTGGTGCTCGCCCTGGCCGTCGGGCAACCCGCGGTGCAGGCGGCGCCGTTGTCCACCGCCCCCATCACCTCGTTGATCAGCCTCGGCGTGCACGACAAGCCATCGGCCGGGCAGAGCTACGCGCCCTCGATCAGCACCGATGGTCGGTACGTGGCCTTCGACTCCGACGCGGACAACCTGGTCCCCGGCGACACCAACTCGCAGAACGACGTGTTCGTCCGCGACCGGCGCACCGGGCGCACCGAACGGGTCAGCCTGAACTCGACCGGACAGCAGGGTGACAAGGGCTCGTTCACCCCGGCGATCTCCGGTGACGGCCGCTGGGTGGCGTTCGTCTCCGACGCGGACAACCTGGTGCCCGGCGACACCAACCGGGCCTCGGATGTGTTCCTGCGGGACCGGCGTCGGAACAAGACGGTCCGGTTGTCGGTGGCCCTGGACGGACGGGAAACCCTGGGTGGTTCCAGCCCGTCGATCAGTGCCAACGGCCGATGGGTCGTCTACAACGTGGCCAGCCCACTGATCTCCAAGGGCACCGACGAGGACCTCGCCGGGATGTTCGTCCACGACACCCGCACCGGGCATTCCGAACGCCTCGGGCACATCGAGGGTGACGACCCGACGATCTCCGCGGACGGGCGCTACGTGGCGTTCTCCTCGGAGATTCGCGACCTGGTGCCCGGCGACACCAACCGCAAGGCCGACTGCTTCGTGTTCGACCGGCGCACCCGCACGATCAGCCGAGTCAGCCTCGGCGGGAGCAAGCCGCTGGGCAATGGCTGGTTCCGCGGCAACAAGCAGGGCAGCCAGGAGAGCACCGGCGCGGTGATCAGTGCAGACGGTCACTACGTGGCGTTCGTGTCCACCGCGCGCAACCTGGTACCCAAGGACGCCAACGCCCACGACGACGTGTTCGTCCGGGATCTGCGCACCGGAGCAACTCGGTTGGTGAGCATCGGTCTACACGGTCAGGGCGCCAACGGCGTGTCCGGTGGGCCGTCCCTGTCCGCCGACGGGCAGACCGTGGTGTTCCTGTCCCAGGCCTCGAACCTGATCCCGCACGACAGGAATGACTTCGACTACGACGTATTCCGCATGGACCTGCGCACCGGGGCGATCACCCGGGTCAACGTCGCCCCCACCGGCGCGCGGGCCAACGGCCCGACCAGTTCCTTCCCGATGATCAGCGGCGACGGTCGCGTGGTGACGTTCGGGTCGCGTGCCTCGAATCTGGTCCGGGGCGACACCAACGACCACGACGACGTGTTCGTCCGCGGGGATTACCCGAAGCGCGCGCTGCGCTCGTGAACCCGCTCCACCACCCGGGTCAGTACGTCCGGGTCGGTGCCCGGCAACACCCCGTGGCCGAGGTTGAACACGTGACCCGGCAGATCTGACGCGTCGTCAAGAATGGCGTCGGTGGCCGTGGCCACCGCATCCCAGCCGGCCAACAGCACGGCCGGGTCGAGGTTGCCCTGCACCGCGCGGTCCGGGCCGATGCGCGCCGCGGCCACGGACAGCGGGACCCGCCAGTCCACCCCGACCACGTCCGCGCCCACCGCACCCATCTGGTGCAGCAACTCCCCCGTGCCCACGCCGAAGTGAATGCGGGGCACACCGAGATCGGCCACCGCGGCGAGCACCCGGGCGCTGGCCGGGGCCACCGAACGGGCGTAGTCGGCGGCGGACAGTGCGCCCGCCCAGGAGTCGAACAGCTGCAACGCACTGGCGCCCGCCTCTGCTTGCACCCGCAGAAAGGTGGCAGTGATGGCGGCCAACCGATCCACCAGGGCCGCCCACAGGTCCGGGGCGCCCAGCATCATGGCCTTCGTCTTCTCGTGGTGGCGGGACGGACCGCCCTCCACCAGATAGGAGGCGAGGGTGAACGGAGCCCCGGCGAACCCGATCAACGGGATGCCGCCGAGTTCGCCGACCAGACCGCGCACCGCGGCGGCAATGAAATCCACCGCGGCGGGATCCAGCGGCGCCACCCGGTCCAGGTCGGCCACGGTGCGGATGGGTTGCTCGATGACCGGCCCGACGCCGGGCACGATGTCCAGCCCGATGCCCACCGCACGCAGCGGAATGACGATGTCGGAGAACAGGATCGCTGCGTCCACGCCGTAGCGACGCACCGGCTGCAGGGTGATCTCCACGACCAGATCAGGGTCGGCACAGGCCGCCAACATGGCCACATCGGTGCGCAGCGCGCGGTACTCGGGCAGGGCCCGTCCGGCCTGACGCATGAACCAGACCGGCGTGTACGGCACGGGTTGGCGTCGGCAGGCGCGGATGAACACCGAATCCCGGGGGTCTCCCGCCGGGGCGGTCCAGGAGGCGGTGGCGGTGGGTTGGGGCACGCTGCAGATGGTGCCATGCGACACGCCGCCCTCGGTCCGCGGTTTTGTCGGAGGCGCGTGGCACCGTCGTGACGTCGGGTGAGCCTGCACCCATCCCTGGGGGCGCCACCCGCAACCGGAAGGTAGGTCCAGTGACCGCGTCGTACCCCGAGACGGTCCGTCACTGCGACGACTGCGCCGCCCCGCGGCTGTTCGTCGCCCTGTGCCTCGACGGCCACCGGGACGACTGCCTCGATCTGGTCTGCGCCGCGTGCGGCGCCGGCTACGCCTTCGTCCCGCTGCCGATCGCGGCGCCCGCGCCTCACGCGCTGCGCCACGTGGCCTAGGGCCGCGCCGTCGCCGGCTCCGAGGGGGACCGCTCCGGTCACGCATCGGCCACCCCGTTACCGATCGCTCCGCAGGAGTTGCCCGCGGAGTTCGCTGCCGCGGCCGCCGCGCTGCGCTCGGTGACCGCCCGGCCCGAGGTGCGGTTGGCCGAGGCCACCGCTCCCGCCCGGTTGGCGCCCTTCGGCGCCGCACTGACCGCCACGGTCAGCGACGGGGAGGACGAGCTGGCCCACGGTCGGCTGATCCTGCTCTACGACCCCGACGGGCACGAGGCCTGGGATGGCTGCGCCCGGTTGGTCACCTACATCCGCACCGAGCTGGAGGCCGAGCTGGTTTCCGACCCGTTGCTGCACGACGTCGCCTGGCATTGGCTGGAGGAGTCGCTGGTCGGGCACGGCGTCACCATGGCGGCGGCCAGCGGCACGGTGACCCGGGTCCAATCGCACGCCTATGGCGAGTTGGCCGCCGATGCCGAGGACGAACCGGCCGGTGAGTTGGAGATCCGCGCGTCCTGGAGTCCGGGCGAGGACGTGCGAGCGCATGTCGAGGCCTGGGTGGATGTGCTGTGCATCGCCGCGGGGCTGCCGCCGGTGTTACCGGGCGTGCTGAGCCTGCCCGCCCGTCGCGGTCGTTGAGCCTCCCGATCTGCCGGGGTCATTGACCCCAATCTTTACGTTTACCCCCCGTCGCCCGGTGCGGTAGGTAAAGTCTCGCGCTGTGCTCACCCAATGGAGTGAGAGCACTACAGACCGTAAATCTTCCTGTCTGTCTGCCGAGTCGTCGCGAGTGATGTGCCCGGTTTGCGGTCCCCCACCGGAAGTTATCCGGAAATACCCGACTTTACCGTCGCGGGGTCCATAGGGCCCGACGGGTGATTTTCGGGGAGTTTGGTAAAGAAATGCCATTGATTGCTCAAGGACTCCCCTAGCGGAGCCGATGGGCAGCTAAAGGCACACATGACCAAGCAAGGGGAGATTCCGGTGGCTTTGATTCAGCAGACCCGCGGTCGGATTCCGCAGCAGCTGCCCGCCCCCCGTGTGCCGCGTCAGGGCACTGGCCCGGTCCCCGGCGCCACCGAGGTGCCGACCTCGTTCACCGCGATGGTCGTCGCCGCCGACCCGTACCGCCGCGCGATGAGCGTGCGCCGGCTGCGTTCACTGGGCGCCCGGGACGTCGCCGAGGCCGGCACCGTGCTCCAGGCCCGCGCCTGGGCCCGCACCGCCGGTCTGCGCGAGGTGTGCCTGGCTGACGCGCTGTTGCCGGACGGCTCGGGCATCATGCTGCTCGCCGAGCTGCAGCGGGCCGGTTGGGCCGGCTGTGCGGTTGTCCCCCAGAACGACGGCGCTCGGGCCACGCACGCCGCGCTCGCCGCTCGTATTCGCAGCTGTGTGCTGGCCGGTCGCTCCTGCGGCACCGCGCCCGGCAACGACTCCGAGGCCTCCCGCGCGGCCGCTCGGCTGGGCCTGTCCGACCGCGAGGTCGAGGTGCTGCGCCACGTGGCCGAGGGCCGGGCCAACCGCGACGTCGGCGAGGCGATGGGGCTGTCCGCGCTCACCATCAAGAGCCACCTGGCCCGCATCGCCCGCAAGCTGGGCACCGGCGACCGCGCCGGCATGGTCGCAACCGCCATGCGCGCCCGCGCCATCGACTAGCGCCTCACCCCCACGAACCAGGTCCCCCGCGTTGCATCGCGCGGGGGACCTCGTGCGTCCGGGCGTCCCTGCCGGGCCCGGGTGACGGGGGATTGAACTGCGGAGGTCCGCCAGGTTCACGATCGGGCCCCAGGCGCGTGATGGGTCCGAGAGAGAAAGCCGTACGGTATGGCGCGTGAGCGATGCGGCTGATGAAACCGACGACCGCGCACTCATTCCCCTCCTCGAACCCGCGGACGGCGTGCCGCCGGTGGTGGAGACCCCCCGCGCGCTGGCCGAGGCGGCGGCGAAACTGGCCGCCGGGCACGGCCCGGTCGCGGTGGACGCCGAGCGGGCGTCCGGTTACCGGTACGGCCAGCGCGCCTACCTGATCCAGCTGCGTCGGCAGGGCGCGGGCAGCGTGCTGATCGACCCGATCGCCTGCCCGGAGCTCGGCCCGCTGATCGAGGCGATCTCCGATCTGGAATGGGTGTTGCACGCGGCCAGCCAGGACATCCCGTGTCTGGCCGAGGTCGGGCTGTACCCGACGTTGATCTTCGACACCGAACTCGCCGGACGACTGCTCGGCTACCCGCGGGTGGGCCTGGGCAGCATCGTCGCCGAGGTGCTCGGCCTGTCCCTGGAGAAGGGTCACTCGGCAGCCGACTGGTCGGTCCGTCCGCTGCCCGAACCCTGGCTGCGCTACGCCGCGCTGGACGTCGAGGTGCTGATCGAGCTGCGTAACGCACTGGAGCGGGAATTGACCGCGGCCGGGAAGCTGGAGTGGGCCCGGCAGGAGTTCGCCGCGGTGACTGCGGCGCCGTTACCCAGCGCCCGGGTGGATCCGTGGCGTCGGGCGTCCGGACTGCACCGGGTGCGCCGACCGCGGCAACTGGCGATCGTCCGGGCGATGTGGGAGACGCGGGACAAGATGGCCCGCAGCCGGGACATCGCACCGGGCCGGATCCTGCCGGACACCGCGATCGTGGAGGCCGCGCTGGCCTCCCCGGCCACCGTCGAGGCGCTCGGTGAGATGCCGGTATTCAGCGGCCGGGCCACCCGCCGCGCCGTCGGTCAGTGGTTCGCCGCGATCGAGGCCGCGCGGGCACTGCCCGACTCTGCGCTGCCGCCCGCGCATGTGGTCGCCGGTGGTCCGCCGCCGCCGCGTTCCTGGCCGGACCGCGACCCCGACGCCGCCGCACGGCTGTCCGCGATGCGCACGGTGGTCGGCGAACTGGCCGACAAGCACCACCTGCCGACCGAGAACCTGCTCTCACCGGACGCGGTACGGCGCATCGCGTGGAGCCCGCCGGAGGAAGCCTCCACGGCGGAGATCCGGACGGCGCTGGCCGAGCTCGGCGCGCGGCCCTGGCAGATCGAACTCACCGTGGACGCAGTGGTCGATGCGCTAACCCGGGTGGCCGCCGGCGAGATCGCGCCTGGCGTCGATCCGGACCCCGAGGACTGACCGAGCGTCAGTCCTCAGCTCTGTCTGCTGATTCCCGCACCGCGTGGTCGACCGCACTCTCGGTGGCGCCGAGCCGGGCGATGGTCTCCACCACGCCACGGGAGATGTCCTGCGCGCTGAGGCCCACCGCGGCCAGCACTTCGGCCCGAGTGCCGTGACCGAGGAACTCCGACGGGATGCCGTAGTTGCGCACCGGGGTGTCCACGCCGGCATCGCCGCACGTCTGGGCGATCGCGGTGCCGATCCCCCCGGCCCGCAACCCGTCCTCGACGGTGACCAGCAGTCGGTGCCCACGGGCCAGTTCGACCAGAGCCGGGTCGACCGGCTTCACCCACCGCGGGTCCACCACACTCACCCCGATCCCCTGATCGGCCAACCGGTCGGCGACCTCCAGGCACAGCGTCGCGGTGACGCCGACGGCGACCAGCAGCACGTCCGGCTCCCCGCTGCGCCGCAGCACGTCCACCCCGCCGATGCGGTCGATCGCCGGGATGTCGGGACCGACGTCGCCCTTCGGGTAACGCACCACGGTCGGCGCCTCGCTGATCTCGGTCGCCTCGCCCAACTGGACGCGGAACTGCGCCGCGTCGCGCGGTGCGGCGAACCGCAGGCCCGGCACCAGGTTGAGCATGGACAGATCCCACATGCCGTGGTGGCTCGCCCCATCCGGCCCGGTGACCCCGGCGCTGTTCAGCACGAAGGTGACCCCGCACCGGTGCAGCCCCACATCGAGCAGCACCTGGTCGAAGGCCCGGTTCAGGAACGTGGCGTAGACCGCGACGATCGGGTGCAGGCCGCCCATGGCCAACCCGGCCGCGGAGGTGACCGCATGCTGCTCGGCGATGCCCACGTCGAAGACCCGCTCTGGGTGCGCGGCGGCAAAGGCCTTCAGCCCGACCGGGATGAGCATGGCGGCGGTGATCGCCACCACGTCCGGGCGGGTCTGCCCGAACTTCAGCATTTCCTCGGCGAACACCGAGGTCCAGGAGGTACCACCGGAGGCGGGCAGCGGTAGCCCGGTGATCGGGTCACACACGCCGATGCCGTGGAAGCGATCCGCCTCGTCGTTCTCCGCGGGGGCGTAACCCTGGCCCTTGGCGGTGATGCAGTGCACGATCACCGGCCCACCGAAGTCGCGCGCCCGCCCCAGCGCGGCGCTCACCGCGGCGATGTCGTGCCCGTCGATCGGGCCGACGTACTTCAGCCCCAGGTCCTCGAACATGCCCTGCGGGGCGACCATGTCCTTGACGCCCTTCTTGAACCCGTGCAGGGCGTTGAACAGTGAGCTGCCGACGACCGGCGTGTGGCGCACCCGCTTGCCGCCCCAACGCAGGAAACGCTCGTAGTTGGGCGCCGTGCGCAAGGTAGCCAGGTGCTTGGCCAGGCCGCCGATGGTCGGGGCGTAGGACCGCTCGTTGTCGTTGACCACGATGATCACCGGCCGGTCATCGGCGCCGGCGATGTTGTTCAGTGCCTCCCAGGCCATGCCGCCGGTGAGCGCGCCGTCGCCGACCACCGCGATCACGTGCCGATCCGGTTGGCCCGTCAACTGCCGAGCCTTCGCCAGGCCATCGGCATAGCTCAGCGCGGTGGATGCGTGTGAGTTCTCCACCAGGTCGTGTTCGGACTCGGTGCGGCTGGGGTAGCCGGACAGGCCACCGGCCTGGCGCAACCCGGCAAACCCGGCCGCGCGGCCGGTGAGCAGTTTGTGCACATAGGACTGGTGGCCGGTGTCCCAGATGATCGTGTCCCGCGGGGAGTCGAACACCCGGTGCAGCGCGATGGTCAGCTCCACCGCGCCCAGGTTCGGCCCCAGGTGCCCACCGGTCTTGGTCACCGCGGCGATCAGGAAGTCCCGGATCTCCAGGGCCAGGGCATCCAACTGCGCGGCGGGCAACCGTTTGAGGTCGTCCGGGCCGTGGATGGACTCCAACAGACCCACGAAGCCTCCTGTGCTCGCCATCGCGGCATGACCGGACAAGGCCTCCGATTCTAGGCCCGCCGGTGGCGCCCCGAGTGCCGGTCGGCAGCATGGGCGGTATGTGGATCTCGACGACGCAGCACCGGACGAGGCCGGCCCTGGCCGGGTTGGTCGGCGCGACCGTGCTGGCTACCGGCCTGTTACCGACCCGCGCCGCGCACGCAGCCGCCAAGCCGCCGGTGGTGAAGATCGTGCTGCACGGGAACAACGCCAAGATCACCGGCGCCAAAGGCCTGAAGGCGGGCTGGCTGACGCTGCGGTTGAGCGCGACGGATGCGGGTTATCACGACCTCTACCTGGGATCGGCCCGGAACGGCGATCCGGGGCCGGGGGGTAAGGCGGCGGCAGGCCCGCAGGGCATCCGGAAGAGCTCCGGCAAGGCGCCGACGAGCGGTCAGAGCCAAAGCCAGGCAGCCATCTACGGCAGGAATGCCGCAGCGGCCCGCACGAGCGAACGCAGCGCGCTGTCGTTGGGTGGGGTCCGGGTGACCCGGGCCCGCGGCGTTGACCTCACCGTGCGGTTGCCGGCCGGGACGACGGTGCTGTTCGGTGAGGTGGGTCCGCTGGCCGAACTCAAGGCATCGAAGGGCACCAACACCAGCCGGCCGGGTGGTGCGCACAGCACGATCACCGAGGGCGCGGACAACGTGATCCACTCCCCGGCCACGCTGCCACGCACCGGCGCATTGCGGATCAGCAACACCTGCCCCGGCGACACGCGGGTCCACTGGATCACGTTGAACCGGTTGGCCAACGGGACCACGAAGGCGTCGGTGGCGAAGTGGTTCGGACCGGACGGCCTGTCGGGCCCGGATCCGTTTCTCGAATCACCGGTCACCGGCTCGTTCAATCCATTGAGCGCCGGGCATTCCGAGTACGTCGCCTACCGCGGGCTGTCCCGCGGCCGCTATGCGCTCATCGACACCGCGGTCGACGAGACGACGGGGCATGTGCACGCCCAGGACGGGTCGATCCGGTTCATCACCGTGAAGTGACCGACCCGTCCTGACGTCGCGTCAGCTGCGCAGCAAGTTGCGCAGCACGTACTGCATGATCCCGCCGTTGCGGTAGTAGTCCGCCTCGCCCGGGGTGTCGATGCGCAGCTCGGCCCGGAACACCTTGCCATCGACGCGTACGGTCAACTCCCGCGGCGTGCTGCCCTTGTTGAGCTCGGTGACCCCGATGATGTCGAAGGTCTCCTCGCCGGTCAGGCCCAGTGACTCAGCATTCTGCCCGTACAGGTACTGCAGGGGCAGCACTCCCATGCCGATCAGATTCGAGCGGTGGATGCGCTCGTAGGACTCCGCGATCACGGCGCGTACGCCGAGCAGCGCGGTGCCCTTCGCCGCCCAGTCCCGCGAGGATCCGGAGCCGTACTCCTTGCCGGCCAGAATCACCAACGGGACGCCCGCGGCCTGGTAGTTCACCGAGGCGTCATAGATCGTGGTCTGCTCCCCGTCCGCGGTGAAGTCGCGGGTGAAGCCACCTTCGACACCGGGCACCAATTGGTTGCGCAGCCGGATGTTGGCGAACGTGCCGCGGATCATCACCTCGTGGTTACCGCGCCGGGAGCCGAGGGAGTTGAAGTCGGCCTTCGCCACACCCTGGGCGGCCAAGTACTTGCCCGCGGGCGAATCGGCCTTGATGGAACCGGCCGGCGAGATGTGGTCGGTGGTGACCGAGTCGCCGAGCTTGGCCAGGACCCGGGCGCCACGGACGTCGGTGACCGGCGAGGGCTCCGGGGACATGCCGTCGAAGTACGGTGCCTTGCGCACGTAGGTGGACTTGGGGTCCCACTCGAAGGTGTTGCCGGTCGGGGTGGGCAGGCCCTGCCACCGGGCGTCGCCGGAGAAGACGTCGGCGTAGTCCTTGGTGAACATGTCCTGGGTGACCGCGCCCGCCAGCACGTCCTCGATCTCGGCCGCCGACGGCCAGATGTCGCGCAGGTACACCGGTTGGCCGTCCGGGTCGGTGGCAATCGCGTCATTGAGGATGTCGATGTCCATCGTCCCGGCGATCGCGTAGGCGACCACCAGGGGCGGTGAGGCCAGGTAGTTCATCTTCACGTCGGGGCTGATCCGGCCCTCGAAGTTGCGGTTGCCGGACAGCACCGCGGTGGCCGCCAGGTCGTTGTCGTTGATGGCCGCGGAGATCTCGGGCAGCAGCGGACCGGAGTTGCCGATGCAGGTGGTGCAGCCGTAGCCGACGAGGTTGAACCCGACCTTGTCCAGGTAGGGCGTGAGGCCCGCCCGGTCGTAGTAGTCGGAGACGACCTGCGAACCCGGCGCCAGCGTGGTCTTCACCCAGGGTTTGCGGGTCAGGCCGCGCTCGACAGCCTTCTTCGCCACCAGCGCGGCGCCGATCATCACCGATGGGTTCGAGGTGTTGGTGCACGAGGTGATCGCGGCGATCGCCACGATGCCGTGGTCGACCTCGAAGGACGTGCCGTCCGCGAGGGTGACGGCCACCGGCGTGCGCGGCCGACCGCTGCCCGCGCCCACCGGCTGCCGGGGCGCACCGTTGGTGTCGTCGGCGTGCTCGTCGCCCGGGGCGGAGGCCGCGGGATCACTGGCCGGGAACGAGTGCGCAGATGCAGAATCGACCTCACTGGTATCGAACGTTGTGTGGTCGACGTAATCCCGCAGGCTGGTCCGGAACGCCGGCTTGGCCTCGGTCAACGGGATCCGGTCCTGCGGGCGCTTCGGGCCGGCGATCGAGGGCACGATGGTGCCCAGGTCCAGCTCGAGGTGCTCGGAGAAATCGGGCTCCGCATTGGGGTCCAGCCACAGACCCTGCTCCTTGGCGTAGGCCTCCACCAGGGCGATCTGGTGGGCCGGACGCCCCGTCAGTTCCAGGTACTTGATGGTCTCACCGTCGATCGGGAACATCGCCGCGGTGGAGCCATACTCCGGGCTCATGTTGCCGATGGTGGCGCGGTTGGCCAACGGCACCGCGGAGACACCGGGCCCGTAGAACTCCACGAACTTGCCGACCACCTTGTGCCGGCGCAGCATCTCGGTGATGGTCAGCACCAGGTCGGTCGCGGTGACACCGTCGGGCAGTTCGCCGGAGAGCTTGAAGCCGACCACCCGCGGGATGAGCATGGAGACCGGCTGGCCGAGCAAGGCGGACTCGGCCTCGATGCCACCGACGCCCCAGGCCAGCACGCCGAGGCCGTTGACCATCGTGGTGTGCGAGTCGGTGCCCACGCAGGTGTCCGGGTACGCCTTACCGCCACGCACCATGACGACGCGGGCCAGGTGCTCGATGTTCACCTGGTGCACGATGCCGGTGCCCGGCGGCACCACCTTGAACTCGTCGAAGGCGGTCTGGCCCCAGCGCAGGAACTGGTAACGCTCGAAATTGCGCTCGTACTCCAGCTCGACGTTGCGGGTGAAGGAGTCGGCGGTGCCGAAGAAGTCGGCAATCACCGAGTGGTCGATCACCAGTTCGGCCGGCGCCAGCGGATTGACCTTGGCCGGGTCGCCGCCCAGGTCGCGGACCGCCTCACGCATGGTCGCCAGGTCGACCACGCAGGGCACACCGGTGAAGTCCTGCATGATCACCCGGGCCGGGGTGAATTGGATCTCGGTGACCGGCTCGGCCCTGGGGTTCCAGGCGCCCAGCGCGCTGATGTGCTTGCCGGTGATGTTCGCACCGTCCTCGTTGCGCAGCAGGTTCTCCAGCAGCACCTTCAGGCTGAACGGCAGCCGCCCGGAGCCCGCCACTGCAGCGAGGCGGTAGATCTCGTAGGACTGCCCGTCGACCTCGAGCTGACCGCGGCTGTCGAAGCTGTTCGGGTTCTTCGGCATCACACCTCACCCATTCCCCAAGTATCTTGATGTCAAGAGACATCGTAGCGCACCGATCGTCGTCACGGACCGGTAAGGTCCGCGCCTGCACACAGCCTGGACCCGGGCACATAAGGTCGGGGAATTGGGTAGTCACGTCCGTATCGCCCGGCCCGCTGCCGGGCGCGACCGACGGAGGGCCGCGGTGCACGCACCGGACCGCTTCACCGAGGTAGCCGCGGAGACCTTCGTCGCGCGCACCTGTTTCAAAACCGGGCCGCCGCAGGCGGTCGGCATCGAACTGGAATGGCTGCTCTTCGACGGCGTTGATCCCCGGCGCCCCCTGAACCACACGGACCTGGCGGCGGTGCGCGCCCTCGGGCCCGGTCTGCGGCACAGCCGGCTGACCCTGGAACCGGGCGGCCAGGTGGAACTGTCCAGCGACCCGGCGACCGATCCGGCCGCGGCCCGCGAGTCACTGGCCGCTGATCTGGCGCACCTGCGCACCGGCGTGGCCGCACGCGGGCTGCGCCTGCAGGGCGTGGGCCTGGATCCGCACCGTTCCTCGCACCGCCTGCTCGAGCATCCGCGCTATGTCGCGATGCAGGACTACTTCGACCGCGACGGCACCGCTGGGCGCACCATGATGTGTCGCACCGCCGCCGTCCAGGTCAACGTCGATGCCGGTCCCGATGACCCGGTCGCCGCCGATCACGTGGGGCTGGCCACCCGCTGGGCCCTGGCCCATGAGCTGACCCCACTGCTGGTCGCCGCCTTCGCCAACTCCCCCGTGCTGGACGGCCGACCGACGCGGCTGCGTAACAGCCGGCACGCGGTGTGGACCGCCATCGACCCGCGGCGCACCGCCCCGGCCGCCGCACCCGGGTTGGACCCCCGAGAGGCCTGGACCCGCTACGCGCTGGCCGCACCGGTGCTCTGCATTCGCACCGAGGCCGGGCCGTGGATCGTGCCGCGGGGGCTGACCTTTGCCGAGTGGCTGGCCGGACGCGGCCCGCGCCCGGCCGAGGAGGACGACCTGGCCTACCACCTGAC
>DASQPJ010000279.1:0-3248 GCA_035644015.1 Sporichthyaceae bacterium
GCGGTCGAGGTCGTCCCGGTGACCGAACAGACCGACCACGTGGACATCCCCGATGACGAGATCCGGGTGGACGTCTATCGCTCCTCCGGCCCGGGCGGGCAGGGCGTCAACACCACGGACTCCGCGGTGCGGCTCACCCACATCCCCACGAACATCGTGGTGTCCTGCCAGAACGAGCGTTCTCAGCTGCAGAACAAGGCCCGGGCGATGGAGGTGCTCCAGTCAAAGCTGTTGGAGCTCCGGCGCCGGGAGGAGCAGGCGAAAATGAACGCGCTGAAGGACGACTCGTCCGGCTCCTGGGGCAACCAGATGCGCTCCTACGTGGTGCACCCGTACCAGATGGTCAAGGACCTGCGCACCGAGCATGAGGTGGGAAATCCGCAGGCCGTGTTCAACGGCGAGATCGATGACTTCATCGAGGCCGGCATCAGGTGGCGGCGCGCGCACTGACCGGACAAATCGCCAAAATGGCCCACCGGGTGCTGTGTACGGCAATTGCTTCGCAACGGGCGTGGCATCACGTAAACAACGGCACCTGAAGAGGAGCATTACTCCCTACCGTCAGGCTTATCGCCGGGGGAGGGGAGCGCGCACGTGGTGCGGCGCAGAAATCCGTGGATTGCGGTTGCGGCAGCGGCGGTCGCGGCTGTGCTGGGCGCGGCAAGTCCGGCGGGGCGGGCGTCTGCAGTCCCGCCGGCTGTGGCGGTGGTCGCGCCGGGCCCTGTCATCCCGAGGGTTACCACCATCCCGACCTTTACCACCGCCTCGACCACGATCACCTGCGACGCGGCGCGGCCCTCGGTGCAGGCGTTCTACGGCGCCGCCGCCAGCCTGATCTACGACAACACGTTCCAGGTGTCGGCGGGCATACCGAACATTGCCGCGGGCTACGTCCCGCAGGGCATGACCTCGTGGACCCGCAACGGTCAGACCCTGCTCATCCTCGGCGAGTTCAAGGACGGCCAGAAGTCCCGCCTGATTGCGGTCGACCCGCACACCGGGGGCATCTACGGACAGGTGTTGGTCGCCCCCTCGCACCTGGGCGGCATCGCCATCGTCGGCGACTGGCTGTTCGCGCAGGACCAGGAGAACGCCAAGGCCGAGAACGTCCGCAAGTACCGGATGAGCACACTCGCGGCCGCGTTCGACACATCGCACGCGTCCGGACAACGGACCAAGCCGTACGTGGGCCGATCGGGCGCGCTGCAAAAGCTGAACTACTGGGCCAGCTTCATGACCTCCGACGGCAGCTACCTGTGGGCGGGCCACCACGGCGTCGACGACCGCAACATGTACCGGTACTCGGTCGAGTCCGACGGCACGTTGAACCGGGTCGGCGGCGGCTACGAAGCCCCCAGATACACCGACGGCGTGGTGGTCACCCCCGATCGCTTCATATTCGTCAGCCACTCCCGCCCGGACGTCCCGAAGGGCTTCGGCACGATGACCGTCGCAGCGCGGTCGGCGCAACTGAGTGCCAACCGCCGCTGCTTCGCGATGCCGAACCTGGGCGAGGGCGCGGTGCTGATCGACGGGATCGTCTACACGGTGTTCGAGAGCGGTGTGCCGGGCTCGCGCTCGCCCTCGGCCGACCACATCCCGTACCTCCACCGGGCTGCGTACGCGCAACTGAGCGGGCTGCTGTCGCCGTGACCGTCCAGGGAGTCGACTCGTCCCTTTTGATGCCGCCGGCCCGCATTGAGTAAAGCAATTGATGGACCACGGCCACGGCATGTCTGTGAGTAGTCGCGGCTGCGGGCGTGCAGTTCTCCCTAGCGTTATCGGCGGGGAGGGGCGTTCACTTGAGACGACGAGGCAGATCCATCGCCGCCACGATTGCGGGCGGGGTGATCGCGGCTGTGCTGGGCATTGCAAACCCGGTGCACGCGGCCGCAGCGGCCAGTTGTGACCCGGCGCGGCCCACGGTCGAGGCCTTCTACGGCGCCGCGGCCAGCGCAATCTATGACAACTCGTTCGACAACGCGTTCGCCATCCCGAACCTCGCCCAGGGCTATACGCCTCAGGGCATGACCACGTGGGCGCTGCCCAACGGCTCCAGCCTGATCATCATCGGTGAATACCGCACCGGTTATCGATCCCTTCTGGTTGCCGTCGACCCCGCCACCGGCGACACCTACGGGACGGTCCAGGTCGCCGAGGGGCATCTGGGCGGTATCGCCATCGTCGGCAAGTGGCTGTTCGCCCAGGACAAGCCGAACACCAACGGCGAGAAGGTCCGCAAGTACGACATGGGCACGCTCGCCCAGTACTTCCTCCAGTCGCACAACGCGGGGACGGCGCCCTACGTGGGGAAGACCGGCGGGCTGCAGAAGGTCTACTGGGCCAGCTTCATGAGCTCGTACGGCGGGCACCTGTACACCGGGCACCACGGCATCAACAAGCGCTCCATGTACGAGTACTCCGTCGACGCCGACGGCACCCTGCACAAGAAGCACGTGTACGAGGCCCCGAAGCTCACCGACGGGGTGGTGGTCACCGCCGATCGGTTCATCTTCGTCAGCCACGGCAGCAGCGGCAACGGGTTCGGCATCATGACGGTGGCCGCTCGGTCGGCGCACCTGAGCGACCACCCGCTGCGCTGCTTCGCCATGCCGGATCTCGGTGAGGGCGCGGTGCTCGACCACGGGACGGTGTACACCGCCTACGAGAGCGGCAGCAGCGCGAACCATTCGACGGTGGCCGACCACATCGCGAACGTGCACGGGGCCGCCTACACCCTGCTGTCACAGCTATTGCCCCGCTGATTCTGCGCATTTGTCCGAGTTATCGTTGATAATCGGAAATGCGTAATGCAATCGCCGAGCAATTGCTGTATCTGGACTGTGATTATTGTCAGCGGACGATGTGCATTCCTCCCTAGCGTTATCGGCAGGGGAGGGATATCGACATGAGTCGTGTCAAGAAAAAAAGAAACACCTGGCGTGGTGTCGCCGGCCTGATGGCCGCGAGCACGTCGATCATCTTCGCGGCGCCGAGCAGCTTCGCCGCAGCCGGCGACGACCCGCGTGCAACGCTGCACCACGGCAGCGTCGTCGCGTGCAATGACGCCGGCAACAACTCCGCGGGCCTACCGGGGTTCACCTACGGGTTTGGCCCGGGCGACATCGATCCGGCCCAGATCTTCACCTACACCGTGGATGCACCCGATCCGCACACCCAGCACCTGAGCATCACGTCGGTGGTGCCGGGTACCACCGTCTACGGCATCGTCATCCAGGGCGCCGGCG
>DASQPJ010000280.1:0-16863 GCA_035644015.1 Sporichthyaceae bacterium
GGCGTAGCTGTTCTCGTAGGGCAGCCCGTCGTTGCAGATACCGCGGCCGTCCCAGATGACCGCGACGGTGTCGCCGTCGGCGAGCACCGAACGGATGTTGACGGGGCAGAAGCGTTCGCCCTCGCTGAAGCGTGCCCCGAAAGGCGCCAGCACCTGCTCGAGGAAGTCCTGCGCCGTGGGGTATTCCCCACACACCAGGGAGTGGCCCTCGATACGCCAGACCATGTCGGGGGCGAACAGGTCGGCGACGGACGTGGTACCCGCCTGCCAGCCCTCGAAGGCAGTGCGGACAATGTCGCGATTCGCGTCGGCGGTCATGAAGCGATGATCGCGCCGCGGCTTCACCGAGCGTTAGCCGGCCTCCCCGTAGCGTTCAGTGGTGACTGTTCTGCCCGTCCTCGCCGCGGTTCTGCTGGCCCTGCCCGCCGCACCTGCGGCCGCCGCCACCCCGGCGCACGTCTTCCCGCTGGCCTGCGCGCACCACGTCCACTACGGGCACATCCACCACGACTATCCAGCCACGGACATGTTCGCCCCGGCCGGGTGTCGGTTCGACTCGCCGGTGGACGGCGTGGTCGACGAGGTGTCGACGATGGACCGCTGGACCTCGCGGACCAACCGGGGCCCGGACCGCGGTGGGCGTTCGGTGTCGATCGTCGGCAGCGACGGCGTGCGCTACTACGGCTCGCACCTGTCCGCCGTGGCTGCGGGCATCACGCCGGGCGTGCATGTGCACACGGGCGAACTGCTCGGCAAGGTCGGCCGCTCCGGCGACGCCCGCGGCGGGCCGTCGCAGCTGCACTTCGGCATCTCCTGGCCGACCGAGCACGGCGTGTGGTGGGTGCGCCGCGGCGAGGTCTACCCCTGGCCGTACCTGGACGCCTGGCGCGCCGGACGCGACAAGTCACCGGCAAAGGCGGTGGCGGCCAAGCACGCCAAGGTGGGCGACCGAGATTGCACCGCGGACTGCTGAGCGTGCGCGCTCAGAGGACTTCGTCGGGTGGTTCGGTGCCGTCGGGGTTGGGTGGTCGGGTGCGGTAGCTGCGCCCGGTCGGGGTGGTGAAGGTGAGTTCCCCGTGGTCGCCCTGGGTCACTTTCCAGCCGGGTAGTTGTTTGATCTGGTGGTGTCGGCGGCAGAAGCAGGCCAGGTTCTGACGGATCGTCAGACCGCCGGGCTTTCCGTGGGGGATGGTGTGGTCGACGTCGCAGTATTTGGCGGCTCGGCGGCAGCCGGGCCAGCGGCAGTGTTGGTCGCGGATCTTGATGAACCGGTCGAGTGGGTTGCCGGGCCGGTAGCGGTCAGGGTTCGCGTCGAGCAGGGCACCGGTGTCGGGATCGGTGAGCAGTCGTTGCCAGGCGGTGTCGGCGGCGATGTCACGAGCGACGTCGGCGGGGATCGGGCCGTGGCCCGGGATGTGGGCGTCCTCGTCACTGATCCCGAGCAGGGTCCCGACCGGGACGATGACCTGGACGTGCCAGACCACTCGTGGGGTGCCGTCCGGCCTGTTGACCAGCAGGTCGACCAGGGCGTCGGCGCGGAGTTGTCCGGCGCTGCGCTGATCGCCGGGCACCTTCAGGGCCTTGGCGTGCTCGTTGATCGCCGTCCACGCCGCCGCTGAGGCCTCCGGCGGGATCAGCGCGTTCAGCGCGTGCAGGCCGTCCTCGGCCTCGAAGGTGACGACATCGACTTCTTTGCGGGCGGCCTCGCGCTTACGGACCACAGCCTCGGGGTCCACGCGCTGCACTGCACCGCGCACCCGTCGCTTGAAATTGCTCCTGGTACCGGCCATGTTCGCCAACACGATGCGCTCGACCCGGGCGCACTCCGGCGCGTCGAGATTGCGGGTCTCCTCCAGCAGCACGACCGCCTTGGACACGGTCAGCTGACCCGACCGCAACCGCGCCAACGTCAACGGCAGACGCTCATACAGCGTCCGGGCCTCGTCGACGCGGCCCTCCGCGGTGCGACAAGCGACCTGCAGCACCGCCGCGATCTCGGCACACGCCGACCACTCCGCCCACTCGGCGTCGTCAGCGTCCTCGAACGGACCCGGTTCCGCGTTCGCCAGACCGACCTGCACGGCCATCACCCGCCGCTGCTCCCCCGCCACCATCGAGGCGGCCCGCTCCAACAGCCCCAAGTAGGTCAGGCCCTCGGACTGCGCCTGCTCCACCGCCGTGTCCGCCTCCCGCGGCGCCGGGAACGGCGCATCGAGCACCGTGCCCAGGTCCTGAAGCAGGGCCTTGGCGTCGAGCTGAAACGAGGGGGGAACGAACATGCCCTCATTATTTCATGAAAATGATTCTCTGTATGGAAAGTAGGGACATTGTTCGAACAAACGTTCTATGAAGGTAAGTCGGGGAACAACCACGCGCACCCCCGAGTTCCATCCGGCGACACGCGCGCGCAACCCGCCGCGCACTACGTTCGACAACTACTGACCACGGAGGACTCCCATGCCCACCCGCACCGCACGCACCGCCTGGGCCGGCAGCCTGCAGGAAGGCTCCGGCAAGGTCGAGCTGACCAGCTCCGGCGTCGGCACCTACGAGGTCTCGTTCCCGAAGCGCGCGGCCGAGAACGCCGACGGCACCACCAGCCCGGAAGAGCTGATCGCCGCCGCCCACTCCTCCTGCTACGCCATGGCACTGTCCGCGCTGATCGGCAACGCCGGCGGCACGGTGCACAGCATCGACGTGCAGGCCGACGTCTCCCTCGGCCCCGACCCGGCCGGCGGCTTCCGGCTCACCGGCATCAAGCTCACCGTGCGCGCCGAGGTCGACGGTCTGGACGCCGCCGGGTTCGACGAGGTGGCGAAGACCGCCAAGGCGGACTGCCCGGTGAGCAAGGCCCTGACCGGCGTGGAGATCACCCTGGACGCGGCCCTGGAGGGCTGATCAGCCGGGCAGTCTCCCGTAGGCGTGCGTCACGACGAACGACAGCACCTGACGGCGCTCCTGGACCATGGCGGTGCGGAAGTCCGCCCAGTCCGGGTGCTCGCCGGCCAGCGATCGGTAGAGGTCGACCAACTCCTCCACCACCGCGTCGTCCGGCGCGGCCGCGACCGCCGTCAACACCGCATCGCCCTCGGCGACCACGTACGACCCGAAGTCCGGGGACACGTGCAGGCTGACCCGCGGATCGCGGGCGGCGTTGCGTGTCTTGGCGCGGTCCGCGGTCAGCGACACTCGCACCCGCGATCCGTCGCACCCGTACACCACGTTGGACGACTGCGGCCGCCCGTCCCGCTTCAGCGTGATCAGCGCGCCCTGATGGTGGGCCGCCAGGAACTCCAGGTACTGCTCGAGGTTCGTCATGCCCTCAGTCGAGCATGCCCGGCGGAACTCGGTCGGGCAGGTCCCTCCCCTGCGCCGGATCCCACTGCCACGGGAACATCTTCCGTTTCCGGTCCAACGCATAGCGCGCTCGCCCCGACGCATTCGTGGCGTACCAGACGGTGTGCACCGTCCAGGGCAGCGTCGGCATCCAGAACCGCGGCGGCACCGGGTTGACCGGCTTCGCCTCGCCCCAGGCCACATCGGCGGCGATATACCCCTCGCCGTCGTCATACGACAGGTGCGCCAACGAGGTGCCGGCCCCATCCACGATCTGCGTCTCGCCGAGCAGGATCGTCGGCCAGGGCACGCCCGGCGCGAACGGCGTGGACATCGTGATGTCCCCGACGTGCGAGGGATGCACGCACGGCACGCCGACCACCCGGGCCATCCGTCCCGGCGTCTCCCGGGCCAGCTCGACCATCGTCGCGTGCTCCCGCTCCCAGAACCACTTCTTGGTGACGCCCCACTGCGGGAACGACGGGAAACACATGCCGCCGGCCACCAACCGCACCCGACCACGCAACCGCGCCGCGGTCCGCGAGCGCAGCCACTCGAACCCATTGGCCACGCCGATCGGGCCGATGCCGGTGTCCGCGATGCCGAGGTCCTGACCCGGCGTGTAGTTGTTGTTCTCCCACATCGACGGCTGGTCCTTGTCGTGGAAGGAGATCGCGCCGTCGGGTTCACAGACCGCGTAGGTGCCGCGGGCGTCCCCACCGCGGATCGCCAGATACCCACCGCCGACGATGCAGTCGTGCTTGGCCGCCAACCCGCGCAGGGTGGCCAGCGTCGGGCCGTGGATCGGCTCGACGACGTGGCGCATCACCCGGCCGTGGATGTTCGGGTGGTTGGCGCTCTCCGGCAGGAACACCATCTCCGGGGAGTGCTCGCGCACCGCCTGCCCGACGATGTCCTCGATGTGGCGCAGGTTGGACGGCACGTCACCGATGCGCACCGCGAGTTGCACGGCGGCGACCCGACGGGTGGTGGGCTCGCTCATCGGCTGCGCGCCGGCGTGCGCGGCGGCCATTCGTAGTCGGCCCGCTCCGAGGCGGTGATCCTCGCCGACCGGAACTTCGGGCGCAGCTCTTCGCGCCACGCGTCGCGGTCGATGCGGATCTCGCCGAGCGCCTCCTTCAGCAGGGCAGAACGGTCCGCCCCACGGCGCAGCATCGCCCGGCCCACGTACTTCGCTCCGCGTGCCGGGTTCAACACGTGGTGCGGCTTGGAGATGCGGTCGAACATCTGCAGCAGTAGCGGTGGTTCGCGGCCGTCGAGGTCGACCAGGGCCTCCTGCACGATCGGGTTGACCACGAAGTCGCGGGACTCCCGATTGCCCCAGTGGTAGGTCGCGTTGCACTCCCGGTCCCGGCGGGCCTCCACGGCGCGGGCCGCCGCGTCGGCCGCGTCCGGGTCGTCCAGCACCGGCCCGCAACCCTCACCGAGCAACCGGCCGAACCGCAGCGCATCCCGGATGCCCTGCCCGATGATCGGGTCCTTGAAGTGCCCGGCGTCGCCGCACAGCGCCCAGCCCGGCCCGCTGGAGCGACGGAAGAACGCCACGTTGTCCCCGGTGGAGCGCAGCTTGCTGAAGTTCGTCGCGCCGCCCAGCCGCAGCCGCACCGCGGGGTTGGCCTCCAGCATCGCCTCCCACATGGCCTCGGGGTCCTTGCGGAACTTCGGCACGTCCAGCACCGGGCCCATGAACAGGCACAGCACCCGGTCGTTCGGGCAGGGGAAGATCAGCGCGTGGGTGTCGCCGGAGCGCAGCTGGATCAGCCGCTCGCGCCACTCGGTGCCGACCCGCGGGTCGTCCATGTACCAGAACGCGCAGCCGCGCTCGTTGCGTGAACCCCGGTAGGGCCGGTCCGCGCCGACCAGTCGCGCCACCGTCGAACGCCGCCCGTCCGCCCCGACGAGCATCTTGCAGGCGATCTGGGTGAAGCTGCCGTCCGGCTCCCGGACCACCACCCCGGCGATGCGCCCGCCGCTCCACAGCACCTTCTCCACCGAGGTGTGCTCGCGGACCTCCGCGCCGGTCGCCCGGGCGGTCTCCACCAGTGCCATGTCCAGCTCGGGGCGGGGCAGGCAGATGCCGTAGTCGATGCCGTCCACCGCCGCGAACCGCTGGATGCAGCGGGCCCCGTCGGCCTCGATCATCCCGTGCGTGCACTTGGGCGGGTCGTAGGCCAGCACCCGGTCCAGCGCCCCGACCGCCTGGATCTCGGCGACGGCGGACGGGAAGTTCACGTGCGTGGACAGGGTGTCGGAGGGGAAGCGGGCGCGGTCGACGGCGATCACCGTGCGCCCGGCCCGGGCGAATCCGATGGCCGCGGCACTGCCCGCGCAACGGGATCCGGCGATGACGACGTCGGCGCTGTCGTGGCGCGCGATCTCCTCCATGAACGAACCGTATGGCCGGCCCCGGACCGGCTCGTCGCCATTCGTGGTGCACCTTGTCCCCACTCGGGGTCATCCCGCTTCCCCCCACGGCCGGGGAGGGGTTGCATCGACCCATGACCACGCTCGCTGTGCCGGCCACCGCGTCGAACCGGGCCACCGCCAACACCCCGCCGCGCCTGCAGGACTTCGACGTGATCACCGACGACGTCGCGCTGGTCGAGGCGATGACCGCGTTCGGCGCCGCCGAGCGGGTGGCCGAGTGCGCCGAACTCGGCAGCGCGCTCGGCTCGGCCGAGGGCCTGGAGGCCGGCTTCGCCGCCAACGAGCACCCGCCCGTGCATCTGCCCTACGACCGCTCGGGCGCGCGGGTCGACGAGATCCGCTTCGACCCGGCCTGGCACCACGTCATGGGTCTGGCCGTGGAGCACGGAGTGGCGGGTGCGGTGTGGGCCGATGACGGCCCCGGCGCCCAGGTGGCCCGGGCGGCCAAGTTCATCGGCGTCGCGCAGGTCGAGGCCGGCTCCACCTGCCCGCTGGCCATGACCTACGCCTGCGTGCCCGCGCTGCGACTGGACCCGACGGTGGCGGCCCAGTGGGAGCCGCTGGTCACCTCCGGGATCTACGACACCCGGCCGCTGGCCCCCGCGGCCAAGCAGGGCGCGCTGATCGGCATGGCGCTGACCGAGAAACAGGGCGGTTCGGATGTCCGCGCCAACACCACCATCGCCGAGCCCGAGGACGACGGCAGCTACCGGGTCACCGGCGAGAAGTGGTTCGTCTCCGCGGTGCAGTCCGACGCGCTGTTCGTGCTCGCGCAGACCCCCGAAGGGGTGAGCTGCCTGTTGGTCCCCCGCCGACTGCCGGACGGCAGCGCCAACGGCTGGACGTTGGACCGGCTCAAGGACAAGCTCGGCAACCGCTCCAACGCGACCGCCGAGGTCCGCTTCGACGGTTCGCTGGCGCACGTGATCGGAGAGCCCGGCCGCGGCGTGCGGGCGATCATGGCGATGATCGGCGGCACCCGGCAGGACTGCGTGCTCGGCTCGACCGCGGTGCTGCGGACCGGCACCATCGAGGCGATCCACTGGTCCGCGCACCGTGCCGCGTTCGGCCGGCGGTTGGTCGACCAACCCGCGATGACCGCGGTGCTCGCCGACCTGGCCCTGGAGACCGAGGCGGCGACCTGGTCGGCCCTGCGCTTGGCGCGATCCACCCAGGACGCCGCCGCCGGCGACCCGGCCGCCACCGCATTCCGCCGCCTGGCCGCCCCGGTGCTGAAGTTCTGGATCTGCAAACGCGCCCCGCTGCATGCCGCCGAGGCATTGGAGTGTCAGGGCGGCTACGGCTACGTCGAGGAGTCGCGGTTGCCGCGCAGCTACCGGGAGGCGCCGCTGATGTCGATCTGGGAGGGCTCGGGCAACGTGCAGGCCCTCGACGTGCTGCGCGCGATGCAACGCGAACCGGACTGCGTCGCGGCGTTCCTCGACGAACTGGCGTTGGCCGGCGGCGCGAACCGGCGACTGGACACCGCGGTCACCCAACTGCGGGACATGGTCACCGCCGGCGTCGACGAGGCCCGAGCCCGCGAATTGACCGGGCGCATGGCGCGTTGCCTGCAGGCCTCATTGCTGGTCCGCTTCGCGCCGCCCGCCATTGCCGACGCGTATTGCGCGGGCAAGTTGGAGGACACCGGCGGCACCCTGGGCTGCCTGCCCGCGGGCATCGACGCCGGCGCGATCGTGGCTCGCCACCGAGTTGCCCGATGACCCGGGTGGTCGCCGTCCAACCGGCGCTGCAGATCGGGGACGTCGAGGGCAACCTGCGCCGTTGCGCGGAGCTGGTGAGCGCCGCGGCCAAGGAGCACTCCCCGGAGGCGATCTTCCTGCCCGAGGCGATGACCTCGCCCAACGCCTACGACCGGCGGATGCGGTCGGTGGCCCAGCCGCTGCTCGGTCGCCCGTTGCAGACGCTGCGTCAGTTGGCCCGCGACCACGACTGCCTGGTGGGTGGCGGGTTCATCGCGGTGCGTGGCACGGACACCCGCGGCACCTACGCGTTGTGCGAGCCCGACGGCGGCATCCACCTGCACGACAAGGACCAGCCGTCGTTCTGGGAGAACAACTACTACTCCTCGGGCACCGACGACGGCGTGATGAGCACGTCGATCGGCCCGATCGGCTGCGCCAACGGCTTCGAGTGGGGTCGGGTGCGCACCGCCAAGCGCTTGGTCGGGCGAGTGCGGCTGCTGGCCGGCGGCATGCACTTCCCGTCGTTCCCGACCTGGGCGGCCACCCGGGGCTGGTTCATCAAACGCGACGAAGAATTCCTCATGCAGTACTGCCGGGAGACCCCGCCGCGGATGGCCCGCATGCTCGGCGTGCCGGCCGTGCATCCGTCCCACGTCGGCCCGTTCACCATGGAAACCCCGCTGGTGCCCGGGTTGGGCTGGCCCTCCCGGATGCTCGGTGAGACCACCATCTGCGACGCCGACGGCGTGATCCTGCAACGCATGTCCTACGACGACGGCGAGGGGTACGTCTGCGCGGAGGTGGACATGGCCGCCGAACCGGCGCCGCGCGACCCGATCCCGGAGCTGTTCTGGAACGCCGCGTTCCCGATCTCGGTGCACCTGGTCTGGTACGCGGGCAACGCCCACGGCGTGGCCAAGTACCGGGCGATGAAGGCGTTGCGCCGCCATTCCTGGGCGCCGAGCCCGGACCTGCCGGCCTACACCGCCCCGGAGCAGGCGCCGCCGCTACCGTGACGCCGTGACCCACACCACCGGCGACGTGGTCCACCACCCTCTTGCCGGAGAACTGCCGCCGTGGCCGGACAACCCGCCGGCCGGGCCTGCCGCGCAGGTGCGCGCGGCGCTCGACGACGAGTTGGCGGACCTGGAGGAACGCATCGGCGCGCTCACCGCGGGCGCCGATCCCGCCGTGGCGGACGCCGTGCGGGCGTTGGCCGACCTGCACGAGCGGCGCGACCGAGCCACCGACGAGCAACTGCGCGAGCGCCTCGCCGTGCTCGCCCGGGTGCACGTCGCGTTGGCGCACCTGCGGCGGATGCCCAACACCGAGGCGATGATCGCCGCCGCGCCGCGGCAGGCCTGCGAGGCGTGCGGCTTCGACCGGGCGGTGCTCTACCGGGTGCGCGGCAAGGAACTGTTCGCCGAGGCGTTCTGGGTCGAGGGCGACCCCGCGTCCGCCGCCCGGCTGCTGGCATTCAGCCGGGAACACCCGGCGGTGTTGGTCTCGCAGGTGCTGGAGACCGAGATGATCCGGCGGCGTAAACCGATGGCCATTCAACAGGTGGTGGACAACCCGCGGGTTTTCGCCGAACTGGCCGCGGCCTACGACACGCACTCCTATGTGGCCGCGCCGATCATGCCGGAGGGCCGGGTGATCGGCTTCATTCACGCTGACCACCGACTCAAGCCGCGCCGGGTCGACGAGTTCGACCGCGATTCGCTGTGGGCGTTCGCCGAGGGCTTCGGGTTCGCCGTCGAGCGGGCGCAACTGACGGACCGTCTGCGCGCCCAGGGGCAGGAACTACGTCGGCTGCTGCAGCGCACCGAGGCGGTGGTCGCCGAGTACCTGGACGCCGAGGTGGAGCTGGTCAGCTCCGGCTTCGAGGGCGCCGGGGCGTCGAGTGCGACCAGCGCGATCCTGCCCGCCGAGGAGAACGCGGAGGGCTTGTCCAAGCGCGAACTCGAGGTGCTGGCGCTGCTCGGTGGTGGGGCGTCCAATGCGCACATCGCCGCGCGGCTGGTGATCAGCGAGGACACCGCCAAGTCCCACGTCAAACGGATCCTGCGCAAGCTCGGCGCGGCCAACCGGGTCGAGGCGGCCACCATCTGGCTCAAGGCACAACAACGACGTTCCACCGAAGCGCCGGAGGCGTGAACCAATGACCGCTGACTTCACCACGCTCGTCTACGCCGCCGACGCAGGCATTGCGACGATCACTCTGAACCGGCCGGAGAGCCTGAACACGATCGTGCCGCCGATGCCCGACGAGTTGGCGGCGGCGGTCGAGCGAGCCGTGCGCGATACCGCGGTCAAGGTGATCGTGCTGCGCGGGGCCGGGCGGGCGTTCTGCGCCGGCTTCGACTTCGGCGACGGCTTCCACCACTGGGACGACCTGCTCTACACCGACGGCACATGGGACCCCGGCAAGGAGTTCATCGCCGCCTCCTCGCCGACCCTGGGTTGGGTGCCCAAGTTCATGAGCCTGTGGCACAGCCCGAAGCCGGTGATCGCCCAGGTGCACGGCTGGTGCGTGGGCGGCGGCAGCGAGATGGCACTGTGCGCGGACATCGTGCTGATGTCCGACGACGCGGTGATCGGCACGCCGTACTCGCGGATGTGGGGTTGCCACCACGCCGGCATGTGGGTGTACCGGCTCGGGTTGGCCAAGGCCAAGGAGCTGGCGTTGACCGGCGGTGCGCTGACCGGGAAGCAGGCCGAGGAGATCGGGCTGATCAACCACGCCGTGCCGTTCGACCAGCTCGAGCAGCTGACCCACGACCTCTGCCGGCGGCTGTTGACCATTCCGCTGAACCAGCTGACCGCGATGAAGCTGGTGGTCAATCAGGCCTACGCCAACATGGGCCTGGGCTCCACCCAGCTGGTCGGCAGCCTGTTGGACGGCATGCTGCGCAACACCCCGGAGGCGCTGGAGTTCATCGACTACGCGGAGTCCGAGGGCGTGCCCGCGGCGGTGGCCCGCCGCGACGGCCCGTTCGGCGACTACTCGCAGGGCGAGCGCCCCAACCCGAAACACGTGGTCGACGTGAAGCCGCCCTGGGCCTGAACCACCCCGTCGGGCCAGGCGAAAATAGTCATTGCGGGTGGTACAGGTTGGGGTTTGCGGTGCCGAGGCTCCCCGCATGACCGATTTCGATGATGTCGCCGTCGCGACCATTCCGGCGCAGGTCCAGCGCGTGCAGCCGCACAAACCGGCCGTGCTGGTGCCCCAGCAGGCAACGCGGCGTGGCCTGTTCGCCCGAGTTCGCCACGCGCACGCCGAGGAACGCGCTTGGCGAGCGGACCTGCTGGGCGAGCAGTACGTGGCCAAGCGCCTGGCCGGTCTCGGCCCGGCCTGGCGGGTCGTGCACGCCCTCACGGTCGGCGAGCGCGGCGAGCACATCGATCACCTGGTGATCGGCCCCACCGGCGTGTTCACGCTGCACATCGAGCGGCGGACGGGCGGCCACCACCTGCACCACGCCCGCGTGACGGCTCGCCGGGCCGCGCACCTGCTCACCAACGCGGCCGGTCACCCGGTCGAGGTCACGCCCGTGCTGGTGTTCGTGGGCCTCGAGGTCGAGGTCCGCGAGTGGCCCACGGATGTCCTCATCTGCGACGCCGGGGACCTGCCTCGGCTGCTCAAGAACCGGGCGCCGGTGCTCAGCCCGGTGACCGTCGGTTCGCTGCACGCCCTCGCCCGCCGACCCGGTACCTGGAGGTGAACCGAGTCAGAGCTGCCGCGTGATCTCCAGCAGCACCTGCAGCGCGACCAGCTGCTCGTTCCATGGCCCAGAGGTTTTCGCCAATAGCGTGGTGATCCCGACCTTCTGATACTGCGTCACTCGCTCGGCGGTCTGCTCGCGGGTACCGACCAGATTGGTCATGGTGCCCAGTTCCAACGGCACCGCGGCGGCGGCCTCATCGCGCCGCTTTTCCTTCCACAGTCGAGCAACCTCGGCCACCTGTGGCCCGAAGCCGAGCCGGGTGAACGCGTCGTTGTAGAAGTTCGTCGAGCCGGTGCCCATCGCGCCGATGGTGAAGGCGTAGCCGTCCGCGTGCCGCCGGCCCCGTTCCCGCGCGTCGGCCTCGTCGGTGGCGATCTCCAGTGCCACCGGCGCCACCAGGTCCAGGTCGGCGAGCGTGCGGCCGGTGCGGGCCGCGCCCTGGCGAATCGGGTCGAGGAAGATCTCGGCCTGCTCCGGCACGAACGTGTTGCCCAACCAGCCGTCGGCCAGTTCTCCGGTCAACGCCAGGTTCGCCGGGCCCAGGCAGGCAACGTAGATCGGCACGTGCGCGGGCTGCACCGCTGGGGTGATCGCCTTGCCGCGGCTGTCCGGCAGCGGTAGCGGATAGATCTCGCCGGGGTGCTCGAGCTTCTCGCCGCGGGACACCATGCGGACGATCTCGATGGTCTCCCGGGTGGTCTGCACCGGTCGGGCGAAGCGGACCCCGTGCCAGCCCTCCATCACGCCGGGCCCGGACACCCCGACGCCGAGCCGGAACCGTCCGCCGGACATGGCCTGCAGGCTCAGCGCGGAGGAAGCCAGCAGCGCCGGGCTACGCGAGCCGAGTTGCACCGCGAAGGTGCCGACCTCGAGCGTCGTGGTGCGCGCGGCGATCCAGGCCAGGCCGGTCAGTGCGTCGTAGCCCCAGGTCTCCGGGGACCAGACGGTGGCCACCCCGATGCCCTCGGCCCGCTGCGCGAACTCGACCGCGCCCGGCGCCTGCGGTTGCACCAACACGCCGACCCGCATGGCCGCCACCCTCCGGTCGCAATACTATGGTCGCGACCATAGTAGACGGAGGCACCCGATGCGATACCGCGACTGCCCCACCATGGAGTGCTCGGTTCGGGTGGCGGCCGACCCCGAGCAGGTCTGGGCGCTGATCACCGACATCAACCTGCCGGCCCGGTTCTCCCCCGAACTGCAGTCCGCGGAATGGCTGGACGGGGCCACCGGGGTGGCCGTCGGCAACCGGTTCCGGGGCCACAACAAGCACGAGGCCATGGGTGAATGGACCACGGAATCCTTGGTGAGCGAGGTGGAAGAGGGCCGTCGCTGGGTCTGGCAGGTGTTAAACCACGCCGGTGAGGTCAGTGCGTCCTGGGGCTTCGAGGTGGAGCCCGGCCGCGACGCCACCGTCATCCGGCAGTGGGCCAAAATGGGCCCCGGGCCCTCCGGCCTGGCCGGGGCGATCACCGCGATGCCGGACAAGGAAGGCCGCATCGTGGCGCGCCGCCTGGAGGAATACCAGGCCGCGATGAACGCCAACCTGGAGGGCATCCAGCGCCTGCTCGCCTGATTCTATGGTTGATACCTTAGAATCAGAATCATGGCAGCGCGCGGCGAGACCCGGCAGAAGATGCTGGTCGCCACCATCGAGGTGATGCGCGAACGCGGCGCGGCCGGCGTCACCGTGGACGAGGTGCTGGCCCGCAGCGGCGCCCCGCGCGGCTCGGTCTATCACCACTTCCCGGCCGGGCGCGCCCAGCTGATCGACGAGGCGTTGGACTACGCCGGCGAGTCCTTCACCGGGATGATCGAGCGCGCCGCGCGCAACGGTGCGGACGCGGTGATCACCCGGCTGATCGCGTTCTGGACCCGGGTGCTGGAGGACAGCGACTTCCGGGCCGGCTGCCCGGTGGTGCCCACCGCGGCCGGCGGCGGGGACGACGAGGCGTTGGCGCACAAGGCCGCGCTGATCCTGGCCGGCTGGCGGTCCACCGTCGCCGCGGCCTTCGAGGCTGAGGGGTGGCCGGCGGCCGACGCCGACTCGTTGGCCACCACCTGTCTGGCCTCGATCACCGGCGCGATCGCGTTCTGCCGGGCGGCGCGCTGCGTCGACCCGCTGTTCCAGGTGGCCGAGGAGTTGCGCACGTTGCTGTTCAATCGGTCGTTGTTGGCCCGGCTGACCGCGGAAGGCGTCACTGCCTGACGGAACGTCAGTCAGCGCACATCGTCGAGCCAACCGCCCGCGTCATAGCCGTCCAAGGTGAAGCAGACCTCACAGAATTGCCTGCCGAACTCCGAGATCCCGACACTGCGGTACACCGTCGCGGTCCGGCGGGCCTTCGCGATCGCCGCGGCGGCGGCCGGTTGCGCCTCCACGAACGAATACCGCCGCGGATCATCAACCTGCTCCTCGGAGAACAGGACCAGGCCGAGTCGTACCAGGTTGGCCAGGTACTGCTGGTCACGGTCGGGATAGGTACACCCGGCCATGTCCGCAACCAGGTTGATCCCGGTGGCGAGCAGCTCGGATCCCTTACCCAATGGGGTCTTGGTGCGCACGTCGATGACCGGTTGGGGCCCGGAAAGAGTCAGAAACCGCAGCATGCGGGCTTCGTCCGGAGTCAGCTCCCGCAGGACGCGGGCGAACGCCGGGTGTTCCTCGCGGGGGCGCAGTTGCGGATCGCCGAGATGCCGGAGCAACGCATCACCCTGCTCGCGCAGTTCCGCAGGTGACGCGCTGTCACCCTCCATCCGAACCACCAGGGGTCCATACGGCGACAGGCCCAACGCCCGCACCATGCGGCGGCGGGCCGCGTCGAGCTGTCGGTCCAGGATCTCCGGGATCGGCCGGCCGGACACCACGTCGCGCATCAACTCCGTGGAGGTGGCGACGGTGCTGCGCACCGCCCATCCCGACACCCGCCAGCCGGTGCCGACGGCGAAGCGCACCAACCCGGTCGCGCCCGCATACCGCCGTGGGTCGAACCGGACCGGCAGGCGATCACCCGAGTGCACCGGGAGAGGCTCGCTCATCCTCATCCTCCGAAGATCACCAGGTGCGCGGCGCCGACGAACAACCCCAGGAAACCACCGTGCACGTAGAGCAGCCAGGCGTCCTGTTCGACAGCCGAGTAGAGCATCTCCATGAATTCACTCGGCGGCAGCTCACGCAGGCGTGCGGTGCAGAACGCGTCGATCTTCGCCGCCTGCCGCCGGGTGAACTCGTCGTCGGCAGCCAGGTGCGGCAGTACGTCCCACGCCATTGCGGTGCTGCTGCGGCGGATCGCGTCGAATTCCTGACTGCCCACCGCCACGCGCACCAGTGCCCGGGTCGGCCCGATCATGCGATCGACCTCCCCGACCATCACCGATTGGATCAGCACCCGTGTCTTGTCCGAGCGCGGCCCGGTGACCAGTTCGGTGACGATGTTCGACATCGTGATGACCTCGTGGGCCAACGACCAGCCATAGCTCGCGGACGCCTCGTACTGGCGTCTGGCGAACTTGGCCTGCTTCCACAAGTAGCGGTAGCGCGGCGCGGGCTCGGCCGGCTCGAACACCATCTTGATCGCGACGACGTTGACCGTGACGCCGATTGCTGCGGCACCGACCAGCACGACCAGCCAGTGCGGCAGTCCCGGCACCGATGAGGTCGCCTGCAGGAGGAGCGCGAGCAGCAAGCCCAGCGGTAGCCCCAGCCAAAAGCCGATTGCCGTCATGAACCGCAACTCCCGCGCGCCGAGGTTGCGAATGACGTCGCGCAGAATTCGCGGCTCCTCGCGCAGCCGGGCCACCACCATCAACTTGATGTCGATGAGCTCGTCGATGTTGTCCTCGATCGCGTCCATCGTGTGGTGCGCGATCACCGGCAGCCGGTTCAGCACGCGTTGCTGGACGACCCCACGCAGTGGCGGTGATAGTTGCGCCCATAGCTCCGGGTGCTCCCGCTGCATGATTTCCTCGACCATGCCCGGCACCAGCGGGCGGGCGACGAGGGCGATCTGATCCGCGATCGCGTCCGGGTCCAGTTCGTTGAGAAAGTCGCGCACGCTGCCCAGCCGGGACAACCCCTTGTCCACGCAGATGCTGGCCATGCGTTCGGCGCGGGCGGGAATGAAGCCCTGAAAGCCCAGCACGCCTCCGGGCGCGAAGATCGGCAGCACCTGGATCCGGCGCGGCAGCAACGGGAACAGCGTCTTGACGCCCGGGCAGCGGAACCCACGGAACCGCAGCGGCGCGAACAGCATGATCACGCCGGTCCAGTTCGTGATCAGTCCGGCGATCGCGCTGAAGATCGGGATGCTGACCAGGTCGACGACGAACCGTGACTGCCCGGTCAGATTCTCGACGTCGAGCAGGCCCGCGGCGACGCTCACCGCCCCATCCTCCGGGAGGGGTGACCGAGGGCTCAACTGCCGGGGTTGCCTCCGAAGTTAGGTTAGTTGTGGGCGAGCACCCGGCCCGCCGGCTCGGCGCGCGGCAGGTCCGCGGCGTTGCCCGGTGGCGGGATCAGCGCGATGACCAGGCGCACCAGCAATGCGGCGGTGGCGATACTGACCAGCGTCGCCGCGCGGACCCACCAGACGTTGGCCTCGTGCGCATGGATGGCCACGATCACCGCCCAGCCCGCGCCGAAGTTCGCGCCGAGCATGGTGACCGGGAAGATCACCAGGGCGCCCACGCTCTGCCACGTCCCGGTCATCCGGTAGCGCAGGTTCGCGCAGGCCACCGCGAAGCACATGACCTGCGCGGCCTCCAGCACGCCGATGACGATCGGGTAGTGCCAGATGCGGAACACGTGCGGGCCCCAGTAGGTGTAGGTGCCCAGGTTGATGCCGGCGATCTCGAACACGCAGGACTCGAGCAACTCGACGCCGGCCCAGGCCCACAGCCGGGTTGGGGTCATTTTCCCCTCGCCGATCTCCTTGACGATGAACATGGCCGGCAGGCCGTAGAGGATCGCGTAGCCGCTGTAGGCCCAGACCGGCTGCGGGATGTCGAAGACCGTGTAGGTCTTCTGCATGCCGTGCCCGGAGTAGAAGTAGAGGCTGAACATCACGTCGTAGAGCGGCTCGGCCAGCGCGGCCACCCCGGAGGCCAGCACCATGCACACGAAGATCGGGTGCTTGGCCCGGCGGCTCAGCCACCCGGCCAGCACCAGCACCGCGGCGGCGATCACCCAACTGGCGATCGTCAGCACGTTCTGGCCGGCGTGGTTGAGGTGGTGGGAGACGATGTCCGGAGGCGTCATGGTGGTCAGCCTAAATGTTAGTCACCACTTACGTCTAGGTCTGATCGAAAGGACGCCCCGTGCTGACCCTGGATGAGATTGCGCAGGTGGCGATGGGTTTTCCGGACGCCGTCGAGGTCGAACGGCACGGAAATCGCGCCTGGAATCTGCGCGACAAGTGCTTCGCATGGGAACGGCCATTCACCAAGGCCGACCTCAAGCGGTTCGGCACTGAGCCGGTGCCGGACGGCGAGATCCTCGGCGTCCGGGTCGCCGACCTGCACGAGAAGGAGGCCCTGCTGGCCGCGGCGCCCAAGGGTTTCTTCACCATTCCGCACTTCGACGGATATGCCGCGGTGCTCATCCAGCTACGCGTCGCGGGCAAGAAGCCGGTCCGCGAGGCGCT
>DASQPJ010000281.1:0-39680 GCA_035644015.1 Sporichthyaceae bacterium
GCGCACCGGTGACGGCGGCGTTCATGTCCATGCCGGAGTGCTCGGTCGTGGTCGACGCCGCGGTGTCGGTGGCCGGAGCCACGGCGGTGTCGCTCTTGCTGCTCCCGCAGGCGGCGAGGCCGGCAATGAGGACCGCGGCCAGTGAGGTAGCCGCGGCGGTGCGAGTGGGCAGACGCATCAGAAAAATCCTTTGGTGGGAGGCGCGGTTCTCGCGCCGTACGAGGCTGCGGGCACGCCGAACGGCGGCCGCGCTTACCGATCCACGGAGTCGCGACTGTTGCCAGTGCGCGCTGCTCGGGTCGACTGCCCCCTATTCGGCAGCCCGCCCGGGGTGGACTGGTCGGACTGGCGAGGAGTTTCCGTCAGCCTTGCGGGCCCCGGCTGCGCGCGAGGCGGTCGACCACGTCCACCGTGACGTCGATCTCCTCGTGGGTGTTGTAGAACGCCAACGAGGGCCGCACCGTCGTCTCCACACCGAGGCGGCGCAGAATCGGTTGGGCGCAGTGGTGCCCGGTGCGTACCGCGATGCCCTCGCGGTCGAGTTCGCGGCCCACCTCTTCGGTGCTGAACCCTTCGAGCACGAACGACACGACGCTGGCCTTCTCCGCCGCCGTCCCGACCAGGCGCAACCCGGGGATCTCCCGCAGGCCGGCGGTGAGGTGCTCGACCAGGGCGTGCTCGTAGGCCGCGATGTTCGCCATGCCGAGGCGCTCGACGTAGTCCAGCGCGGTGGCCAGGCCGATCGCGTCGGCGATGTTCCCGGTGCCGGCCTCGAAGCGTCCCGGCGGCGGTTGATAGAGCGCGCGTTCCAGGGTCACGTCGGTGATCATGTTGCCGCCGCCCTGCCACGGCGGCATGTCGGCGAGGGCCTGCCTGGTGCCGTACACCGCACCAATGCCGGTGGGGCCGAAGACCTTGTGGCCGGAGAATACGAAGAAGTCCGCGCCCATCGCACTCACGTCGACGGGGGTGTGCGGGACGGACTGGGCGCCGTCGATGACCGCGATGGCACCGGCCCGGTGCGCGAGCTCCACGATCTCCTCGACGGGGGTGACCGTGCCGAGCGCGTTGGAGACCTGGGTGACCGCGACGATCTTCGTGCGATCGGAGAGCAGGTCCGCGTAGTCCTCCATCAGCAACTCGCCCGCGTCATTCACCGGGATGACCTTGATGATCGCGCCGGTCGCCTTGGCCAGCATCTGCCACGGCACGATGTTCGCGTGATGCTCCAAGTGGGAGATCACGATCTCGTCGCCCTCGCGCACGTGGCGCCCGCCCCAGGCCTTCGCGATCAGGTTGATGCCCTCGGTGGTGCCCCGGACGAAGACGATCTCCTCGGCGGAGCCGGCCCCGAGGAAACGCGCCACGGTGTCCCGGGCGTTCTCGAAGGCCTCGGTGGCCCGGGCGGCCAGGGTGTGCGCGGCGCGGTGGATGTTGGAGTTCTCGTGGGCGTAGAAGTAGGACAGCCGGTCGATGACGGCTTGCGGCTTCTGCGTGGTGGCGGCGTTGTCGAACCAGATCAGCGGCTTGCCGTTGACGATCTCGGACAGAATCGGGAAGTCCCGACGCACCGCGTTGACGTCGAAGGCCGGATGCGGGTCGTCGGGGAGGTCGGCCAGTTCCGGGATCTCCACCGGCCGGTCCACGGCGAACGGACCGCCCGCCCGGAACGCACTCTCGTCGAGGAAGTAGAAACCCGACGAGGTGGGCTCTAGCGACAGCGGCGCGAAATCAAGTGACGCGGTGTCAACTGCCGGCACATCCAGCACCGGCAGCTCGTACGGCGACCGCCCGGGGCCTGCCGCGGACGCGCCCGGGTTGAGGCCCGGCGGGCTGCCGAGGAAGTAGAACGGACCGGCGGTTGGGTCCAGATCCGGGCCGGGTGACGGTAGGTCAGGGACGCCCGGTGCCATGTCGGGGACAAACGGCATGGCGCTGCCGGCCGCGGAAGCGCCGCTGGTGGCACCCAGGCTGGTCGGCGGTGGCCCGGTCGGCGGGGCCGGTGGGGTGGTGATGCCCGGACCGTCCGCCGCCGGTAGGCCTTGCGGTAGCGGCCAACCGCCGCCCGGCTGCTGCGCCCCGCCGGGGAGCGCGGCAAAGAACTCCCCGGCCAGGCGATTCAGCGTCGCTTCGTCCGGCAGCGGGAACGGCGTGTCCGGAACCTCAGCGGTAGGTGGGGGCGTAGTCATGGAACTTTTCCACCTCGACGTCGTCGAGCACGGCCAGCGCATCCGGGGTCAGCACCACCAGCGAGCAGTACAGCGACACCAGGTACGACGCGATGGCGCTGCGGTCGATCCCCATGAAGCGCACCGACAGCCCGGGGCCTTGCTCGCCGGCCAGGCCGGGCTGGAACAGCCCGATGACGCCCTGGCGCGCCTCCCCCACCCGGATCAGCAGGACCTTCGTCTTCCCGCCGACCAACGGCACCTTGTCCGACGGGACGATCGGAATCCCGCGCCAGGTGAGGAACTGCGAGCCGAACATGCTGATCGTGGGCGGCGGCACACCGCGCCGGGTGCATTCCCGGCCGAACGCGGCGACGGCCGCCGGGTGGGTCAGGAAGAACGCAGGCTGCTTCCAGACCAGCCGGAGCAGGCTGTCCAGGTCGTCCGGGGTCGGCGGTCCGGCTACGGTCGGGATGCGCTGGTCGGGGTGGGTGTTGGCGAGCAACCCATAGTCCCCGCTGTTGATCAGCTCGCCCTCTTGATGCTCCTTGATGGTCTCGATGGTGAGCCGGAGCTGCTGGGCGATCTGGTTGTGCGGGCTGGAGTACAGGTCGGAGATCCGGGTGTGCACATCCAGGATCGTCTGCACGGCCTTGAGCCGGTACTCCCGCGGGTCACGGTCATAGTCGACGAACGTATTCGGCAGCGGCGCCTCGTCGTAGTTGCTGCACTGCACCTCCACCGACTCCGGGTGGATCACCTGGTTCAGCCGGTAGATGCCGGCCTCGACCGGAACCCAGGACAACAGGTGCGTCAACCACCGCGGGGTGATCGTCGACATCTGCGGAACGGATTTGGTGGCGTTCGCCAGGGTCCTCGCGGCATCGTCCCCAAGAGAAACGGCCGCTGGTGACGTGGTGGTCACAGTCCCACTCCTGACCTCGATGGTGCGCCGCTTCCGGCGACGTAGGACACGCTACGAGTGAGGCGGCCGGGGCTCGCAACCGGGACCCGGGGATGATGAGCAGGTGCGAGCCGTCCACGCCCTCACCCATGCGCTGACCATGACCGGCAACATGACCTGGCAGGTGACCTGGTCGTTGATCCTTGGGTTCGCCCTGTCAGCGGTCGTGCAGTCGCTGATCCGCAAGGACACCATCGTCCGACTGCTGCCCGATGACCGGCCGCGCAGCCTGGTCACCGCGGCGGGGTTGGGGGCGGCCTCGAGCTCGTGTTCCTACGCCGCCGCGGCGCTGTCCCGCTCGCTGTTCCGCAAGGGCGCCAACTTCACCGCGGCGACCGCGTTCCTGTTCGCCTCCACCAATCTGGTGGTCGAACTCGGGCTGATCCTGGCCCTGCTCATCGGCTGGCAGTTCACCGTCGCGGAGTTCATCGGCGGCCCGATCATGATCGTGTTCCTGGCGTTGTTGTTCCGGCGATTCCTGACCAGCCGTCTGGTATCCGCGGCCCGGGAACAGGCCGAGCTCGGCCGCGCCGGGTCGATGGAGGGTCACGCCGCGATGGACATGAGCGTGGCGGGAACCGGGAGTTTCTGGTCGCGGCTGGCCAGCCCGGCCGGGTTCACCTCGATCAGCCACAACTTCGTCATGGAGTGGGCCGCGATCCTGCGCGACCTGGTCGGTGGGCTGTTCATCGCCGGCGCCGCCGGGGCCTGGATCCCGGACAGCTTCTGGCAGCACCTGTTCCTCGCCGATCACCCCACGTTGGCGAAGCTCTGGGGGCCGATCATCGGCCCGCTGGTGGCCGTCGCGACGTTCGTCTGTTCCATCGGCAACGTGCCGCTCGCAGCGGTGCTGTGGAACGGCGGGATCAGCTTCGGCGGGGTGATCAGCTTCATCTTCGCCGACCTGATCATCATCCCGTTGCTGCTCATCTACGCGAAGTACTACGGCCGGCGCATGGCCTGGTTCATGTTCGGCACCTTCTACCTGACCATGGCCGTGGCCGGGTACGCGATCGAGCTGCTGTTCAACCCGATCGGACTCATCCCGGACGGTCCACGGCACGCCTCGGAGGGGGACGACGGAATTCGGTGGAATTACACCTCCGTACTCAACGTTGTGTTCCTGTTGCTCGCCGCCGTGCTGGTGTGGCGCTTCCTCACCACCGGCGGGCGGGCGATGCTCGCGATGATGGGCGGCAGCCCGGGAGACATGGACCACTCCCACGCCGAACACCACATGGCGGGGGCGGACCCGGGAAATGCTGCGATGATGGAAGCCCATGGACTGGCCCTGCATTCGGGACCGGCCACAACCGAGCAGGGAGAAAACATTGTCGGTGAAGATGAGGGCGGTCAAGGTCGCCCGGAATAAGGACTCGAACAAGCCGGTGCGGACGCCGCCGTTCGACGCCAGCACGATCAAGCCGCACAAGCACGGCACCGGGTTCAGCAGCTGCGCCCCCTGCAACGCTGCGGGCCTGGCCAGCACCTGCGCGCACGTCGAGGACTGGGTCAAGGAAGCCTGACCGAGCATCAAATCGGGCCGGCTCGGAACCTCGGGCCGGCCCTGGGTATGTCCCGCCGGCCCGGTCACTGACCCCAACGGCGCAGCGCCGCTACCGTTGGCGCCGTGACCGCCGGGCCGAGGAGACGCCGCGCTGACCCGCCCGTGGCTCCGCGCCCGCTGGACCGCGGCTCGGACGAACCGTTGTGGGCCCAACTGCGCGCCGAGCTGCTCCGCCGGCTCGAGGCCGGCGAGTTCGGCGAACGCCTCCCCGGCGAGCACGCCATCGCCGCGCAGTACGACGTCAGCCGGTACACGGTCCGTGACGCGGTGGGCAAGCTGCGGGCCGAGGGCATCCTCAGCGGGCAGCGCGGCCAGCAGGCCCGGCTGCCCGTCGCGCCGGCGCAGCCCACCACGCACCTCTACACGCTCTCCGCGGTGCTGCAACGCACCGGCGCCGAGCCCTCCGCCGTGGTGCGGGAGTTGGGCATCCGCACCGATCCCGCCATCGCCGAACGGCTGGGCCTCGACCGGGAGGCGCCGTTGGTGCACCTGGAGCGGGTGCGACTGGCCGACGGTGCACCGTTCGCGCTGGAACGGGTCTGGCTGCCGGCGGTGCTGGCCGCCCCCCTGCTCGAGGTCGACTTCAGCCGAGCCTCCCTCTACGACGAACTGCGCCGCATCGGCGTGCACCCGTGGATGGGCTCCGAGCGCCTCTCCGCGATCGTCCCCACCGCGGCAGAGGCGGCCCTGCTGGGCATGGGACGGCGCCGCGAAGCGGCCCTGCTCATCGAGCGGCAGGCGTGCGCGGGCGACCGGTTCTGCGAGGTCCGGCACACGCTGGTGCGTGGTGACCGGGTCGAGGCGTATGCCGAGTTCACCGACCGCCCCGGCTACGAACTGCTGCTCGACGGCGAGGAGCCCACCGGCGCGGTGAGCCGGCCGCCGGCCCGGCCGCTACGCCTCGCGGCCCGTCGCGCCGACTCGAGCTGATCAGCGGGACATCTGCTGGACCGGACGCGCTTGAAACTGCGCGATGGTGCCCGGGGTTTGCACGTCGAGCCAGTCGGTGAGCTCCTTGAAGGACACGCACCGGGTGCCCGGGTTGTGGCAGGTCTCCAGCAGGAACTTCGACAGCGCGTCCAGGTAGATGCCGTCGTTGAACCGGTCGAAGTGATCGCCGAGGATCAACGGCGCGCGGTTGCCGTTGCGCAGCGCCTGGTAGGCGTGGCGGTAGGTGTCGAGCGTCTGTCGTTCCAATCCGTCCTGCAGCGCGCCACCGAGGTCGCGGCCGCCGCTCTGGGCGAGGAAGAAGTTGTAGTCCATGGACAGCACGCTGGAGTTGGTGCCGGCCAGGCGGAGTTCCTGCATCGGGATGTCCCACATGCCGTTGGCGAACTTGTGCGGCCAGCGCAGGTCTCCGTCGCCGCTGCTGTCGTAGCGGAAACCGTGGGCGGCGAGCACGGGCAGGAAGGCGTCGCGGCGGCCCTCCAGGCAGGGCGTGCGCTCGCCCACGATGGCCTTGTCCCCGAAGGGCATGGGCGCCGCGTCCGGGGCGTCGGCGTTGGTCCGCCAGTTGTCCAGGAACGAGTAGAACTGGTCGAGTTCATTCGACCACTCGGCCGTGTTCCAGGCGGCACCACCGACCTGGCCGCAGAAGTGGCCGTTGTAGTGCGTCCCGATCTCGTTGCCGGCCATATACGCCCGGCGGACGAATTCCATGCGCTTCTGAATGTCCGCTTCATTGCTGAAGTTGATGTCCGCACTGCCGACCGGGTGTCCCGGCGGGTGGTAGAGCGTGCGCTTGTCCCGGGGTACCAGGTAGGGACCCGACAGGAAGAAGGTCATCCCGGCGTCGGCGCGTCGGGAGACGTCCAGCCAGCGCTGCCATTCGTCCAGGCTGCCCGCGCCGTCGAAGGAGGTGACGATGAACTGGGGCGGGGTCTCGCCGGGCTTGAGTGGCACGGGCGCGAGGTCGGAGTCGGGTGTCGGGGTGGCGGTGGTGGATGGGGTGGCGGATGGGGTGGCGGTGGTGGTGCTCGCGGGCTCCTGGATCTGCGGCGCGGATTCGGCGGCCATGCCGCCGGTACACGCCGCGAGCACGCTGACCGCGGCCACCGCGAGCGTGGCTCTGCTGAGCACGTCGCGGGCACGGAGGCCTCGGATCCTCACGGCCGCAACGGTAAGCACGCGGCCCCGGGTCAGGGACGAAGTTGGGCCAAACCCCCCTGACGCATCGCCAGATTTGACTGTCCGCTCACCACTAAGGGTGGTGACGCACGCGTACGGCGAGAAAGACGGCTCAGACGTCCTGGCGAAGAAAACGCACTGTGGCGGCGCCGAACAGCAACCCGGACCAGGCGGAGAAGACCCCGAGGGCGACGGCGCGGGAGCCGATGTGCCAACCGAGCGGGTGGCCCCACATGGCCTCGCCGGCGGCCGCCGGTAGATAGGGCGCGAACCACCGGGTACCCGACCCGGGCAACAGGAAAATCATGATCGGCACCACGTAGAACATCGCCACCAGGGCGCTGATCGCGGCTGCGGTGCCGCGCAGCAGACCACCCAGGCTCAATCCGATCACCGCGACGAGCACCATGTACATCGCCGCCCAGCACCCCGTCGTCCACGGACGGGGATCGGCCAGCTCGATCGTCCAACCCCGGACGCGCAGTTCACCGACGCCGACGAACACCGCAGCCGGAATCGCGACCAGGGCAACGACAGTTACCACCGCGACCACCGCGACCAGCTTCGCCCAGAGCACCGGCATCCTCCTCGGCGTGACGGTCAGCGCGGATCGCATTACCCCGGTCGCGTAATCCGCGCTGATCACCAGGACCCCGAGTACGCCGAGTGCGAGCGGGCACAGCCCGACCCCGAGCAGCACGTCGATGCCGGGGTTGAAGCCCAAGTACCCCCACCCGTCCGGCGGCGCTTGGGTGGTCGCCGCAATCTGGAAGGCCGACCCGACAACCACCACCACGATCAGCAACGGCGCGACCCCGTTCGAGCGCAGCGACAGGAACTTCGTGCACTCCGCCCGCGTCGCGCGCGCTTGTGTCGGACCGAGTCGGGGCGCGGCGGACGACCTCATCTGGGCCGCTGCGGCCAGGGCCGTCCGCAGTCGGTGCGCGGATGCGCCCACTCTGGCCCGCAGGCCGGCCAGCCGCGTCGGGCCCGGAACGCGAAGGACCCCGGCTCGCAGTACGGCGCCAACCCCGATCACCTCGCACAGCAGCGCGTAGGCCGACCATGCACTGGCCCGCGGACCCGCCGCCAACAGCACGGTGGCCGCGCTGACCAACGCGGCGCCGTACCAGCCGAGGATCCGGTTGCCCGAACGCGACGGATCACCCGACGGTTCGGCCGGCAGCCCGCTCAATCCCGAGGCGCTCAAGCCACGGCCTCGATGTACTGCGCGGCCGCAGCGGCGCCCCCCGCGGCCTGGAACGCGTCCCCGACATGCTGGGCGGCCTTGCGGTGCCGGGGCTCGTCCAACACCAGGTCGAGGGCCTCGCCCAATCGCTCGGGGGTGATGCCGCCGAAGGGCACCCGGATGCCCACGTCGGCGGCAACCACCTGGTTGGCGACGACGGGTTGGTCGTCCCGCATCGGCGCCACCACCAACGGCACGCCGTACCAGAGCGCCTGGCAAACGGTGTTGTGGCCCGCCTGGCAAACCACCGCCGAGCACCAGGGCAGCAGTTCCAGCTGCGGGACAACCGGCAGCACGAGGACCGAGGAGCTCGACGCGGCATTCTCGAGGAGGTCCGCCGGGTCGACGATGATCCCCTGCAGTCGATCCCGCCGATCCCGCAGCGCCGCGTGGGCGGCGGCCAGGAAGACGGCCCCGGCATCGGCGTTGGCCGCGCCGAGGCTGACCAGCACCAACTTGCGATCATCGAGCCACTCCCAGAGGAAGTCCCCGAACGCGGGACGAGGGTGGATCGACGGGCCCACGAAGCAGATGGGACCGGACGGTGCCGACACCGGGCCGGTCAACTCCGGGGTGGTGAACGCGATGATCAAATGCGGAGAGAACCGCGGGTCCTTTCCGCCGAGGGGATCACCCGTACGGGACCGCAGATCGTCGAAGCGTTCGTTCAACCAGGCGTCCACCAACGGCATACCGTCCAGTGCCCCGGGGAATTCCGCCGACGTTGTCGCGGAGGTGATCCACGGGATGCCGAGCCGCTCGGCGATCAGCGCGCCGGCCACGGCCTGCTGGTCGACCACCATGACGTCCGGACGGAATTCCTCGACCGCCGCGAGCACGTCCGGCGCCATCACCTCGCCGAGTGGGATCAGGAAGTCCTCCCAGAGGAACTGCAACGCGGACAGGCCGCACGGCGGCGCCGGGCTTTCGAACGGCTCGCCCTGCCTGCCGCGGGGCAGCGCGCACGGGTAGATCTGCGCGGTACGGCCGGCCAGCGCCCCGACGATCTCCGGCATGCCCGCCCAGGCGACCTGGTGGCCGCGCGCGGTCAGCTCGGCGGCCACCCCGACGGCGGGGTCGACGTGGCCGACCAGCGGTGGCACGACGAACAGGTATCGGGTCATGCCGCACCCACGTCCACTGATCGGAACTCCACCGAATCCCGGGTCAGTCCGAGAAACGCCTCCTCCAGCGACATCCGATCAACGCGCAGTTCGTTGATCCGAATGCGGTGCTCCCAGGCCAGATCACCGATTTGCTCGGCGCTGTGCCCACGCACCGTCAGCACACCCGGGGCGGGCGCGCTGATGTCCACCCGGGGCCCCGCCAGCACCATGGTCAGGCGAACCGCCTCCGGGGTGCACACGTGCACCTGCGCCGGCGCGGCGGTGGCGATGAACTCCTCGACGGTGGTGTCCGCGACCAGCCGACCGCGGCCGATCACGATCAACCGCTGCGCGGTCAGCGCCATCTCCGAGAGCAGGTGGGACGAGACGAAAACGGTCCGGCCCTGCGCGGCCAGGTGCCGCAGCAGGCCACGGACCCAGCGGATGCCCTCGGGGTCCAGGCCGTTCACCGGCTCGTCGAGCATCACCGTCGCCGGGTCGCCCAACAGCGCGGCGGCGATGCCGAGCCGCTGACCCATGCCCAGCGAAAACTCCCCGGCGCGGCGGCGCGTCACCCCGGCCAACCCCACCAAGTCCAGGACCTCCCCGACGCGACGTCGACCGATGCCGTTGGTCTGGGCGAGGGCGAGCAAGTGGTGGTAGGCCGGACGCGCGGCGTGTACCGCGCGGGCGTCCAGCAACACGCCCAGTTCGGCCATCGGCACGGCGGCACTGCGGTAAGGCTTTCCGTTGACCCGCACCGACCCCGAGGTCGGCCGGTCCAGGGCCGCGATCATCCGCATCGTGGTCGACTTCCCGGCCCCGTTCGGCCCCAGGAACCCGGTCACCACGCCGGGCGCAACCGTGAACGACAGGTCATCGACCGCCGTCGCGTCCCCATAGCGTTTGGTCAGCCCACTGACCTCGATCACGCCGGCACTTCCAGCGGGGCACCGGCCGCCGCCCGCTCGTTCGCGAGCGTCAGCAGTTCCTCGAGTGCCCGGTGCATACCGTCGATGAGCTCACGGGGCTGCGGTACTGCGGCCTCGACGCACAGGATGGTGAGGAAGAGTCGGTCCCCGTGACTGGCGACCACGAAGTTGACCATCGTGCCGCCCTCGTCGGCCGGCCCGATGAAGTGGGCGGTCTCGACCGGCGATCCGGCCAGGGCACCCATCGGCCGCTGCTCACGGACGTGGGACACGATGAGGTTCCACTTGCGCTCGCTCCGCTGGCGATCGTGGCGCATCCGATGCAGTTTGTAGTGCTGCAGCGAACGGATTACCCACGGCGGTATCTGGTCCAGCCAGTCGTCGAGCAGGTGCGGGCCCCGGACGACCAACACACGTTTCGCCCTAGCGGTGACGGCACCGATCGTGATCAATCGCTGCCACGGGTCGGTGAGGTCGGTGCCCAGCGTGGTCTTCAGGAACCCGACCCGGTTACCGAACGTACGACGTGGCGCATTCGCCCGATCCAGGCCCACCGGCACGTTCGCCACCAGCGACGGCGTGGGCAGGCTGTCCCGCGCGGACAGATACGCCCGCATCGCACCGGCGACGAGCACCAGCACGACGTCGTTGATCGTGACCCCGGCCGCGTCCTTGATCCGCGTCACGTCGGCCATGTCCAGCGTGGAACTGGCGAGGGTCTTTCGTCCGGTGAACGGTCGGTAGGGCCGGCACATCGCGGTGTCTCTATTGCTCGGCAGGACGACCGCCGAGGCTGCCATGGCTGCCTTCGCCGCGGCCGAACTGGTTCGCGTGGCGCGCACCAGGGCGGGCAGCCGGTGCGCTGCCCTGGCCTGGTCCGCCAGCCCCTCGACAAGCAGCCGCCGCGCGCTCGGTACGGGCTGCGACTCCGCTGTCTGCGTCGGCTCGGACCCGACATCGCTCACCAGGATCTGCAGTGTATTCAGCAGTGCGAACCCGTCAGTGACACAGTGATGGACCGTCAGCACGACGGTCTGCCGACCATCCGCCAGACCGTGGACCAGGGTCAACCGCCACAGCGGCCGCCGTCGGTCCAGGCCACGCCCGGCCTGCTCGGCGCAGAAGGCGTCGAGCACGTCCGCCGTGCCCGGGGCAGCGATGGTGTGCTCCTCCACGTGATGGGTGATGTCGAAGTCGGCATCGTCGACGTACACCGGATGACCGAGCCCGAACGGAACGCCCACCACCCGCCACCGGAAGGCAGGCAGGGCACCCAGCCGCTCCGCGACGTGGTGGCGCAACTGCGCCACGTCGAGCAGGGTCGACGATCCGTCCGCGGCGACCCGCGGACGCAACCGCAGCACCGCAAGACAATTCGCCGTCGTGCCGGAGTACTCGCCGGAATAGAAGGCGGAGTCGAGCCCCGACAATCGTCGGGCTGCGCGCCGGCGAGCCACGACTGCCTCGGCCCTGCTGTCCGTTTCGTGCCGGCCGGTCATCAGCACAGGGACCAGGATGCACAGCAAGAACACCGCGCCCAGCGCGAGGTGTCCCGATCGGTGCTCGCCACGTTCGACAGCCGCTACAGCGGCGGTCGTCCACATGGCGGCGTTGGCCGCACCGGCAAATCGGCCGCTCACCCCGAGCCGGCGCCACCGACCGCCGCGAGGCGCGGTGAACGCCGCGAGCGTAGCCACGGCCAGGCCGGCTCCGATGGCCCACCGAGAGACCCACCAGGACGGTCGATCGAGTTGCAGCCACACCAGGGTGCCCAGCAGCCCGACGAGCGCACCGACGACCAGTGCGATCTTCTGCTCACGCGTGGGCGGCGGGTTGAACCGCCGGAACGTTCGGCTCAGCGTTTTCACGCCAACACCTCCATGTGATCGGCGGCGGTGGCGGCGCCACCCGCGGCCCGAAAGGAGTCCCCCAGGTACTCGGCACACTTGCGGTACATCGGGTCGTCGAGGACCGCGTCGATGGCCTCGCCCAGTCGCTGGGCGGTGATCCGCCCGAATCGCACCCGCATGCCGGCGCCCGCGGTGACGACCTGACCGGCCACCGTCGGCTGGTCGTCCACGATCGGCGCCACCACCAGGGGAACGCCGTGCCAGAGTGTCTCGCAGACGGTGTTGTGCCCGGCGTGACAGACCACCGCCGAGCAGTGCGGAAGCAACTGCACCTGCGGCACCGCCGCCAGCACCAGGACGTCGTCGGTGACCGGGGCGCCCGCGAGGAGGTTGCCGGGGTCGACGATGACACCTTGCAGGCGGTCGGCGCGGTCGGTGAGGGCGGCGTGAGCGGCCGTCAGAAACGCCGAACCCGCGTCGGTGTTGACCGTACCCAAGCTGACCAGCACGAGCCTGCGCGTGGCGTCGAGCCATTCGACGGGGAACTGCCCGTAGCCCGGCCGGGCCGCGATCGACGGACCCACGAAGCGGAGCGGTCCGCCCGGGGATACCGCACAGGCGGAGAGTTCCGGGGTGGTGAACGCGATGATCAGGTGCGGGGAGAACCGCAGGTCGGCGCCACCCGGCGGGACACCCATACGGTCATGCAACGCGCGCAGCAGGTCGCGCACCCAGGCCTCGACCAGCGGCATGCCATCGCGGGCCGCGACGAATTCCGCGGACGTCGTCGCGGACGTCACCCAGGCAATGCCCAACTGCTCGGCCACCAGCGCGCCCGCCACCGTCTGTTGGTCGACGATCAGGACGTCCGGACGGAACTGCTCCGCAGCCGTGCGCACACCCGGCACCATCGCCTCGCCGAGTGGGATCAAGAACTGCTCCCACAGGAACTGCAACGCGGCCGGGCCGCGGAGGCCCGGAGGGCGACCGACCGGTGCACCGGAGGCATCCCGGGGCACCGCGCAGTCGAAGACCTCGGCGCTCGGACCTGCGAGGCGGGCGATGATCTCGGACTGCCCGGCCCAGGCCACCCGGTGGCCACGCGCCGTGAGTTCGGCGGCCACGCCGACCAGCGGGTTGATGTGCCCGACCAGCGGGGGCACCACGATCAGGAACCGGCTCATGAGGCGGCCCGCAGTCCGGGAGTGGTCGGCAGCGTGACGGCAACCCCTTGCTCGGCCAGCCAGTCCAGGATCAGCGCGCTGATCTGTTCGGGGGCCCCGGAGAGCACGAAGTGGTCCTGCTCCGCCACCACGGCGGTGCGACAGTCGGGCAGCGCGTGCGGCAGCCGATCGGCCAGACCGACCAGGTCGGAATCGGCGGCGTACACGGCGAATACGGGGCAACGAATCTGCCAGAACTCCATGGGATCCAGCAGCAGCTCGCTGGCCAGGATGTCCCGGGCCAGGGACGTGGTGCGCAGCATGCGGGCCGCCCGCAGCGCCAGGCGACCCATGTGTGAACCGTGCTCCGCGGTGATCGAGGCGATGGACTCCTCGAGGTTCGGATCTGTTCTGCCGTGATGCAGGCTGGGGGCGAGTTGGATCGCCCAATCCGGCGTGGCCGGCTCCGATTCGATCGCGAAGATGCTCGCCACCCGGTCCGGGTGCAGGACGGCCATACCGAACGCGACCATGCCGCCGAAGCAGTTGCCCACGAGGTGCACCGGACCAGCGATGCCGAGTTCGTCGAGCAGGGCCGGGAGATCCTCGACGAAACGTTCCAGTTGATAACCCGAATCCGGCCGGGTGGTGCGGCCATGACCACGCTGGTCGTACATGACGACATCGAGGCCCGCCTCCGCCAAGGCGGGGGCCACCGTGAAGTAGTAGGTGGCCAACGTGTCGGCCGGGAAACCGTGCACCAGCACCACGGTCGCCGCCGGCGGCCGATCGGAGGGACCGAGACGCTCCACGTGGAAACGCAACCCGGCGACCTCGTGGAAGGTCATCGACGACTCGCCTGGGTCACGGCCAGGCCATCGACCACGTGGTAGACGAGCTCCCCCACGGTGAGCGCGATCAATTCGTCCAGGTGCTTACCGGCAACGAACTCGGCGAAATTGACCCGCTCGCCCCACCGCGCGTTGAGCAGGACAGCGAGCGAGACCATGTCGATGCTCTCGAACTCGAGGTCGTCGTTGAACGACGTGCCCATGGCGATCTCGGCGCTGTGCGGCCCGATATCGGCAAGCACGTCCGCGAGCATCGCGGCGATCTCGGCGAGCACCTGCTCGGTGGTGGGGTTCACGGTGATGGTGGTCGCAGTCATGCTGGGACCGTCCTTTCGCGATAATGGCCGGGACTGAGTTCCGGCAGCATGGGTCCGTCGGCGGCGAGGGCCACCACATAGGTGCGCGGTGGCAACCCGGGCCGGTTGGTGATGCAGCTGATGTCCACTCGGTAGATCAGCGGACTTTCTGAGCCTTCGTCAGTGACAGCCACTGAGATCTGCCGTTCCTCCGCGGCCACCACGGCGAACTCCCGCGGACGCCCCTGCAGTCCGGTCCCGCGCGCCTTCGCGACGGCCTCCTTGGCGGCCCAGAAGCGGGTGAACCACAACTCGGGTGAGCCCCCCGTGGCGAGGCAGGCCGCCAAGACCTCGCGTTCCGCGGGGCCGAGCGCGAACTCCACCGTGCCCGGCGGGCGTTCTGACACCTGCTCGATGTCGATGCCCACGCCGAAGCCCGCTGCGGGCCGGGCGACCGCGACGGCCGTGTCGGCGCAATGCGCCACGGAGACCTCGAGATCCGGCAGCACCCGACCGTGCATCCCGCTGACCCGCGGCTTGCCGCTCTCGTCGTTGCCCACGAAAATCTCGGCCGGCCACAGCGGGCCCTCGCCATCGGCCCACAGCAGGTGACGCACCGCGTCCTTCACGGCGACGCGCCCCAGCGCCCAACCCCGGCGCCGACGTGGCGGCTGCCGCTCGGCCAACTCCCGTTCGGCCGCGCTCAGATAGCGACGCATGACGATGTCCCTGGTGGCCAGGTCGTCACAGTGATCGACCATCAGCACCCAGTCGCCGGGCTGCAGCGCGCCGTGCGCGTTGTGCTCCACGCAGCGCTCCACCGCCAGTGAGGCCGCGTCGGAGTCGAACCGCCGGTCGCGCCAGCCCGACACTTCCGCCCACACCACGTCGCGCCCGCCGGGTCCGGGCACGCACAGCTGCACGTCGGCGGCCAACGTCGCCTCGGAGCACTCGACGATCCGGATGTGGCAGCTCACCTCCACGCCGGGCATCGGGGCCGGCCCGTGGAACCGGATCGCGCGCATACCGATCGGGAACACCAAGGTGCGGTCCACCCCGCGCGCCATGATCCAGCAACCGAGGATCTGCCCGACGTTGTCCAGCAGTGCGCCCGGCGCCGCGGGCGCGGTGATGACCCCGCGAATATGCGCCGGGCCGATCGCCGACAGAGCACTGACCGCCTGGAAGGCCGGCCCGTGGAACATCCAGCGCCGGGCATACATCTGACTGGCGGTCAGCGGTGGCGATTGTTCGGCCGCATCGATCGGCCACGGGTCGGGCTGCGGCGGGTAGGCCACGGCGAGTTCCAGATTGCCCCGGGCGCAGCTGCCGAAGGTCGCGGCCAGCCGACCGTCCCCGGTCGGCTCGAGGCCGATCTCGACGCTGCTCTCGGGGATCACCGGTACCCATCGCTCGAACCGCAGGTCGTGCAGCGCCACCACGACCTGACCCGGGTTACTCGCCCGGGCGGCATCGGCCAGGTGCTCGATGATCGTCGTCGCCGGGATGACCGGGAAGCGGTCGGAGGCGTCGGGCCAACCCGGACGCTGGCTGAAGAAGCAGTGGTCCCGCAGGTACGGCATGGCGTCCAGGGACACCGTCAACGCGCGGTTCGATGGGACCGGGGGCTCCGGTCGGACCGGTAGCGCAGGCTGCGTCACGCGCGGCGGGATCGCCCGACGGATGACCGCGTCGCGGCCGGCCATGAGCAGCTCGAGCGCGGAGCGCTCGGCCTCCCCCATCAGCGCCTCGAACTCGGCCACCGCCGGGAAGTGCTCGGCCAGTTCCCGAAGATCCGTCCGGCCGGCCGCCGGCGGACGCGCACCCATCCCGGCGCGCAGCGCGGGTAGTTGCTCGGGGTCCAACGAGAGCAACGAGCCGCCCAGATCAAGACGTACCCCGACCGCCCGCGGCCGGACCGCGGGGGCCAGCGCGGCCAGGTCGACCTCGGCACCGGCGGACCACAGCGCCGTGGCCGCCAGTCGGAGCTGGGCCAGGCCATCGCGTCGCGCGGATCCCGCCGCCGTGCTCAGGTGGTCCTGCTCGCGCAGGGTGTCGGCGACCAACGCCGTCAACTGGCCGACCCCGACCTGCACGAAGGCCCGGAAGCCTGCGGTGTACATGGCCGCCAGCATCGGCCGGAAGCGCACCGGCTCCAGCAGATGACGGGTGTGCAGGGTGCGCACGGCCGCGGCATCGGCGGGGAATTCCGCAGCCGTCGTGGCCGACCAGACCGGAACGTTCGCCGGGTGGATGTCGAACAAATCGGCACTGCGGCGGATCGAGTCGAGATAGGGCTCCAGCATCGGGGTGTGGAACCCGGACCGGAACGGCAGAACCTGGCCGAGCACGCCGCGGGCCCGCAGCGCCAGGACGAACGCGTCCACCTCGTCCTCGGGGCCGCACACGATCGTCTGCTGCGGGGCGTTGTCGTGCGAGAGGACGATCCGGGTCCCGGCCGGGGACGCCGCCAGGGCGGCGAGGTGGTCGAGCACGAGGTCTGCGCCGGCGCCCAGGGCGGCGAAGGCCAGGCCGGGCACCTGGACCGCGTCGGGGTCGTAGGTGGCCAGGAACTTGTCGATGTCCTCCTGGGAGTAGAGGCCGCCGGCGAGCATGGCGCTCCACTCACCGACGCTGTGCCCGGCGACGGCGTCCGGCACGATTCCGACCCGGCGCAGCGCGCTGTCCAATAACCGGCCGACGGTCATCACCCCGACCATGTGCCGGCCGACGTCGCCGACGACATCAGCCCCGTCGAACAATTGCGGTGAGGGCAACCGGAAATGTGTCGCCACGTCGGACACTTGCGGCGCGAAGGTGTCCTCCAAGCCGGGGAACAGGAACGCCACGCGGCCGCGGCCCGGGCCGAGCAACTGCTCCGGGGAGAACCAGACCTCGTTGCGGCCGCGCCAGGCCTGGCCGCGTTCGACAGCCCAGCGGGCGAGCGCGAGCCGCTTCTCGGTCGGATCGACAATGCCGAGCCGGCACGGGGGCGCATTGCGTGCGTCCGGCGGCAGACCTGCCGCGACCACGGCGGCGTCAGGTGCGGTGAGCATCCGCGCGAGCTCGGCCGGCGAGGATGCCGCCAGGCGCAGCACGCGCTCGGGCTCCTGCACCCGGGCCGCTGCGCGGGGGGTGGGCCGCGTGCTCGGCGCGATGGGCGCGACCGCCCCGGGGGCCTCCTCCAGCACGACGTGGGCGTTGATGCCACCGAAGCCGAAAGCGTTCACGCCGGCCCGGCGCGGGCCCTCGCACTCCCACGGCGCGGCCGTGGAGATGGTGCGGAACCGGGTGCCGGCCAGTGCCGGATGCGGTTGGTCGCAGTGCAGCGTCGGCAGCAGCACCCCATGGTGGATGGCCAACGCTGCCTTGACCAGCGAGGCCACCCCGGCGGCCGGCATGGTGTGCCCGATCATCGATTTCACCGAGCCGAGCACGGCGCGCTCCCGATCCTCCTCGGGTCCGCCGAACACGTCCTGAAGGGTCGTCAGTTCCGCCGTGTCGCCGACCGGCGTGCCGGTGCCGTGGGCCTCGAGCAAGCCGACCGAGCCGGGCGCAGCGGGATCCAGACCGGCCGCCGCCCAGGCGGCCCGCACCGCCCGGGTCTGCCCGCCGGGATCGGGGTTGGCCAGCGCCGCGGTGCGCCCGTCGCTGGCCACACCGGTGCCACGGATCACCGCGTACACGCGATCGCCGTCGCGCTCCGCATCAGCCAACCGCTTGAGGACGACGATGCCGGTGCCCTCGCCCATCAGCACACCGTCGGCATCGCGGTGGAACGGCCGGATCCGCTGGCTCACCGACAGCGCGCCCAGCTGGGTGAAGACGCTCCACATCGTGATGTCGTGGCAGTGGTGCACGCCGCCGGCCAGTACGACGTCGCAGCGTCCCCGGGTCAACTCCGCGACGGCCGCATCGACCGCCAGCAGCGAGGAGGCGCAGGCCGCGTCGACCGTGCTGGCCGGACCGCGCAGGTCCAGACGATTCGCGATCCGCGACGCCGCCAGGTTGGGCACGAGCCCGATGGCGGACTCGGGACGGTCCGGGCCCAGCTGGGCCACGAAAGCGTCGCGGATGGCCCCGAGTTGCTCGGCGCCGAGCTCCGGTGCCAGCTGGCCGAGGGTGCGCAGCATTTGATGCACGGTGCGCACCCGCTGATCCAGCCGGACCAGACCGGGCGTCAGATAGCCGCCCCGGCCGAGGATCACGCCGACCCGGTCGCGGTCGGGCAGCCACTCCGGGCCGCCGGCATCGGCGATGGCCGCCTCGGCCACGTGCAGCGCGATCAGCTGATCCGGTTCGATCGCGGACACCGAACTGGGCATGATCCCGAATCGAGTGGGCTCCACCACGGCGTGTTCGTCGACGAACCCGCCTCGGCGGCAGTAGATCCGATCCGGCGCGCCCGGCCCCGTGGCGGCGGTCGGGTCGTAGTAGGCGGGATCCCACCGGTTCTCGGGTACCTCGGCGATGGCGTCGACGCCCGCCACCAGGTTGCGCCAATAGGTACTCAGATCGGGGGCACCGGGCAGCAGCACGGCCATGCCGACGATGGCGACGCCATCCGGGCGGTCCCGGCCGACGGCGTCCATCACCAGCCCGACGCGGTGTAGACCACCGACCGCAGCGACTCGGGTCCCCAGGCGAGCTCGCGCAGCAGGGCGCCCGTGCCGGCCTCGGCATCGATCAGTCGGATCCCGCGGCGTGCGTAGTCCCGGGCCAGGTCCTCCGACACCATGCCCCCGTGGATTCCGTGGGGTGCCCACGGGCCCCAGTGCACGGTCAGACACCGGCCCCCGGTACGCCGCGACCAGCGCGCGCCGAGGGACTCCAGGGCGTCGTTGGCCGCGGCGTAGTCGACCTGACCACGGTTGCCCAACGCGGCGGCGATGCTGCCGAACAGGACGGTGAACCGCGGGCCATCGGGCAGCTCGCCCAACGTGTCCAGGAGGGCGCGCGCTCCATCCGCCTTGGTGGCGAATACCCGCGCGAAGGAGCGCGCGTCCTTCTCGGCGAACATCTTGTCCTCGATGACGCCCGCCGCGAACACCACGCCGTCCAGCCGCCCGTACGTGGCGTGGACTTCCTTGGCCGCCCGGCTCAGCGCCGTCGGATCCGCGGCGTCCACCGCGCGGTAGTGCGCCGCCGAACCCAGCGCGGTCAACTCGGTGAGAGTCGCGGTCACCTCCCGCGCAGCCAACAGGGCACCTGCGGCCGCGTCGACCTGCGCCATGGGGATGCCCTGGCGGGCGAGCACGGCACGCAATTGGGCCCGGTCCCGCGCCACGGCCGTGGCCGGGTCCTCCGGCTCGGTGGGCAACGTGGTGCGGCCCAGCAACTCCAGCCGGCACCCGGACGTGGCGGCGAGCGTCGCGGCGAAACGGGCGGTGATGCCCCGGGCACCACCGACCAGCAGCACGACGGCGTCCCGATCCAGGCCCAACGCCGCGGCCTCCGACGCGCCCTCACCGGCCGGTCCGGCGCCGGTATTCGCCAGCACGCCGAGAGCGGATTCCACCAGGGTCGGAGCGCGGCGGCCCGTGGCGCCCCACAACACCACGGGCTCGCGGCCCCCGGCCAGGAGCTCCTCCACCAACACCCGGCCGACGTTCTCCCCCGTGGCGTCCTCGATCTCGATCAGCCGTACGAGCATGTCCGGGTATTCACGGGCCAGGCTGCGGATCGCCCCGCGCAGACCGTCGGCGCGCCCCGACTCGGCGCCCGGGAAGTCCGCGGCCGGCCGGACCGTGAGCAGCAGACGTGGACGAGCGCGCAACGCGGCCTGGAGGGCGGGAACGCAGGTCGGCAGAACATCCGGGCCCTCCTCACAGAGCGGGTCGAGCAGCAGCACACCGTCGATCGCACCGTCCGCCGCGCAGGCCTCGTGGGTTGCTTCACGCAGCAGCGCCTCGGCGCCATGCCCGCTCAACCGGGCGGCGACCTCAGCCGCGACGACACCCCCGCCCAGTACCAGGAACCGCGTCCCGGCAAGGGTTTCGGCCCCGGCACCTCCGGCGGGCAGCAGCGTCTCGACGTGCACCAGGCGGACCGGCGGGTGCCCGGTGATGGCCTGTTGCGCAACCGGCGCCGGTTCGGCGGACGGGCCGAGCAGTCGAGCGGCGAGCAAATCGCTGAGCGCCAGGGCGGTGCGGGCCCGGGACAGCTCCTCGAGCTCGGCATCGCTGAGCGAATCCAGACCCGCCTGCCCACCGGTGGCGAGACGCTGGGCCAGCAGGCCCACGATCTCGGTGCGTTTGATGGAGTCGATCGACAGATCGCTCTCCAGGTCGAGGTCGGGCTCGATCATCTCGGGGGGATAGCCGGTGCGTTCCGCCACGATCTCGATGACGATGCGCAGCACCCCGTCGTGGTCGAGCGTCTCGACGGTCGGCGACTCGAGGGTCGGGGCGATGGCCGACGCCGCGACGGAGGCCGGCGACCTGACGGGTGTGGGCGCCGCCAGTGCCGGGCCGGGCAGCGGAGCCGGGGAGGGCCGCGGGACGAACGATCCGTCAGAACCTAGATGGGCCAACAGAACGTCACGCTGCGCAGCCAACATCTCCCGGCCCGCGCGCAGGAAGTCCGCGATCAACGCATCCGTCGCGGCTTGGAACGAGTACCCATCAGCCGGCGTTGCCACCAACGGCTCTTTGATCGTGTGGGTCGGCGCCAGCGCACCGGGCAAGTAGTTACCGTCGGCGGTACGGACGAGGTGCCCGTCCACGGTCCAACCGGGGCAACGCGGGGCCGGCGCCGCAATGGCGTCGAGGGCATCGCGTCCACGCAACAGCCGTCCCGGGTCGACCTCGACGCCGCATACGGCCAGTGCGGCCAGCGCATCGAGAAAACCGGCGATGCCATCCCGCCGGTCCTCCAGTGCAATGGCCCGGTGGGGTCGGTCGCCGAGCACGGCCGATACGCAGCGGGTGAGTACCGCACCGGGCCCCGCCTCGACGAACACCCGGGCGCCCGCCGCATACATGGCCTCGATCTGGTCCACGAATCGCACCGGCGACACGAGCTGCGCCGCGAGCTCGGTCCGAATGTGGGCGGGGTCCGCCGGGTAAACCGCGGCGGTGCGGTTGGCGAACACGGGCAGTTCCGGGGAGCGGATCTCCCGGGTGGCCAGCACCTGCGCGAACAAGGAGCCCGCGTCGGCCACGACGGGGCTGTGGAACGCGCACGCGACCGGGATCCGCTTGACCGAGAAGCCGGCCGCGGCCAGCTCCCCGATCGCCCGCTCGATCTCGTCCGTGCCACCGGAGATCACCGTTTGCCGTGGGGCATTGAGATTGGCCGCGACCACGTGCCCGCACAGCCCGGCGGCGGCCAGCACGGCCTCGACCTCGGTGGCACCGGCGATCACCGCGGCCATGGCGCCGGGGTCGGCGCCCTCGCCGATCGCCTCGAGGATCACCCGGCCGCGTTCGTGGCTGAGCAACGGGAGGTGCTCGGCCGCCAGCACGCCGGCCGCACACAGCGCGACCAGTTCGCCGTAGCTGTGCCCGCCGACCAGATCGGGATACACGCCGGCCATGGCCAGCAGGTCGGCAGCGGCCAGGCCGACCATGCCCAGGACCGGTTGCGCAATCCGGGTATCCACCAGTCGCGCCCGCGCCGTCGCGGCGGCCTCCGGCGTGAACGTCGCCGCCGGGAACAGTACCTCGGCGTACTCCGCACCCCACTGCAGGTGGCGCTGCAGCGGGGGGAAAGCCGCGAACAACTCGGCGAACATCCCGACCCGCTGACTGCCCTGTCCGGGGAACAGAAATGCTACCCGCGGCGACTCTGACTTATCGTCAGCCAGTTCACCGGTCGGTTCAGCACTGGCGAGGTGCAGTCCCGCTGACGGTGTGGGCTCGCCCGCCAGCGCGCGGCGGAGCAGCACGATGAGTTCCGCGAGGTCCGTGGCGACGATCGCGATCTGGACCGGGCCGTGCCCGGATTCGGCCCGATGGGCCGCCGCCAACGCGAGGTCGCGCAGGCGCCAGGGATTGGGCTCGAGTTCGGCCAGGCGCAGCACTTCGGTCACGCCGGCTTGAGCCCGGGCGGAGTCCGCGCCGCGGAACAGGAACAACTCCGCGGGCCAAAGGTGGCGTCCGTGTACCGGGGCCGGGCTCTGGTGGGCCCGCAGCACGGCATGGAAGTTGGTACCGCCGAAGCCGAACGAGCTGACCCCGGCGACGCGTTGCGCGGCCGGCGCCGCCCACGGACGGGCCTCGGTGTGGAAAGCGAATGGACTGGTCGCCGCCTCCCAGGCGGGGTTCGGCCGGGTGAGGTGCAGCGTCGGCGGCTTGACGCCGGTGTGCAACGCCAGCGCCGCCTTGATCGTCCCGGCCAGGCCGGCGGCACACTTGGTGTGGCCGATCTGCGATTTGACCGACCCGAGCGTGCAACTGCCCGGTGCCGCTCCCCCTTCGGTGAACACCTCGGTCAGCGTGGTGAGTTCCGTGCGGTCGCCCACCACGGTGCCGGTGCCGTGCGCCTCGACCAATCCGACGTCCCCTGGCCCGATGCCGGCGCTGCGATACGCGCGTTCCATCGCCGCCCGTTGGCCCTCGGGGCGGGGCGCGGTCAGACCCAGTGACCGTCCATCACTTGCACTGCCGACCCCGGCCACCACCGCGTAGATGCGGTCGCCGTCGCGTTCCGCGTCCGCGAGGCGCTTGAGCACCAGGCACGCCGCACCCTCCCCGAGCGCGATGCCGTCGGCTCCGGAGTCAAACGGCCGAGAGCGTCCGGTGGGCGACAGCGCCTGCACGGAGGCGAAGAGCAGATAATCGGTGATCCCGTTGTGCATGTCGGCACCGCCACACAGCACCATGTCCGCGGTCCCCGCGACGAGCTGGCTGCAGGCCACGTCCAGCGCCGCCAGCGACGAGGCGCAGGCCGCGTCCACGGTGAAGTTCGACCCGCCGAGGTCGAGCCGGTTGGCGATCCGTCCGGCGATGACGTTGGACAGCGTGCCGGGGAACGTGTCCTCGGTGACGGTCGGCAACTGCGCCGCGATCCCGTCCGGAATGCCACCGAGGTAGCCGGGCAGCAGCGCTCCCACCATTCCCGCGCCGGACAGGTCGCTGCCCGCTTCGGCACCGAAGATCACGCTGGCGCGGGACCGGTCGAACGGACGTCCCGCGGCGCCGGCACCCGGCTGACCCAGTGGGTCATAACCGGCGTCGAGCAGAGCCCGGCGGGCGACCTCGAGGGAGAGCAATTGGACCGGCTCGATACTGCCGAGTGCGGTCGGCGGTATCCCGTAGCTCAGCGCGTCGAAGGGCACGGGTGAGATGAATCCGCCCCACTTGGACGGGGTGGTGCCCGAAGCCCCGTCCGCGGACCAGTAGATCGCCGGGTCCCAGCGTTCGGTCGGCACCTCGGTGACCGCGTCGACACCGGCGACGATGTTGGCCCAGTACGAGGCCAGATCCGGCGATTGCGGGAAGACGCAGGCCATGCCGACCACGGCAATGTCCAGCGGGGGCGCCGGTGCGTCTTCGGCGGCCGTCGCCTCGATAATCTGACGCCACTTCAGTCCACGCTTGGCAAGGAGTTCGGCGGCACCCACGCTGACCGCGCCGTGCAGGTCGGCGATCGTGGTGATGTCGTCACGCAGGACCGCTACCTGACCGGCCATGAACATGCCGCGGGCGAGCTGCCCGTCCTCGTCGATCTCCACCAGTTCGTCACCGACGCGCTCCAAACCCTTGCTGGCGATGCGCAGCCGCCCGACGTTGAGGTGCTCCAATCGCTCCCAGATCTCCCGCTCGGCGACCCCGGCGGCCCGCAATTCCTCGCGCAACCCCTCGAACTCGGCGGTGAACCCACTGTGCAGACACCGGGTGACGTGACCGGGCGCCGTCTGCAGCAGCGCAGTCCCCCGCGCGCGCAGCACCTGCCGCTGGAACTCCGGGAGCACCGCGCCGCAGGACACCGCCTCAGCGCTGAACAGATAGGCGGTGCCCATCAGGCAGCCCGCCAACAGGCCGCCGGCCCCCGCCGCGGGTGGCGCCAACGGTGCGGCCATCGCGGCGACCAGCGCGGCCGACCGCTCGTCGTGAATGCCCCCGGCAAACAGCACCTCAACCCGCTCCGTGCCCTTCGCGGCGGCGAGGAAGTCCTCCAGGACGGCCAGTTGCGCCTCCCACAGGGCGAAGCTGTGCCGCGGCCCGATGTGCCCGCCGCATTCGGCGCCCTCGAAGATGAAGCGACGCGCCCCGTCGGCGAGGAACTGTTGCAGCAGCCCCGGCGAGGGGACGTGTAAGAACGTGGTGATCCCGGCGTCCTCGAGTGCGCGAGCCTGTGACGGGCGACCGCCGGCGATAATCGCGTGCGTCGGGCGGGCGGTGAGCACCTCGGCGAGTTGCGCGGACCGCACTTCCTCCGGCGCGAAGCCGAGCACCCCGACACCCCAGGGCGCGTCACCGAGTTCGGCCGCCGTCTGGGCGAGCATCGCGCGGGTCTGTTCCGGCCCGGCCAGGGCCAGCGCGATGAACGGGAGCGCTCCCCCGGCGGCCACTGCGGCGGCGAAGCGCGGCTGATCACTGACCCTGGTCATGGGTCCCTGCGCCAGCGGCAGTCCGGTGCGCAGCACCTGGCACAACGGTGCGTCCGGGCCGAGCCAAGCGGTCGGCGCGCCCGGAACCGCCGCTGCCTCCATCAGGTCCGAGATCGACTCGTGCAGGGCGTGCACTGCGCGCTGCGCGGTGCCCCACCGGTTGGCGAAGATCGTGGCCAGCGAGCCGTCCTGGCCCACCGGCACTTCGATGCCCGCACCGCCACGACCACTGCGGCCGCGCAACACCCGTCGACCGTCGACCACCACTGTTTCCGAGCCGTCCATCCGGCGGATCAGGGCGGCGACCTCACCGGGGATCGATGACTCGGCAAGCAACGCGAGCTGGCTGTCGAGCACGACGCCGGCGGCGCCGACGGCCACCGCGGCAGCAGCGGTGCGCGGGCCGATGCCACCCGCGGCCCAAACCGGGACGGTGATCTGCGGTGCGTCCAGCAATTGCTGCAGCAGCACGAATGTGCCCAGCTCACCGACGCGTCCGCCGCTATCGGCACCCCGGGCGATGACGCCGTCGGCACCTGCCCCGACGGCGTCAACCGCCTCGGCCAGGTCGGTGACCTCGACCAGCACACGGTGCGCCCCGCGCAGGCGCCCGGCATCCCAACCGGGCACCTGCGCGGTGGCCAGCACGATGGTGTCGGGAGGTGCCCCCGCACCGGCGGACAGATCGGCCGGGGTCAGCGAACAGCCGGGCGCGACCCGTACGCCGTAGGGACCACGGACCTCCGCAGCCAGGCGGGTCAGCGCCTCGCGCGCGGAGCGGTCCCCGGATCCCAGGTCCAGCACGCCCAGTGCGCCCGCGGCGCACAGCGCCGCGGCCAGGCCCGGATCCGGCGCGGCGAACGGTGTAATGCCGATGACGGTCTCGGCCCGGGCCCTCCGTAATTGCATGCCCATCCCCTTGCGGTGCCAGTGCGAGCGGCATCAACCGCCGGACATGGAGGGGCCCTTGGTGGCGGAGCCCTCGCGTCGGAGGTCGATGAAGCGCCGGGTGGGCGCGACCGTCGGCAGATATTGGTCGGTTGTTCATCAAGGTCATTTCCGCGCGTCACGAAAACGCATCGCTTTTTCGCGGAAAAATGGCGGGCGAATCGAGGTTTGCCCTCGCCATTTCATGATCAACATACAAGGTGATGAATGCACGACGTCAAGTAACGGCGTCGTCAAGAGACCTTGATCAACTTCCAAAGGATTCATTTTTGGAAAGCACTCTAGATAACTCTGCAAAGTCAATTTTTTGAAATATTCGCGATGCTCTGTGGCAGAATCCGCGGCGACCCGTTGCCCGTTTCCGCAGCGCTGCAACGCATCGCGACCCCGACAGTGGGACGCACCCACGCCGTAGGGATCTGGTGCGTGTCCGCAGACCGAGACAACTCTGAGCCGACATTAATCTTTTCGTAATAGATCGGCCTTTGACTGCTGACTTAAGTCACACGTATTTCTCGTGGTTATCCGCATCGGTAAACCTCCAGCAACCACCCAGGTTATGGAAATCAACTGGAAACGTCGCCGAGCGTTGCCGGCCGAATACTGCTGGTCGCCGAAATTCATCCGCTGCCGACCGCGCCATTCGCCGAGACGGATTGATGTGTTTCACGCCACAGCGAGCAATTTCGTCGTGCTCGCGTATTTCGACGGTTCCCGAAGCCGGCCACTACGGGTCGCCTCCGTGCGGCGCTAACCTTTGCCATGACCGACATCAGTCGCCGCGGCGCGATCGCGCTGGGCGGGCTCAGCGTGGCCGGCCTCATTGTTGCCGCGCCCGAGCGGGTCGCCGGCCAGGTCCGGGCAACCCCACGACAACTGACCGGCGAGGTGTTGCGCCAGCCGCGGGTGCTGGCCAGCCGCGGCGGTCGGCTTCGGGTCGAGCTCGTCGCGGCGCCGCGCGGGCCACGGGCGGGGCACGCCACCGGCAAGTTGGGCTTCAACGGCACCTCACCCGGACCGACCCTGCGGATGCGCCCCGGTGACGAACTTGCGCTGCACCTGACCAACCACCTCGACCAGCCGACCAACCTGCACACCCACGGGCTGCGGGTTTCCCCGCAGCACAACAGCGACAACCCCTTCGTGCAGGTGGATCCCGGCACGTCGTTCGACTACCTCATCCGGCTCGCTCCCGATCACCCGACCGGGACCTTCTGGTACCACCCGCACCACCACGGGACAGTCGCCGACCAAGTCTTCGGGGGATTGTTCGGTGCGCTGTTGGTCGAACCGCGTTCCGGGCACGGCCCCGACCTGGCCACCGCCGAGGATCGGGTGCTAGTCGTTTCCGACATCACCCTGGACGCCCACGGTCGGGTCGCCCGAGCCGGCGGCATGGATAAAATGATGGGCCGTCAGGGCGAGCTGGTGCTGGTCAACGGCGCGCACCGACCCACCATCCCCGCGGCCCCCGGTGCGCCGCAGCGCTGGCGCATCATCAACGCCTGCGCAAGCCGGGTGCTGGCGCTGCGGCTACAGGGCCACGAACTCGGGCAGATCGCGGCGGACGGCACCTTCCTGCCCGCCCCGGCAATCAAGGATCGCGTGGTGCTCGCGCCCGGCAACCGGGCGGACGTCATCATCCGTCCCACCAAGGCCGGCTACTACGACCTGACTGCCGAGCCGTTCCAGGATCTCGTCGACACGGCGCTGAGCCTCGGGGAGCCGGTCAATATGGTCACCCTGGCCACCATGGCCGTCGCGGGACCACCCGCGACCGCGCCGCGGCTCCCGCTCACCCTGCCCGCCGAGCCGCCTTCCACCGCACCCGCCACCGTCCGACGCCAGATCACCATCCAAATGGGCATGGGCGGGATGGGCGGCGGCGGCATGGGCCACGGGATGGCCAGGGGTCATGGCGGCGACGACGACATGGCCTTCACGATCAACGGGCGCAGCTTCGACCCGGCACGCGACGATGAGACCGTCACGTTCGGCACCGTCGAGGAATGGACTGTCATCAACGACAGCCCGCTGCCGCATCCGTTCCACCTGCACACCTGGCCGTTCACCGTGCTGGCCAACAGCGACCTCACCCCACCGTCCGGGGTGGCGCAGGACGTGGTGCTGATCCCCGCCCACGGCTGGGTCACCCTGAAGATCCCGTTCACCACGCACTCCGGGCGCAGCGTCTTCCACTGTCACACCCTCGATCACGGCGACGGCGGAATGATGGCCACCGTCAACGTACGCCGCTGAGGCCATCGACCTTGCTCCTCATGTGAACAGCCGCTAGTCTGGAAGTGAATCCTCACTAGTGCACGTTTGCGAGGGAGATCGCCGTGACGCACCCCTGGGCCGACGCCGAGACCGCCGCGCTCACCGAGATGGCGCGCAAGTTCTTCCTCACCGAGTCAGTGCCGCACCGGGAGAAGGCCGAGGCGCGCAAGCACGTCGACCGCGAGTTGTGGCGCAAGGCCGGGGCAGTCGGGCTGCTGTGCGCCTCGATCCCCGAGGAGTACGGCGGCGGTGGCGGCACCCTGGCCCACGAGTTCGCGATCCTCAGTGCGCAGGCCTCGGTCGGCGAGACCGGGTTCGGCAACCAGGTGCACAGCGGGATCTGCGCCCACTACATCAACGCGTACGGCAGCGAGGAGCAGAAGAGGCGCTGGCTGCCCGGCATGGCCTCGGGCGACCTGGTCTGCGCAATCGCGATGACCGAGCCGGGGTGCGGGTCGGACCTCAAGGCGCTACGCACCACCGCGCTGCGCGAGGGCGACGACTTCGTGATCAACGGATCGAAGACGTTCATCACCAACGGCTCGCAGGCCGATCTGGTCATCGTGGTGTGCAAGACCGACCCGGCGGCGCCCGGCGTGCACGGGGTTTCGCTCGTTGTCGTGGAAACCGCTGCGGTCACCGGTTACACCGTGGGCCGAGTGCTGGACAAGGCAGGCATGCACGCCTCGGACACCGCGGAGCTGTTCTTCGACGACGTGCGCGTGCCGGTGGGCAACCTGCTCGGCGAAGCAGGTAAGGGCTTCATCCAGACGATGAAACAACTGCCGCAGGAACGGCTGATCATCGGCGTGTGGGGCGTCGCGGTGATGGAGGCCGCGCTGGCCGAGACCGTCGCCTACGCGAAGTCCCGCGAAGCCTTCGGCGGCACGCTGTTCGACCTGCAGAACACCCGCTTCGTGCTCGCCGAGTGCGCGACGCTGGCGCGCATCGCGCGGGTCTTCGTCGACGACTGCATCGTCAAGCACATGCGCGGTGAGCTGGACAACGCGACCGCCTCGATGGCCAAGTACTGGGTGAGTGAGACCCAGGGCCAGCTCGTCGACAAGTGCCAGCAGCTATTCGGTGGGTACGGGTTCATGTGGGAGTACCCGATCACCCGGATGGCCGCGGACGGCCGCGTGCAGCGCATCTACGGCGGCGCCAATGAGCTGATGAAGGAGCTCATCGCCCGCTCCCTGTAGCTCTACCACGACCACTGGATTCGATCGCCTGGTCCGGGGTAGCCCGCCCGCCATGACTGCACTGGCGTGGGCCGATCGACTGGGGAACATGGACCGCCTCGACGGGGCGGTGCAGCGACTGCGCAAGGTCGTGGATCGGTTGCCGCCGGGCGCGGTCAAGGACGCCCTGCACGGGGTGCCACTGGGCCATCCGCTGCACCCCATGCTGGCGCAGGGAGCGCTGGGCGCCTTCGTGTCCACCGGCGTACTGGACGCTACGGGCCGCCACGACAGCGCGGCCCGTCTCTTGATCGCCACCGGCTTGGTGGCCTCGCTGCCCGCGGCCGCGGCCGGGGCGGTGGACTGGGCGGATCAGCACGAACAACAGACCCGCGTGGGCCTTGTGCACGCGCTGGGGAATGGCGTTGCCCTCGCCTGCTACGCCGCCTCGCTGGTCGCGCGCGGGCGTGGTCGTCCGGGTGTGGGTCGGACGCTGGGGTTCATCGGCCTCACGGTGGCCGGTGGTGGCGGCTACCTCGGCGGCCACATGGCATTCCGGCAGGCGTCAGGCGCGAACCACGCGGAGAGCGTGCCGCACCTGGTATCGCCGGGTTGGCACCGCGTGGGCCTCATGTCCAAGATCCCGCAACACGAACCGGTCAAGCGCCACATCGGTGACGTGCCGGTGTTGGTGCATCGGGACGGGGAGCACGTCGACGTGCTGGCCGACGCATGCCCCCACCTGGCCGCGCCGCTGTCCGACGGGAAGATCAGCGACGACGGATGCATCGTGTGCCCATGGCACGGCAGCGCATTCCGGCTGGACGATGGAGAGGTCGTCCACGGCCCGGCGACCGCCCCCGCCCCGCGCTTCCGCACGAGAATCACCGACGGGATGCTGGAGGCATGCCTGCCGGGCGCGGGCTGATCCGACCGGCGCGATCCGGCCCGGGACGCCGCCCCAGACGGTGCACGGTCCACCCGATCACCGCACCGAAGGCAGCGCCGGCCAGGACGTCGCTGGGCCAGTGAACACGGGTGCGGGCGCGACCGTAAGAGACCACCGTCGCCAACGGCGCCACCGCTATGCCCATCCCGGGGCAGCGCAGTGTCACGGCCGTCGTGAAGGCGGCTGCAGAGGCCGCGTGGGAGGAGGGAAAGGAGGAAGAACGTACCCGCTCCGGCAACGCACGCCGGGCCGGCACCAGCGCCGCCCGCGGGCGGGAACGGTGCACGAGCGTCTTGATGGTGTGCGTCGCGACGGTGCTCAATGCGACGGCTCCCAATCCCTGCGCAGCCGCCTGCCTCGGCGCACCGTTGCGGGTCGCGGCCAACGCAGCAATCCCGATCCACAGGCCGCCGCCGCGCGCCGCTGTGGTCAACCACACCACCGCACGAGCAGGAGGTCGGCGTGGCAGCCACGGGGCCAATGCGACCGCGGCGCTCTCCACCCGTTGCGCCGGCTCGGGATGCACGCGACTTCTCCCCCCAGCTCCCGATGGACGACGCCTTCACAGGCGGTATGCACCTGACGGGCAGACACCAAACGGCGGCGCGGTGGCTCGATCGCGCATAAGGCCGAGCTGACTGGGAAGTGTCTGGGTGCGCGGCGCCTGCCGGGCGGTGACGAAAGAGCCCGATGAGGTGCCGTTCGGTGACCGAAGGACTGGCTGTACTGGCGGGTTGGCTGGAGTTCGGCGCCCTGCTCGGCATCCTGGCCGCCTTCCTGCTCCGACGAAGCCGGTGATCAGCCGGGCGGCGGCCGTGCTGGCTGCGCTGTTGGTGCTGACCGGCTGTGTGAGTCCGGCGCTGGGTAATGGTTCCTACCGGGGCAAGGGCCAGGCGTCGGTTCAGGCTGCTCTCAGCGAGGTGGAGACCGCAGCCCTGGTGGTCGAGCAACTCCGCCGCGATCGCATCCCGAAGGCCTACGCCGACGAGACCGTCAGTGCGAGCGAGCAGGCCATCGGGTCGATCTCCGAGTCCTTCGGTTCGGTGCAGCCACCCCCGCAATCCGATCAGGTCCACGACGAGGTCACCGCGCTGCTCGACGATGCCGACAGCGCGATCAGCGCTGCCCGGATCGCCGTGCGCCGCGTCGATCGGCCACGGCTCGGGGAACTCCAGGAGCAGTTGCGTCAGCTCGCCGACCGGCTTCGCGATGCCGAGAGTCGGCTGTCGTGAAACGCGTATTCGCGCTCATGCTCGGGGTGCTCACCGCGATCGGTGGGTTCGTCGACATCGGCGACCTGGTCACCAACGCCGTCGTGGGATCGCGGTTCGGGCTCGGGCTGGCCTGGGTGCTGCCCGTTGGCGTGTTGGGAATCTGCGTGTTCGCCGAGATGAGCGGACGGATCGCGGCAGTGAGCGGTCGGGCGACCTTCGACCTCGTCCGAGAACGCCTCGGGCCGCGGGTGGGCCTGGTGAACCTCGTCGCCTCCATGGCCGTCACGTTCCTCACGTTCATCGCCGAGATCGGCGGCATCAGCCTGGCCCTGGAACTCGCCACCAGCGTCAACGAGTTCTTCTGGGTCCCGGTGGTCGGGGCCACGGTGTGGCTGGTGCTCTGGCGGGCGTCGTTCTCCCTTATCGAGAACACCTTTGGGCTGCTGGGTCTGACGTTGATCGTCTTCGCGGTCGCGGTGTGGCGCCTGCACCCGGACTGGTCCGCGTTGGTGCACGAGGCGAGCCACCCCGCCAACACCCACGGGGAGGGCTTGCCCACGTACTTCTATTACGCAGTAGCGCTTTTCGGTGCCGCGATGACGCCCTACGAGGTGTTCTTCTTCTCCTCCGGAGGGGTCGAGGAACGGTGGACCGAGAAGGACATCGGCACTATGCGGGCCAACGTCTTCGTCGGGTTTCCGCTCGGCGGCATCCTCTCGCTGGCAATCGCGGCCACGGCGGCCCTTGTCTTGAAACCCCTCGACATCAGCGTGGAAACCCTCGGTCAGGTCGGGCTGCCGGTCGGGGTGGCCCTCGGCAAAATCGGCTTGGTGGTCGTGCTGGTGGGCTTCTTCGCCGCCACCTTCGGTGCCGCCTGCGAGACCGGCCTGTCCACCGGGTATTCCTTCGCCCAATACTTCGGCTGGCAGTGGGGTAAGTACGTGCGCCCGCGCCAAGCCGCCCGGTTCCACCTGGTGGTGCTGCTGGCGACGATCGTCGCGGTGGCGACCTTGCTGACCACCGTCGACCCGATCAAGGTCACCGAGTATTCGGTCGTGTTCTCCGCGCTGGCACTGCCGTTGACCTATTTTCCCATCCTGGTCCTGGCCAACGATCCGGACTACATGGGCGAGCATGTGAACGGGCGGATGGCGAACGCCCTGGGCACCGTGTACCTGGTCGTGGTGGTCGTGGCAGCCGCTGCGGCCCTACCGCTGATGTTCATCACCAAGGCGGGCCAATGAATACGAACGCGCACCCGCCGGAGCGGGTCGACGCGCGCTATCACCTGCTGGACCGTCAGATCCTTGACCGGGACGGCGGGATGGTGGCCAAGGTCGATGACCTCGAACTCACCGAGCAGGACGGATCCCTGACCGTGAGCGCACTCCTGCTCGGCCCCGGTGTACTGGGGCCTCGCCTCGGTGGTCGGCTCGGCGCCTGGATGGCCGCGGTCTGGCGCCGCCTGCACCCGGCGGAAGACCCACGACCGGGCCGGATCGACATCAGCAGGGTCAGCTGCGTGGACAGCGCGGTGCACCTGCTCGACTCCCGCGCCGAGATCGGCATCGACGGATTCGAGCACTGGGCCCACACCAAGGTCGTCTCTCGCCTCCCGTTGGTTGGCCCCGGCGAACCGCCGCCGCAACGGCCCGACTCACCCGGCCCGCCCGCGGGCGCGGTCACCCACCGCGCCTCGGACCTGCTCGGCCGACGGGTGTCGGGCCCCGGCGGGGTCCCACGTGGTCATGTCAGCGATCTGCGCCTGCGCACCCACTTCGTCGCCCGGGGCCCGAACTGGCACACCGCGGGAATGACGGTGACCGATCTGATCCTGAATCAGAAAGCGACCGCCACGCTGCTCGGCTACGAGCGGCGCAACGACCAGGGCCCGTGGGTGCTACGCGCCGCACTGCGGACCTTCCGGCCCACCATCGCGGGCACGATTCCGTGGCGCGATGCCGACGTCGACTGGCCCGGGCAGACCATCGCCCACGCGGGGCAGGGCCTCGACGAGTTCGTGCTCTGACGGGGCCCCGCTCGTTTGCGCCCGCGGAGCCGGGGAACTCCCGGGGTATGACCTGCGACCATTCACGTGCCCCGGTGCTGGAGGCGCTGCTGGAGTTCCGCCGGCGGGGCGACGTCGTGTACGGGCCGCCGGGGCACAAGCAGGGCCGCGGGGTCGACCCGGAGGCGCTCGCGATCCTGGGCGAGTCCATGTTCGCCGCGGACGTGTTGATGCTCAACGGACTCGACGATCGGCTGGAGTCGCGCGGGGTCCTGCAAGCCGCGGAGGACCTGCTCGCCGACGCGGTGCACGCCGACCGGACCTTCTTCGCCACCTGTGGCAGCTCGATGTCGGTCAAGACCGCGATGATCTCCGTGGCCGGACCCGGGGAGAAGTTGCTGCTGGCCCGTAACGCTCACAAGTCGGTGATGGCCGGGCTGATCATCAGCGGCATCGAGCCGGTCTGGATCCCGGCCCGTCATGACGAGCACTACCAGCTGACCCACCCGCCGGGGCCCGCCGAGATCGGTCCCCTGCTCGACGCCCATCCCGACGCGAAGGGCGTGCTGGTGGTGTCGCCGACGGACTGGGGCAGCTGTGCCGACCTGCCCGCGATAGCCCGCCTCTGCCATGAGCACGGCGTGCCGTTCATCGTGGATGAGGCGTGGGGCGCACACCTGCCGTTCCACGACCGGTTGCCCTGTTGGGGCATGGACGCCGGCGCGGATGTCGTGGTGACCAGCGTGCACAAGATGGGGGCCGCAATCGAGCAGAGCTCGACCTACCACCTGCAGGGAGACCTGGTCGACGCGGAACTGCTGGCCCGGCGGGCCGACATCTTCGGCACCACGAGTTCCTCTGCGCTGGTCTACGCCAGCATCGACGCGTGGCGGCGCCACATGGTGCGCGACGGCAAACGGCTGTGGGGCGAGGCACTGGCCCGCGCCGATCGAGTGCGCGCGGCGCTCGTGCGGCTGTCCGGTCTGGAGTTGATGGATGACCGCGCCATCGGCCCCGCCGCCGCCGCGGATCTCGACCCCATGCGGATCACCATCGACCTGGGCGCCCTCGGGATCACCGGCTACACAGCGGCGGACTGGCTGCGCGAACAGCGACACCTGGACGTGGGCAGCTCCGACTCCCGCCATCTCGGGATCCAACTCGGCGCCGCCGATGATGACGAGTCGGAACAGTCGCTGATCACCGGGCTGGGCCAGCTTCAGCGAGCGGCCGGGACGCTGTCACCGGCGCCCGACCTGCCCCTGCCCGGCCCCGAGCTCTTCACCCTCGAGCAGGCCATGACCCCGCAGCAGGCCTTCTTCGCCCCCGCAGAACACATTCGCACGGACGAGGCGCTGGGCAGGATCTGCGCCGAGATGCTCAGTCCGTACCCGCCGGGCGTCCCGGTCCTGGCGCCCGGCGAGGTGATCAGCGCTCCCACCCTGGACTACCTGGTGGCCGGCGCCGCAGCCGGCATGCACATCCCCGACGCCGCCGACCCAACAATGCGGACCATCCGCGTCGTCGTCGATAATGCCTGCCATGACTACGGAGCCGACTCCGCTCGGCGCCGGGCGGCCCGAACGGCGCCGCCAGGCCACGACAGCTCTGCGGGTGATCCTGGCTGACGACGACGTCCTGCTCCGCGAGGGACTGGCCAGCCTGCTCGAGGGCTCGGGGTTCCACGTGGTCGGGCAGGCCGGCGACGGAGTGCAGCTCCTCACCTTGGCCCGCGCCGAAGCACCCGACCTCGTGGTGACCGACATCCGGATGCCTCCGACTCATACGGTCGAGGGTCTGGACGCAGCCAGGGTGATCCGGGAGGAACTGCCCAAGACGTCGCTGCTGGTCCTGTCGGCGCACGTCGAACTCGAGCACGCGATGGAACTGCTGGCCGGCGGCCGGGGAATCGGCTACCTGCTCAAGAGCCGCGTGATCGACGTGGACGACTTCATCGACACGCTCGAGCGGGTCGCGAACGGCGGTTCGGTCGTGGACCCCGCGCTGGTGCAGGAGTTGGTGGCCGCGCGTCGTCGTGACGATCCGCTCGGGGTGCTGAGCGCGCGCGAGGCGGAGGTCCTGGCGCTGATGGCGGAAGGCCGCTCCAACGCGGGCATCGCCCGTCAGCTGTGGATCACCGAGGGAACCGTCGAGAAGCACGTGCGCAGCGTTCTCGCCAAGCTCAGCCTGCCCGAGACCGACAACGACCACCGCCGCGTCCTCGCCGTGCTCACGTTCCTCGAGGCTCGCTGACGCAAAGCCGATCGCGAGCGGGCACCCGCTCCGGACGCGAGTACAGGTTGAACCCGCCGCCCCGCACGAAACCGGCAAGCGTGAGGCCTGCCTCCTCGGCCAGCTCGGCGGCGAGGCTGGACGGTGCCGACACCGCGGAGAGGACCGGGATGCCGGCGACCGCGGCCTTCTGCACCAGCTCGAACGACGCCCGACCGCTGACCTGCAGCACGTGGCCCCGCAGCGGGAGAAGTCCTTCGCGCAACGCCCAGCCGATCACCTTGTCCACCGCGTTGTGCCGCCCGACGTCCTCGCGTACGCACAGCAGATCGCCGTCGGTGGTGAACAAGCCGGCCGCGTGCAGGCCGCCGGTGTGGTCGAAGACCACCTGCGCCGCGCGGAGCCGGTCGGGCAGTGCGGCGAGCAGCACGCCGTCGATCTCCAGGCCGTCGGCGGCCACGTCGTACGGCGAGGCCACCCGCACCGACTCCAGGGACGCCGCGCCACAGATGCCGCACGCGCTGCTCGCGAACGTGGTGCGCGGCGCGCGACCGCTCTCGCGGTCGTCGGCGAGGACGACCTCGATGACGTTGTAGGTCTGGCGGCCGCTGTCGTCGAGCCCGGGACAGTAGGACATCGAGACGAGGTCGCCCACCCTGCGCACCAGACCCTCGCCCACCAGCCAGCCCGCGACCAGGTCGAAGTCGGCTCCCGGCGTGCGCATGGTGACGTTCATGACCTCGCCACCGCCGCGGATCTCCAGCGGCTCTTCCACCGCGAGCGTGTCGACGAGCGTCCGGCGCGCGCCGTCCCACCGCGTTTGCACGACCTTCCGTCGGGACGTGACCCTGCCCATCGACTCTCCTACGTTCGGCTCGCGCTCTGCGCCGGCTGCGCCGTGATTCAGGATCAGATGTCGACAAGGCCCGTGTCTTCGCAGGTAGCGGCCGTTGCGACCTGCCGGCCAGCAGGCATCCCGGCACCCCGCCCGCTGCAACGCGGAACGACGGCTGGCCGGGGCGACAAGGGCGGGTGGCTGCACGACGCTGATATCGGGGGCGGAGCAAGGGGAGGTGGTCAGGTATGGGCGCCGGCGGATTTCTGGTGCTGTCCGTGTTCCTGGCCTGTTGTGTGGAGTCGGTGGAGGCCTTGACGGTCATCCTGGCGACCGGGGTGACGCGGGGTTGGCGCGCCAGCCTCTGGGGTGCGGCGGGCGCCGTCGCCGTCCTGGCGGTGATCGTCGCGGTCATGGGTCCGGCGGTCACCCGGGTACCGCTTGACTGGCTGCGTCTGCTGGTCGGCGGATTGCTGTTGGTGTTCGGATTGCAGTGGCTGCGTAAGGCCACGCTGCGCGCGGCGGGGTTGAAGGCGCTGCACGACGAGGCGGCGGTCTATGACCGTCAGATCGCTGCAGCCAACGCCGCGGGTGGGAAACCGACGTCCGGATTGGATCGCTACGCGTTCACGCTGTCCTTCAAGGCGGTGCTGCTCGAAGGCCTGGAGGTCGTGTTCATCGTGCTGACCTTCGGCGCGAATCAGGGCAGCATCCCCCTCGCCGCGGTGGGCGGGATCGCCGCCGTTGTCCTGGTCAGCGCGGCCGGTTTCGCGGTGCGGGCACCACTGACCCGGGTGCCGGAGAACACCCTGAAGTTCGTGGTCGGGGTCATGCTCACCGCCTTCGGGGTGTTCTGGAGCGGGGAAGCAGCCGGCGTCAACTGGCCCGGCGCGGACGGGGCATTGCTCGCGCTGATAGCTGTCATCGGCCTGGCTGCCCTCGGTCTCGCGCGGGCCGCCCGACCGGCCCTCGCCGACCCGGCCCTCGCCGGCCCGGCCCTCCCCGACCCGGCAGAGGTGATCCGGTGAAGGCCCTGCGCGCGGTCCTGGCGGTCCTCTCCGATCTCGTCATCGGGGATGACTGGCGCATCACCGCCGGGATCATCGCCGTCCTCGGGCTGACCGCGGTGCTCGCCCACCATGGCCTACCCGCGTGGTGGCTCCCGCCGCTGGCCGTCGTCGCCCTGCTGGCGGGCACGGTATGGGCCGCGAGGCGTCGCGCCGGCTCAGTGCCCTGAGGCCCCGGCACAGCAACGCCTGATCGAGCCGATCTGAGCCTACGTCAGTCACAAGGAGGTATCCCGTGCGCGCATTGCGATTCGACCGGTTCGGCGGTCCGGACGTGCTCGAGGTCGCAGACGTCCCCGATCCGGTGGCCGGGGACGGCTTCGCGGTGATCGCCGTCAAGGCCGCCTCGGTCAATCCCTCCGACGTGAAGAATGTCGCCGGTGCGATGGAGTGGACCATCCTGCCCAGGGTGCCCGGACGGGACTTTGCGGGGGTCGTGGTGGCCGGTCCACCGGAGTGGGTCGGCCTGGAGGTCTGGGGAACCGGCGGCGATATTGGGTTCACCCTGGACGGCTCGCATGCACAGCTGCTGCGGGTGCCGGTCAGCGCGCTGGCCCGTAAGCCGGCCGCGTTGAGTTTTGATGAGGCGTCGGCGGTGGGCGTGAACTTCGTGGTCGGTTGGGTCGGCGCGGTCGAGACCGCCGCCGTGGCCAAGGGCGAGACCATCGCAGTCTTCGGGGTCTCCGGTGGCGTGGGCGGCGCGGTGGCCCAGATCGCCCGGTCCCTCGGGGCACGGGTGATCGGGGTCGACCTGGTGGCGCCGTCAGCCTCAACCCCGGCAGCGGCGGCCATCGACGAGTTCGTGCCCTTCGATGCCGAGACACCCGCGACCGGGGCGGAGATCAGACGGTTGACCGCCGGGCGAGGGGCGCAGGTGGTCTACGACGCGGTGGGTGGGGTAACCACCCCGGCTGCGCTGGCCTGCTTGGCTCAGCGGGGCAGGCTGGTCGTGATCAGCGCGGTGGGTACCCGGACCGTCGAGATCGACCTGGTGGACCTCTACCACCGGGAGCTTCGGGTCTTCGGGGCGGACAGCGGCAAGCTGGACGCGAGCGCTTCTGCCGCCCGGCTCTCGCTCATGGCCCCCAGGTTCGAGACCGGTGAGTTCCGTCCGCTGCCGGTGGCCCGCCACTTCGAGCTGGCCCAGAGCGATCGCGCGTACCAGGCGGTCGCCGAGCACACTGCTGGCCGCGTCGTCATCCGGCCGTGACGTGGCTCGGGACGATGCGGACCTTGAGGTGCTTCGTGAGCGGTTGTTCGCTCTGGGTACTGAAGTCGCCGATCGGGCACAGGACATTCAGCTCCGGCATGTAGCCGGCCGCATTCCCGGCCGGGATGTCGTAGGCGACCGCCCGGTAGCCGTAGACGTGTCGTGTTGTCCCGTCCTTCGCGAAGCTGGTGATGTCCACCGACCCGAAGTCGGCCACGCCACGTTCGGCCATGTCACGGGCGTTCATGAAGACGAGGGTGCGCAGGTTCTTGACGCCCCGGTAGCGGTCGTCGTTGGAGTAGATGGTGGTGTTCCACTGGTCGTGCGAGCGCATCGTGCCGAGCATCAGATAGCCCTTCGCGAGCTCGTCGTCATGCAGCGCCGCGGTGGAGAACTCGGCCCGACCCGATTCGGTGAGGAAGACGAGTTCGCGCGCCGGCTGCCGGATGCGGAACCCGAACCTGGTGTGCACGCGACGGTTGAAGTCCTCGAAGCCGTCCAGGACCTCGGCCATCTTGTCGCGGATGTTGTCGTAGTCCTCGACGTAGCGCTCCCACGGCGTCGAGGTGGCCGGCAGGCTGGCCCGGGCCATCCCGGCGATGATGGCGGGTTCCGACCTGAGCAGCGGCGAGGCGGGCCGCTTCATGCCCCGCGACAGGTGGACCATGCTCATCGAGTCCTCGACGCTGACCGCCTGGACTCCGGACCGCTGCTCATCCTTCTCGGAGCGGCCGAGACACGGCAGGACCAGCGCCTCCTTGCCGTGCACGAGATGGCTTCGGTTGAGCTTGGTGCTGACCTGGACCGTCAGATCGCATTTCCGCATGGCTTCGAACGTGTACGCGGTGTCCGGAGCGGCCATGACGAAGTTGCCGCCCATCCCGATGAACACCGTGACCTCACCGCGCTGCATCGCCTCGATCGTCGC
>DASQPJ010000282.1:0-5745 GCA_035644015.1 Sporichthyaceae bacterium
TCGGCGCAGACGGCGCTGACCTCGATGGCGTCGCCCGCCCACATCCGACGTCCCGCCATCGCGAGTAGGTCACCGGCCGGGCCGCGGATACCCAGGTAACCGCCGAAAGAGATGGTGCGTTCGGCGAACGGTCCGGGTTGCGTGCGGTTCACCAGATCGAGCATCGCGGGCACGTCGGCGTCGCCGAGTTCGATGAGCTCGGTGTCTTCGAGCCGGCGGGCGACGGGGTCGACCAGCTGCCGGCCGACGATGCGGCGCAGCACTGTCCAGGCGGTGGGGATCTGCTCGTCGGGCACGTCGAGCACGACGACCGTCCGGCCGGGCACCAACGCGTGCAGGGCAGCCCAGTGCTCGGGGTCGGCGGGGTCGTCCAGAAACGCGAACGGCCCGACGTCGGCGCGGAAGGCGCCGCAGTGCTCGGCGTGCACACCGAGGGCCTGCTGACGGCCGGTCAGGGCGTACCGGACCGGGTCGTCGAGGCCGGTGTCCCCCAGCGATCGAATGGTCACCAGCGCGATCCAACCACCGCCGCGGGCGCGGTGCAGCGAAATATTCGCCTCAGCGCCAGTCGCGCGAGCGCCAACCTCCGGCAACGGCCGTTGGCCGCGCGGTGCCTTGTGGCACTACGTTTCATAGATGAAGGTCAATCGCTGGCTCGTGCTGACGGTGCTGTGCCTGGCGGCCTTCACCGTCAACGTCGCCACGATGATCGTCAACATCCTGCTGCCGACGCTGACCCGGGAGCTGGGGTCCTCGACCCGGGACCTGCTCTGGATCGTCGACGCATTCAACCTGGTGTTCGCCGCCCTGGTGCTCGCTGCCGGGTCGTTGTCGGACCGGTTCGGTCGCAAGGGTGCGCTGATCGCCGGGTTGGCGATCTACACCGCGGCATCGGCGGCTTCGGCGTTCGTGCACGAGAGCAACATGCTGGTGTTCTGGCGCGCGGTCGCCGGCATCGGCGCTGCGGTGGTGTACCCGACGACGCTGTCGCTGATCTCCAACGTGTTCCCGGACCGCAGGGAGCGGGCCAAGGCAATCGGCATGTGGGGTGCGGCCTCGGGCGGCGCGGTCGCGGTTGGGCCGATCGTCGGGGGCGGGCTGCTGCAGAGTTCGGGCTGGGGCGCCTCGTTCCTGTTCTGCGCCGGTTGCGGGGCGCTCACCCTGGTGCTCGCCGCGCTGTGGGTGCCGACCAGCCGTGACCCGTCCACGCCACCGCTGGATTTCCCCGGCCTGCTGCTGAGCACCGCCGCGCTGGGCCTGGGTGTCTACACGATCATCTCCGCGCCCGAGCGCGGCTGGGGGAGCGTGCCCACCCTCTGCGACGGGGCGGCCGCCCTGCTGCTGGTCGCCGGGTTCGCGTTGTGGGAGAGCCACGTTCGCCACCCGATGCTGGACGTGCGGCTGTTCACCAACATGCGCTTCACCGCCGCCTCCGGTGCGGTCACCCTGTCGTTCTTCGCGCTGTTCGGCTTCATCTTCATGATCTCCTCCTACGCCCAGTTCGTGCTGGGCTGGGGCGTGTTGGAGGCCGGCCTGCGCCAGATTCCGGTCGCGCTGGCGGTGGCCGTGACGTCGCTGTTCGGCTGCGCCCTCGCGGTCCGCATCGGCACCAAGGCGGTGGTCTGTCTGGGGCTGGGGCTGCTCGCCGTGGGCTTCTTCTGGGTCGCGCACGACAACGCGGGCACCGGCTACCAGGAAATCTGGATGCAGATGGTGGTGGTCGGCTCGGGCATGGGCCTGACCAGTGCGCCGGCCACCGAGGCGATCATGGGCGTGGTGCCGGCCGCCAAAGCCGGGATCGGTTCGGCGGTCAACGACGCCACCCGGGAGCTCGGCGGCACCCTGGGGGTCGCGGTGATCGGCAGCATCGCGTTGTCCATTTACCGCACTCACCTGGCCGGGTCGTTCACCGACCCGGCCGTGCTCGGACCCGCGCAGGAGTCCCTCGGTGGCGCCGCGGCGGTCGCGGCCCGGGTCGGCGACCCGGGGATCGTGACGGTGGCGCAGCAGGGTTTCGTCGACGGGCTGTCCGTCGGCTGTACCGTCGCCGCCTGCGTGTGCCTCTTCGGCGCTGCCCTGGCCGCGCGGTTCCTGCCCGCGCACCCGGTGGCGCCGCGCGAGGTCATGGTGGTGGAACCGAGAGTGACTCCCGCCCCGGACCTCCCCGTCGGCCCGGGCGCCGGCGAGGAACCCCGTCCGGTGCTGCTCAGGCTCTGAGGCGGCCGGCAAACCGGCCGAACGGGCCCAACTGGGTCAACCGAACGGCCGATGTGCTGCTGCGTTGCGTGAACAATGCGCTTACCTATCGCCGGTAATCTGCGCCGGGTCGCGATCATCGGTGCGGAGGATGAGCAGGGTGGATTGGCAGGAAGCCTTGCGGCATCCGGGCACCACGCTGCGTCGAATCCGAGGCTTCCTCCCGCCCGAGGTGCGCCGGGCCCGGATTGCCCGCGAGGAGACCCGCAGCGCCCTCGCCGAGGTGCAGTCGAGCCTGCGCAAGACCAATGGCAAGCTGCGCGCGGCTCGCGAGGAGATGCGCTCCTCGCTGGGTCCGCTGCGCGCGGAGCTGGCCGAGGCGCGCGGCGAGGTCGAAGCGCTGCGCCGGCTCTACGAGAGCGACGAGGTGCCCGAGGCGGTCCGGCTCACGCTGCAGGAGCTGCGTCGTGGCGCGGATGCCCCGGCCGCCCGGGAGTTGCTCGAATTGGCCGACGCGGCCGCGGCGGTGCGTGACTTGCCCGGTCGGCTACTGGTGCTGGGCACGGCCGAGACCGCGGTACCCGTGGTGCTCGGCGCCGCGGGCGGCGCCGAGCGGGTGGACGTACCGGTGAACGGCGTGCTGCCGGATGGTCCTTCGGCCCTGGCCTACCTGGCCGGGCCCGCGGTGGACCGTCTGACCGAGGTCGCAGCCCGGCTGAGTCCGGGCGGTCGAATCGTGATCGAGGGCTATCGCACTCCTGAAGCCCGCCGCGTGGTGGCCCGGTTCCTCGACGAGCACGCCGGGCTGATGTGCGTGCGCAGCGCTCTGTTGCACCTGGTCCCGGAGCCGGACTGAGCGTCGCGCCGCCGGGCAGTGGGGGTTCCGGCGCCATACCATCGTGGTTCAGCCCACGGCGCCGGTGCCGGGGACGGGGCACGAGCAAAGGCGGGGACGCGCGGTGACCGACACGGCCCGTCCAACGGCTGAGGAGCCGCCGCGGCGGGGCTCGGGCTGGCTGATGGGCCGGGTGTTGGGCGTTCCGGTCTACGTCACCCCCTCCTGGGCCGTGGTCGCGCTGTTGATCACCGTCATGTTCGCGCCGAACGTCCGGTACGACATTCCAGAGATCGGCGCCGGGCGTTTTGCGGTGTCCTTCGCTTACGCCGTGCTGCTCTACGCCTCGGTGTTGGTGCACGAACTCGGCCACGCGGTCACCGCCATGCGCTTCGGCATGCCGGTGCGTCGGATCACCCTGCAACTGCTCGGTGGGGTCACCGAAATGGGTGGACAAGCGCGTAGCCCGCGTCGGGAGTTCGCCATCGCCGCGGCCGGACCGGCGTTGTCCATCTTCCTCGGCATCGTGGCCTGGGGGGCGATCCACGCCCTGGGCGGCGACCCCGGCGGCCTGACCGGCGGTTCGGCGGCGGCCGACCCCAACGACTCGGTGTCGCTGCGCATCACTCTGGAACTGCTCGACGCCCTGATGTACGCGAACATCGTGGTCGGCATCTTCAACCTGCTGCCCGGCCTGCCGTTGGACGGCGGGGTGATGTTGCGCTCCACCCTCTGGGCAATCACCGGGCGCAACACCACCGCGACCATCGCGGCCGGCTGGGTGGGCCGCGGGCTGGCCGTCCTGGTGTTCTTCGTGCCCCTGGTCATCGATTCCTGGGGGGATCGCAAGGCACAGCCGTTCTCCGTGGTCTGGGGAGCGTTGTTGGCGGGGTTCATCTGGGTCGGGGCGACTGCGGCGATGCGCGGTGCGCAGTTGCGGGAGAAGCTGCCCGCACTCGCCGTGCGCGGGCTGACCCGTCGCGCCATTCCGGTGGACTCCGACCTGCCGCTGGGTGAGGCGTTGCGCCGGGCCGCCGAGGCCGGCGCGTACGGGCTGGTGGTGGTTGATTCCTCCGGTCGTCCGGTGGGCCTGGTCAACGAGGCCTCGGTGTCGGCCACCCCGGAGAGCCGGCGGCCCTGGGTGGCGGTGGCCACGTTGTCGAGGCGGCTGGAGCCGGGCCTGGTCCTCGACGCCGGGCTGAGCGGGGAGGACCTGCTACGCCGGCTGGACGCCTTCCCGGCGACTGAATACTTGGTGCTGGAAGCCGACGGGGCGATCTTCGGCGTGCTGTCCGCCGCGGACGTGCGCCGCGTGGTGAGCGCCTGACGCCCTAGGGTTGCCGCTCGTGACCGAGCCCGAGCGTCCCGAGGTGTCCCGTCGCGGGCCGTTCCGGGTCGGGGACCTCGTACAACTGACCGATCCGAAGGGTCGGCACTCCACGATCACCCTGCAGGCGGGCAAGTCCTACCACTCACACAAGGGCAACTTCGCGCACGACGAGCTGATCGGGGCGCCCGAGGGCACCGTCATCCGCACCAACGGCGGGCAGGACTTCCTCGCGCTTCGCCCACTGCTGTCCGACTTCGTGCTGTCCATGCCGCGCGGTGCGACTGTCGTCTACCCCAAGGACGCCGCGCAGATCATCGGGCTGGCCGACATCCACCCGGGAGCCCGGGTGGTGGAGGCCGGGGCCGGTTCCGGGGCGCTGAGTTGCTCGCTGCTGCGCGCGGTGGGTACGCAGGGACGGGTGTCCTCCTACGAGCGGCGCCCGGAGTTCGCCGCGGTGGCCCGCAAAAACGTGGAGCGCTTCTTCGGCGGACCGCATCCGGCCTGGCGGCTCACCGAGGGTGACCTGGTCGAACAGCTACCCGGCGAGTCCGCCGACGCCGAGGTGGACCGGGTGGTGCTGGACATGCTGGCGCCGTGGGAGTGCCTGCCCGCGGTCAGCGACGTGCTGCTGCCCGGCGGCGTGCTGTGCTGCTACCTGGCCACCACCACGCAACTGTCCACGCTGGTGGAAGCCCTGCGGGCGAGCAAGCTGTTCACCGAGCCGACGTCCTGGGAGACGTTGGTGCGCACCTGGCACGTGGAGGGGCTGGCGGTCCGCCCGGACCATCGGATGATCGGGCATACCGGCTTCCTGGTCACCACCCGACGTATGGCTCCCGGCGTGCCCGCTCCGGTGCGCCGCCGCCGCCCCGCCAAGGGGGCTTACCCGGAATTGGACAATGACAATTCACAACAGGGTCAATTGAATCCCTCACCGAATCCTTGACAAGAATTCCGGTCAGCCGCCGAAGTCGACGACCCAGTATTCGCCATTCGGCACATATGCCATGCCGACCTGCGTGAACGAACAATCCAAAATGTTGCGCCGGTGTCCGGCGTGGTCCATCCAGGCGTCCTGCACCTCGCGCGCGTCCGGGAACCCGGAGGCGATGTTCTCCCCGATGTCATCCCCGGTGAACCCCGCCTGTCGGATGCGTTGGTCGTAGGTGCGCCCGTCCAGTGAGGTGTGCGAGAAGTAGTCCTGTCGGGACATGTCCTGGGCGTGGCCCCACGCGGCTTGCATCAGCGAGGTGTTGACGGTCAGCGCCGCGCAGCCGTTGCGCAACCGGTCCTGGTTGGTCAACGTGAGCAGGTCAGCGAGGTTGCGCGACGGGCCGGGAGCCCGCGGTGGCGGCGGTGGCACCACCGGTCCGGGCGACGGGGT
>DASQPJ010000283.1:0-7219 GCA_035644015.1 Sporichthyaceae bacterium
ATGCGGGCCTCCAGCCGGGCCAGCGGCGCACCCAGGCAGTGATGCGCGCCGTGTCCGAAAGCCAGGTGGTGGTTGGGGCTGCGGCCGAGGTCGAGCGCGTCGGACTCCTCGGCTGCGCCCCGGTTCGCGGGCAGCAGCGCCGGCACTACGGGTTCGCCCGCCGGGATCCGGACGCCGGCCACCTCGGTGTCGACCGTCGCGACCACCGGGAAGGTCACCTGAACCGGTGAGCAGAAACGCAGCAGCTCCTCCACGGCGGAGGAGATGAGCGCAGGCTCGGCCCGCAACCTGGCCAGTTGTTCCGGGTGGGTCAACAACGCCGCGATTCCGCTGGCCAATAGGTTCACGGTGGTCTCGTGCCCGGCCACGGTCAACAGCCAGATCATCGAGGTCAGCTCGTCCTCGGAGAGCTGATCGCCTCCGTCCCGCGCCGCGACCAGGGCACTCACCAGGTCGTCGGCGGGCTCCGCGCGCTTGAGCGCGACCAGGTTCCGCATCATCTCGACAATGCCGTCCGCGGCGGCGGCGAAGTCAGCCTCGTCGATGTAGACCCCGGCGCTCACGGTCATGATCTGCGTGCGGAAGGACGCGCGGTAGGCATCGGGCACACCCAGCATGTCGCAGATCACCGTCATCGGCAGCGGGTAGGCGAACTCGGCGAGCAGGTCCACCGGCTGATCCCCGCGGTCGGCCAGGCCATTCAGCAACCCCGTGGTGATCTCCTGGATGCGACCGTCCAGGGCCTCCATCGGTCGGCGGGTGAAGGCGGCGTTGACCAGTCGTCGCAACCGGGTGTGGACGGAGCCGTCGGTCACCAGCATGTGCGAACTGATCGCGGGCACCAGATGCGGCCGCAGTTTGCGCAGCAGCACCCCGACCGGGGTGCCGGTCTTGTTGAACCTCTCGTCGTTGAGCACCGTCCGGCACTCCGAGCGCCTGGTGACTAGCCAGGCGGGAAGCCCGTTGGGCAGCGTGATCCGCACCACCGGGCCGGCCTCGGCCAACTCCGCGTAGGCGGCCAGCCGGGCCGACTCTGTGGTGGCCGCGAACGGATCCGCCGCAACGGTGGTCATCCCACTCACCCCTTCGCGTAGTCCCGGAAGCCCCGCCCGGTCTTGCGGCCCAGGTATCCCGCGGTGACCAGGTGCTCGAGCAGCGGCGCCGGAGCAAAGCCGGGTTCGCGGAACTCCGTGTACAGCGTGCGCTCGATGGCCAGCGAGACGTCCAGACCGACCACGTCGAGCAGGTCGAACGGGCCCATCGGCAACCGACAGCCCACCTTCATCGCCAGGTCGATGTCGTCGGCGGTGGCGTAGTGCGCCTCGAGCATCTTGATCGCGTCGTTGAGGTAGGGGAACAACAGCGCGTTGACGATGAACCCGGCGCGGTCCCCGCAGCTCACCGCGACCTTGCCGAGCGACTTGCACAGCGCCCGGGTGGTCTCCACCACGTCCGGCGCGGTGGCCACCGTGTGCACCACCTCGACGAGCTTCATCACCGTGGCCGGGTTGAAGAAGTGCATGCCGATCACGTCGGAGCCACGGTTGGTGGCCGCGGCCAGTTCGATCACCGGAAGGCTGGAGGTGGTGGTGGCCAGGATCGCGCCCGGCCGGCAGATCTCGTCGAGGTTGGCGAACAGCGCGGTCTTCACCCCGAGGTCCTCGACCACCGCCTCCACCACCAGGTCCACCGCGGCCAGGTCGTCCAGCGCGGTGGTGCCGCGCACCCGGGCCAGCACCTCGTCGCGCTTGTCCTCGGTCAGCCGCCCGCGCTGCACCTGCTTCTCCAGCGACTTCGTCAGGGCCTTCTGCACCGAGGCCACCCGCTCGTCACTGCGCGCCACGTAGACCACGTCATGCCCGGCCTTGGCGAACACCTCGACGATGCCGGTGGCCATGGTGCCGGTACCGACCACGCCGACCTGCCGCACGTCGCGGCGCAGCTGCGGAGCCTTGGACTGATCCGGCGTCAGATCATCGGCCACCACGTCGTGCGAACCCGGTTCGGCGTAGGTGTAGAAACCGCGCCCGGTCTTGCGGCCGTACAGACCCGCGGTGACCATCTGCTTGAGCAGCGGGGCGGGCGCGTGCACCGTGCGCCGCTCCTGGCGGTACATGGTGCTGAGGATCTCGTAGGTGATGTCCAGCCCGATCAGGTCGATCAGCGCCAGCGGACCCTGCGGGTAGCCGCAGCCGAACTTCATCGCCGCGTCCAGGTCCTCGCGGGTGGCGTAGCGCTGCTCGAACATGGTCACCGCGTGGTTGAGGTAGCCGAACAGCAGCGCGTTGGTGATGAATCCGCCCTTGTCCCCGCACACCACCGGGGTCAGGCCGAGCTTCTCGGTGAACGCCTTGATCGACTCGATCACCTCGTTGTCGGTAACCAGCGTGCGTACCACCTCAACGAAGCCGATGACCGGGGCCGGGTTGAAGAAGTGCAGGCCGACCACGCGACTGGGGTTGGCGGTGGCCACGGACAACTCGGTGACCGACAGCGAGGAGGTGTTGGTGGCCAGAATGGCGTCCGCTCCCACGATCGCGTCGAGTTGGGCGAACACCGCGCGCTTGAGGTCGAGATCCTCGGTGACCGCCTCGACGATCAGGTCCACCCCGGCCAACGCGGTCGCGTCGTGGCCCAGGCTGACCCGTCCCAGCAACGCGGTGCGGTCCTCGGCGGTGAGCTTCCCGCCCTCCACGGCGCGCGCAGTGGACGCCTCCAGCAGCGCCCGGGCGCGGTCCACACCCGCCTCATCGACCTCGACGCCGATCACCGTCAGCCCGTTGCGGGCGAACACCTCGACGATGCCCGAGCCCATCACGCCGACCCCGATGACCCCGACCTGCCTGAACTCCATGGCTGCCTGCCTCCCCAATCCACTGCGCACTGCTCGGGACTAACGTAACGGTCGTGCGTTTAGTGATCGCCCGGTGCTCGGTGAACTACGTCGGACGGCTCACTGCGCACCTCGCGGAGGCCACCCGCTTGCTGCTGGTGAAGGCCGACGGATCGGTGCTGGTGCACTCCGACGGCGGCTCGTACAAGCCGCTGAACTGGATGTCCCCGCCGTGCACGCTGTCCGAGACGGACACCGGCTGGCTGGTGATGAACAAGGCCGGTGAGCAGCTGCAGATCACCCTGCACGAGGTGTTCCACGACTCCTCGCACGACCTCGGCGTCGACCCCGGCCTGGTCAAGGACGGCGTGGAGGCGCACCTGCAGGTGCTGCTCGCCGAGCAGGCCGAGGTGCTCGGGGCAGGCTGGCGGTTGATCCGCCGGGAGTACCCGACCTCCATCGGCCCGGTCGATTTGCTCTGCCGCGACGCCGACGGGGCTGCGGTGGCCGTGGAGATCAAGCGCCGCGGGGACATCGACGGGGTCGAGCAACTCACCCGCTACCTCGACCTGATGAACCGCGACCCGCTGCTCGCTCCGGTGACCGGCGTCTTCGCCGCCCAGGAGATCAAGCCCCAGGCGCGCACCCTGGCCGAGGACCGCGGTATCCGCTGCGTCGTGCTGGACTACGCCGCGCTACGCGGCGTCGACGACGTCGACAGCCGACTCTTCTGAGCCGCGCCCGTTCTAGAGAACGACATTCAGCCCCGGCAGGCCGGCTGTCGGGTCGACGTCAGTCTGCGCGACGTTCAACGCGACGCCGTTCATCCACGACGCCCAGCCGAGCGGTTTCAGGCCCCACTTTTTCTCGATCAGGTCGATCGGGACGAAGTTGACCTGGCCCTTGCGCAGGATGTCGTTGGAGTAGACGTAGCCGTCCCCGGCGGACAGCGCGACGTGGTTCGGTGCCCAGTACACCGGCACGCCCGCGGGCGGGTTCGCCGAGGTATGTCGGTAGCGGGCCGGGGTCTGGCGCCAGGAGGCGATCGCCGAGCGCGCGTCGGCAGGAGTTCCCAGGGCCGTTCGGACGAATCGCTGGCAGGCGTAGAACCACCCGTCATTGGCATTGATCACCTGCTCGGCGGCGAATCCGATGGCCTTGACCGTCCGCTCATCGACCGAGGCACCTGCGGTCGGCGAGTCGACGGAGGTCGGCGGGGTCGCGGATCCGGGTGAGACGACGACGGCCGCGCCGGCGGGCGTGCCGGTCATGATCAGTCCACCGGCGGCTGCGGTGCACACGATGGCATTGCGGTAGGGATGGGCCTTCGGCCGTCGATGCGTCCCCATGCTGCGTGGCTACCTCTTCCCGAACCGCACCCGCCACCACCCGGGAGGGCGGCGCGACGGACAGGTACGCAGGGGCAACAGTAGGTCACCGGACGTGGCCGGCAAGATCGCCGATGGTCCGGTAAACCCTTACTGCATAAGGGAATTGTCGGGCGGACCGGTACTTCGATGTCCGGTCATGCACGCACACAGCGGGCGGGCGCGTTGTGGACGATACCCGTACTGACCGGGCAGGGCGCGGGCGCCACGGGCCCCACCGAATTGGACCGGACGTTGACCGAGTCTTTGGTTTCGCCGCGCCGAGCCCGTTCTGAGGCCACGTCAGGCTGCGTCGAGGTCCGTGTGCGTGAAGTCGTCGCCGACAAAGAGCAACGGCTGACGAGCCAGCCTCGCGGTCGCGTAGCTGAAGCAGTCACCGAGCGCACCAATGCCCGCGGGAACCGTACGCGGCGCTTCCCACGTCGCCAGGATCGATTCGAAGCCGCGCTCCCGGAACACGATGGCAACGAGCGCCGACGGGTCGGCGATCAAAACCCGTCCGGCCCGAAGCCGAGGATTTCGCCCTCCTCCTCGAGGGTGAGCCGACGTCCACGCTGATCTGCCGGGACGAGCGGCCCGCCATAAGACAATTTTAAACCTTTACACCATCCGTCGCTCCCGTCGCGCCGACCCACGCTTGTCACCGCGCGCCGTTAGCGTCTGAGGTATGCCCGTCGACCCCGCTTTCGCGTGCGACCGGGACAGCCTGCGCGCCGGGGTGGGCACCCCGACGTTCCTGCGCGGGCTGGCCTGCGCGGACGGCGGCGCCGTGCGGCAGGTGGCGTGGCGGGAGCCCGCGCGGGTGCTGGTCGGCTCGGTGATCGGCAGCCGGGGCGAGCAGTACCTGACCACGGTGCAGTTCGATGACTCCGAGCCCGCCCGGTTCCGACGCGGCGAGTGCTCGTGCCCGATGCGCCATGACTGCAAGCACGCGGTCGCGCTGGCCCTGGTCGCGTCCAGGGAGGTCACCACCACCCCGCCGCCGGCGCCCACGCAGACCACCTGGGAGACCCCCTGGCAGTCCCTGCTGGGCGCGACACCCGACGAGGCACCGCAGCCGGGCCGACACACCCTGGCCATCGAGCTGTCCTTGACCCGGACACCGACGAACCGCTGGGACAGCTCGCGCCTGGCGGGCAGCCTCGAACTGTCCGCGCGGCTGGTGCGCGACGGCCGCAAGGGCTGGATCTCCGGGGGGCTGGCCTGGGGCAGGCTCACCGGCCTGCACTTCCAGCCCGACTACGACTCCGAGCAGGTCCGGGTGCTGCAGGACCTGCACGCGCTCTACCGGGCCCGCACGGGCAGCGGGTGGAACGGTTACGCCAACTACGGCGAGGACCGGGCCATCGAACTGTCCGCGGTCACCTCGGGCGCGCTGTTCCCGCTGCTGAGCGCGGGCCTCGCTGCCGGGGTCCGCCTGGTCCACGCCGAGCCCGAACTGGGCGACCTGCCGCCGATCGTCGCGGCTGAGTTATGCCTGGACGTCACCCGCGGCGACGGCGCGGGCCTGTGTGCCTCGCCCGTCCTGCGCATCGACGGCAGCAACGCCGCGGTCGTCCCAGTCGCCTTCATCGGCAACGGGATCGGTGCGGTGGTGGTGCCCGCCGACCAGCCGAACTTCTCCGGGAATCCCGCGCGCTGGCCGTTGCGCCTGGTTTCCCTGGCCGCCCCGACGCCGCCGACGATCCTGCGGATGGCGTTGGAGCAGCGGAGCCTGCCGGTGCCCGAGCAGCACCACGACCGCTTCCGCGACGAGTACTACCCGCAACTGCGTCTGCTCGCCCCGGTGATCTCCACCGACGGTTCGTTCAGCCCGCCGCAGGTCTCGGCGCCGGTGCTGGTCGTGGCGGCCGAGTACGGCGACGAGCATGCGTTGGCGTTGCGCTGGGGGTGGGACTACGAGGTCAGTGGCACCCGCCGCGCGTTGCCGCTGTTCGGCGAGGAGGGCGCTGGTTATCGCGACCGCGCCGCGGAGGCGGCGATCCGCGAGGGCCTCGGCGCGGGTTTCGCCGAGTTCGGGCTGGCCGATGCCGCGGCGGGCACCGCGTCCTGCACCGGCCTGGACACCATGCGCTTCACCACCGAGTTCCTGCCGTTGCTGCGCAACCGCGCGGACATCCGGGTGGAGGTCCACGGCACGCCCGCGGATTACCGCGAGGCCGACGACGCCGTGCGCATCGGTGTCTCCACCACGGCCGTGCCCGAGGACGGCGACTGGTTCGACCTCGGCATTTCGGTGACGGTCGACGGCGAGACCGTGCCGTTCCTGGAGCTGTTCGTCGCCCTCGCGCGGGGCCGCTCGCATCTCCTGCTGCCCGGCGGCGCGTACTTCTCGTTGGACAAGCCGCAACTGCTCGCGCTGCGCCGGCTCATCGAGGAAGCCCGGGCGTTGAGCGACGCCCCGGACGGGCCGTTGCGGATCAGCCGCTACCAGACATCGGTGTGGGAGGAACTGGTCGGCCTCGGCGTCGTGGACCGACAGGCCGCCGCCTGGAAGAAACACGTTGCCGCGCTGCGCCGGCTGCAGAAGGTCGGCGGGGCACCGGTGCCGGCGGGCGTCCTCGCCGAACTGAGGCCCTATCAGCGCGAGGGCTTCGAGTGGTTGGCGTTCCTGTGGCAGCACCGCCTCGGCGGGATCCTGGCCGACGACATGGGGTTGGGCAAGACGCTGCAGTCCCTGGCGCTGATCGTGCACGCGCGCGCGGCGCAGCCGGACGCACCGCCCTTCCTGATCGTTGCCCCCACGTCGGTCGTGTCGAACTGGGCGACCGAAGCCGCCCGGTTCACCCCCGGCCTGCGGGTGCACACGGTGTCCGGGACGGCGCGGCGCACCGCCCGCCAGGGTGGCGCCGACCTCGCCGAACTCGCCGCCGGTGCCGACGTCCTGGTCACCTCCTACGCCCTGCTGCGCATCGACGCCGAGTCCTATCAGGCCCGGGAGTGGGCGGGTCTGCTGTTGGACGAGGCCCAGTTCGTGAAGAACCGCAACGCCAAGGTG
>DASQPJ010000284.1:0-9909 GCA_035644015.1 Sporichthyaceae bacterium
CCCGCACGCTGGCCAGGCACAGCTCCGGGGAGTCGCTGCGCATGATGAAGCGTCAGCTCATGGTGGACGCCTGGGGCAGCTTCGATGACGCCTACACCCGCTCGGTGGCGGACATGAACGCCGGCCTCAAGCACCCCGACATGCGCGAGGGCCTGGCCGCACTGAAGGAGAAGCGGCCCCCGGATTTTCTGGGTTCAGGTACGTAGCCCCAGGAACACCAGGTCCTGCAGGGTGCTGGGCAGATTCCGGATGGTCACCGCGCCACCCAACCGCCGGGGGATGGTCACCACCCGGGCGTCACGTTCCACGGCGGCGGCGAGTTGTCGGGCCACGTCGGCCGGGGTGAGCACCGGCAGCACTCGGGCCAACCGGCGGGACACCGCGGCGATCTTCGCCGACTGCCGGGCCTGTTCCATCATGTGCGTGCCGGCCACCTCGCCGAAGGTCGCCAGCGTGGTCAGCACGCCGGTGCCCTTGAGGTCGCGTTGCAGCACCGAGGTGTATTGGTGCAGCGCGGCCTTGCTGGCCCCGTAGAGCGCCAGTTCCGGCACGGCGCTGACCGCGGCGAGCGTGGACACGTTGACCAGGTGCCCACGGCGGCGGGCGATCATGCCTGGCAACACCTGGCGGCACAGCTCCATCGGGGCGACCGCATTGACATCCATCAGCAGCTTCGCCTTGCCCGCCTCGGCATGCTGTGCCGGTGAGACGGCGGTGAGCGCGGCGTTGTTCACCAGCACGTCCACCGGGCCGGCGGCGGCCTCCACCTCGGCGAGCAAACCGGCCAGCCGATCGGGGTCGGCGAGATCGGCGACCACCGGGTGCGCGTCGAGTTCCTCGGCCACCGCGTGCACCCGCGCCTTGTCCCGCCCGAGCACCGTGAGCCGGGCGCCGCGGCCGCGGAATTCACGAGCGATCTCCACCCCGATGCCGTGCGAGGCGCCGGTGATCAGTGCGTGCTTCCCTGCGAGTTGCACGGCGCCCTCCTACAGCGTGTGGTGGCGATCACAGCGTACCGCTATATTAGGTAACGATTTATTGCCACGGGAAGGGTGCGCATGGGCCACGACGCCTTGCAGCGCTACCAGGAGCAGCTCGACGACGAGCTGTGCACCTGGCCGGCGCAGCCCGCGCTGTTCACCCGGGCCAACGCCAACGACCAATGGCCCCGCCCGATCACCCCGCTCACCTTCGACCTGGTCGCGTTGCCGCAGGAACGCGGCCTCGGCGTCGCCTTCGCCGACGAACTCGGTGTCGCCGCCGACCACGGCCCGTGGACCTGGAACGCCGTGTTCTACGGCTGGTTCACCTACGCCGTGGAACCCGCCGCGGCGATGGCCGACAACCTGCCCGGCTACTCGCGCACCGGCGTCTACGGCGACTACTTCGGCGTGGTCGAGGACCCGGACGCACGGAGGACCGCGGACGCCAAGGGCGCGGGCCCGCTGCAGTTGGCCAAGATCGGGGTGAACTTCGTCCGCGCGCTGCGCAGCTACCCCAAGCGGTCCGTCGGCTACCGCAAGGAGGCGCACGCCCGGCTGCGCCGCGACCTCGCTCGGGACTGGACGAGCGCCCCGGTCGCCGAGTTGACGGCACGGCTGCGCGCCAACCATGACGAGACGGTGCGCTACCGAGTGCCGCACGTGCTGGCCAGTGTCATCTCCGCGCCGCTGTTCAAGCAGGTGAACGAAGCCGCCGCGAAGTTCGCCGGCCCCGAGGCGCCGGGGTTGGTCACCGCGGCGGTCACCGGGCTGGGCAACATCCACCTGCAGGAGGCCACCGTCGCGCTCGGCGCGGTCGCCCGCGGCGCCCTGACCCGTGCGGACTTCCTCGACCAGTACGGCTTCCGCGGCTTCAACGAGTTCGAGTTGGCCGCCCGGCCGTGGCGTGACGACCCGGCCACCGTGGACCGGCTGGTCGCCGGGGCGGCCGCGGGCGACCGCACCGAGCAGACCGCGAAAACCCGGGCCGAGGCCCGCGCGACGCTGCAACGCAAGGCCGGCCGCCGGTGGGTGGTGTTCGGTCGGCTGCTGCACATGGCCGAGACGCACATCCGGTGGCGGGAGAACGGCAAGGTGCCCATGGCCCTGGCCACCCATTCGCTGCGGTTGATCGTGCGCGAGTGCAGCCGCCGGCTCACCGAATCGGCTCGGCTCAGCACTCTGGATGACGTGTACTTCCTGCGCCTGTCCGAACTGCTCGACGAACTCGAGGGCGCAGCCGTGCCCGACCTGGCCGAGCGCATCGCGCGCCGCCGGCGCACCCACGAACTGGCCGCCGACCTGCCGTTGCCGGAGATGATCGACGCGCAGCACGGGCGCATCTCGGTGATCACCGCGGAACGCTGGCGGTCCCTGGGCGTGCTACCGCCGGTGCAGTCGGATACGGATAGCAACCGCCTGGTCGGCGCGGCGGGCTCACCCGGCCGGGTCACCGGCCGGGCCCGCATCGTGTCCGACCCGGATGAGGTCGAACTCGACGACGGCGACGTGATCGTCGCCTACGGCACCGACCCGGCCTGGACGGCGTTGTTCTTCCAGGCCGCCGCCGTGGTGGTCGACGTCGGCGGGCCCATGTCGCACTCCGCGATCGCCGCCCGGGAGATCGGCATTCCGTGCGTGGTGAATGTGAAGCACGGCACGACCCTCATTCAGGAGGGGCAGCAGATCACCGTCGACGGCGACAGCGGCGAGGTGCTGCTGGTCGCATCGTCGGTAGAGCTACCGAATCAGATCGGCGCCGGCTAGCTCAGCTCCGGGAGCGCGGTCGAGGCCCACCACGGCAATGATCTTCTTGCCGGTCATCGTCTCCTCCAACGGCGATATGATAAGGCTCTAGGTAAAGGAAATCTCGCTCAGGTCGATAGCGACCAAGAGGGGCTCGGACAGCGCTTGGCCGTCGGGCTGGCGAGGAAAGACCCGATGGCTGGTGGGGACCACGATGCCGGCCACCTCGGTGTAGCCGCCCATGAAATGAGCGCCACCGGTTCCGCCTTGAATCGCCACGTCGTAGTCGTGTCGGCGGATGAGGCCGTCGCCGCCGAAGTAAAGGGTCTGGGTGGTGCTGTGGGTGGCGAGATAGCTCGGCCAGACGACGCTGAGCCGGCGCCACTCCTCGTCGCCCTCCCGCCAGGGGTCCAGTTCGGTGGTCTCGAACCCTGGCATCGCAAAGATGAAGGGCTGTGTGAGGTAGGTCCACATCGCAGTGCCGACAAAGTAAGCGAGTTGCAGGGTGGTCCACTGGCTCTCGAGCGTGTGGCCCGCGAACGAGGTTCTGGGTTGGTCCAGTTCCTCGAGCACATCGCCGGCCGTTGTTTCGATGGCGACGCGGTGCGGGGTGAACAAGCTGCGACGGTCCGGTGCGCCAAAGGGGTGATGTGAGGCGCGCTCCTCGTGCAGGCTTGCCCGCACGAAGACGTCGTCAAGCACTCCGGGTTGGCCCTTCAGTTGCCACAGCACCCCGCCCTGGCGAAGGCGTGCCGAGACCGCGTCCAACTGGTTCCATCGCTCAAGGCCACCGTGGGCGTCGATGACGGTTTCAAGTAGGTCGGTCATGGCCTGCCTTCGTTGGTCGCTGCCTGAAGCACGTCACTTGAACGTTCAAGTCAACCTAGGCTCGGGTGACTTGAACGGTCAAGTGAATGGCCGGCCTCGCCTCTAGACTGGGTCGATGCCTCGGCGAGTCGCGAAGACCACTCGGTGGTTGGGCGATGAGGAAGAGGCGGCCTGGCGCGCCATTGCCCTGCTCATGCACAAACTGAGTGGGGCCCTCGAATGCCAGCTCGAACGGGATGCCGACCTGAGCTACATCGAATATCACACGTTGGTCCGGCTGTCCGAGGAGCCCGACCACACCCTGCGGATGAGCGAGTTGGCCATTCTCACGCACCAATCGCTCTCCCGGCTGTCCCATCTGGTGAAACGGCTCGAGGCGCGCGGGTTGCTGCGTCGTCAACCGGACGCGGCCGACGGGCGGTTCACCAACGCCATCCTGACCGACGATGGCTACGCCAGGCTCGTGGCCAGCGCGCCCACGCACGTGGAGACGGTACGCGCCCTGGTCATCGACGCGTTCAGCGCCGCCGAGCTGCGAACGCTCCGCGAGGCGGCAGAACGGATCCTCGCCCGCATTGACGGCCGGTCTGACTGACCGTCACCAGGTGCCGGCGGTGGAGCCTCCGTCCACGGTCATGATCGAACCGGTGACGTAGGTCGAGTCGGTCAGATACATGACCGCATCGACGACGTCCTGCGGGACGCCGGTGCGTCCGTTCGGCGCGAAGGTCCGCAAGAACGCCCAGGTCTCCTCGTCGTCCGGCAACATCGGGGTGTCGATGATGCCCGGTGCCACCGCGTTCACCTGGACGCCGCTGTTGCCCATCTCGATGGCCAGTGCCTTCACCGCCTGGTTGAGACCACCCTTGACGATCGCCGTCATCAGCGCGGGGAGTTTCGCGTTCGGCTGCATCGCGATGCATGCGGTGATGGCGATGATGTGGCCGGACCCGTTGGGCTTCATGTGCGCGACCGCGGCTTGCGCCGGGTAGAAGAACCCCTTCAGATTCGTGTCGATGATCGAGTTCACGTCCTCCTCGGTGAACTCGACCGTCGGCTTGCCGATGAAGATGCCCGCGTTCGCGATGAGGATGTCGACCTTGCCGAACGCCGCAATGGCCCGATCGAACAGCGTCCGCGCGGTCTCCGGGCGGCCGACGTCCCCGTCCACCAGCAGGAAGTTCTCCGGGTTGCCCAGCGAGGCTGCCGCTTCCTGTAGCCGGGCCATGGTGCGGGCATTGCCCACCACGTTGTCCCCGCGCTTGAGGTAGGACTCGGCCAGGGCGAGGCCGATCCCACTGGAGGCGCCGGTGATGATGACGGTTCGGGCTGATGCCATGTCAGATCGTTCCCAGGGAGTCGTAGTCCGGGTTCAGCAGCAGTGCGTGCAACGCGCGCCGGCGCACGCCGAGGTTGCCGCCCGCGAACAGCGGCAACACCAGCGCGTCCTGCAGTAATCCATTGAGCGGGTCGAGGTCGTCGTAGCTGTCCACGCCCACCACCCGCATCAGGTCGGTGATCACCCGCACCGCTGTCTCCGAGCCGAATACCTTGGCGTGGCCCGCCAGCTCGACCCGGGCGGGGTGGCCGGCGTCGACCGCCGCGCAGGCGCGCAGGCTCAGCGCGCGCACCGCCTCGATGCTGGTCTTCGCGTCGGCCAGCGCGTACCCGACGGCCTGATGCTCCAGGATCGGCACCGTCCCCCCGCGGCGCTCGGTGCGCGCGAAGTGCAGCGTGTGCTCGAACGCGGCGCGCAGCAACGCGACGCCCAACAGCCCGACCACCGCGGTGGCGCCGAGGAAGCTCGCCCCCGCCAGCGGTAGCCCGCCACCCTCGGCCCCGAGCAGGTTCTCCGCGGGGGTGGCCACGTCGTGGAAGGTGAACTCCGGCAGCAGGTGCGCGCGATAGCCGCTGGTCTCGATGACTCGGTCCAGCGTGACCCCCGAAGGGTTCACCACGGCGAGCATCGAGATGCCGCCGCCGGGTGGGGCGTCCTCGGCCGTGCGGCACAGCACGGTCAGCAGATCCGCGCCGTCCCGCTGCCAGCCGGTCGCCGAGGACACCCACTTCTTCCGGCCGTTGATCACCCACTGATCGCCGGCCCGCACCGCGCGGGTGCGCACCCCCTCGCCGGGCGGCGGGGCGGCCGGGTTGGCGCTGCCGCCGGGCTCGGTGGAGCAGAAGGCGGCCAGTGGCGCGCCGGAGGTCTCCAGGAACGGCGCCAGCAGGCGCTTGCGCTGCTCCTGATCCCCACCGGCCAGCACCGGCTGCACACCGAGCACCGTGGCCAGCAGGGTCAGCGCGACGCTGGGGTTCTCGGCGTACAACTCCTCCATCAGCACCGCGGTGTCCAGCAGGCTCTCGTTGTCGCCGCCGTCGGCCGTGGGCAGGCACGCGCGCAGGAACCCGGCGGCGATCAACTGTTCGTAGGCCGGACGGGTGGCGAGGAAGCGCTCCTCGGCGGTGGCCAGCTGTTCCGCGGCCCGTGCCTCGCGCAGCACGCTGCGGGCCACCGCCCGGGCCCGGGTGCGCAACTCGCGTTGCCGGTCGGTCAGCTCGATGCCCATGGTCACCGCTCCAGTCTCGCGACGCTGCGCGGTGCCGGCTCGAACGATTCTGCACCGCGCCTCGTACGAGCCTGCACCTGGCGCCCTATGCCGGCGGCGGCAGGATCTCGATGCCGTGCGCCGCGGCGATCCGGGTGACGGCGATGGGGTCGGGCGCGGCCGGCTCCGGCAGCACCCGGGCCGCGGCCGGTTCGCCGACCTCGGTGAAGAAGTGCTCGAAGCCGCCGTTGGTCGCCTGCCGTGGTGCCGAGTTGATCACCAGGAGGCGCGCTGTCGGCGTCAGTACCCGGTAGGTGTGCACCGAGCCTCGCGGGACCAGGGCGAACGCCCCGGTGCGGACGACCGTCACCGTGCCGTCCACCTCCACTTCGAGTTCCCCGTCGAGGACGTACATCGATTCCTCTTCGTCGGTGTGCGCGTGCATCGGTGGGTTCGCCGCGGCGGTGACCAGATGCTCGGTGAGGCTGAAGTGGCCGCCCGTCTCCGCCGCGCTCGCCTTTGTCGTCACGAGCGAGTTGAGGAACCAGGTCGCCACACCCTCGTCCCGGTGCCGAATCAGTGCCGCCATGATCGTCCTCCTCAACTGGATACTGCCCTGTGCAGTATCCAGAGAATAGACACTGCCCTGGGCACTATGTCAAGGTCGGATCTATGGATTCGCCGCTCACGCCCACCTCGTACGCCATCCTCGGTTTGCTCGCCGTGCGGTCGTGGACGCCGTACGAGTTGGCCAAACAGGTTCGCCGCGGTCTCGGGTGGTTCTGGCCGCGGGCCGAGCGCAAGCTCTATGACGAGCCGAAGCGCCTGGTCGCGGCCGGCTTCGCCACCGCGACCGACGAGCGCACCGGGCGGCGACCCAAGACCGTGTACGCCATCACCCCGGCGGGCCGCCGCGCGCTGCGCCGCTGGCTCGGCGAGGAGCCGGCTCCGCCAACGCTGGAGATCGAGGCCCTGGTGAAGGTGTTCTTCGCTGACGGCGGCACCCTCGACCAGCTCCGGGGCACGCTGCACAGCGTCGCGGCGACGGCGCAATCACGCACCGCGGAACTGCGCGCGATGATCGACGGCGTCCTCGAGGGTCCCTACGAGTTCGAGGCCCGCATGCCGACGAACGCGCTCGCGCTGCGCTTCAGCCTGGGCATGGAAGACGCGATGGCGCAGTGGGCCGACTGGGCGCTGGCGCAGACGTCCGGGTGGCAGTCGACGACGGACGTCGCCGGCTGGGATTGGCGCGCTGCGTTAACCTGACCGCCCGCCAACTCCCGGGTTCCCGAAAGCCTGGTGCCGGCTTGGCGACAGCTGTGCCGGGGATGCTCTGCGCATGATTCGATCCCGAATGCTCGACATGTCCCGATCCACCCGCCGCGTGGCCGCCTGCGCCGCGTTCGGCGCCCTGGCCCTGAGCCTGTCCGCATGCGGGTCCACGAAGAGCGCGACCACCGGCGCGGCCAACCCGCCGACCGTCGCCGCGACCACGCCGAGCACGGCCGATCCCTCCCTGGCGCCCGCCCCGGACGCGACCCCCACCACGAGCGGGGCCGTGTACGTGGCGTTCTCCGCCATGGTGCCGGCCGACAACTGGGACATCACCCAAGCCGCCCGGCGCGATGACCCGAAGTCCGCCGGTGATCTCGACAGCGACGTGCCCGGGTTGGACTGGTCGGCGCAGTACCAGGACGGCAGCGTCCAGGACGAGACGAAGGCGCCCTACGTGATGGTCTCGGGCTTCAGTGCGAAATTCGAGGACGTCTCCGGCGACGTCGCCGCCGACGACGCACAGCAGAAGGGCGCCGGCGACATCAACGGTCACCGCGCGGTCTGGGGAATGAACCCCACCGCCACCGACACCAACACCTACCTGGTCTACGAGCAGAGCCCCGGCCACACCGTGGAACTGGACGGCGCGAACCTGACCCCGGATCAGCTACGGGCGTATGCGACGGCGCTGCAGCCGGTGTCCGAGCAGGACTGGGTGCAGGTGCACGCCAACGCCGACGACGGCAGCGACTCGACCGCGAGTCCCGAGCCCACCGACGCCACCGACGGTTAGGTCGGGTCCGGGCCGAAGGACTCGACCCGTGGTGGCAGCGACTGATCGGCGCTGGGGAAGTCCGCCAGTGGTCCGCGCCGGTTCTCGTCCCAGTCGGTGAAGGTCAGGTCGGTCTGCAGGTAGGCCGCGACCAGTTCGGCGGTGCTGCGGATCGCGTGGATCGTGGTGCGTTCGTGGCCGTGGGTGGCGTCGGTGCCGAAGCCGACCAGCGCGGCGCGCATCTCCGCACCCGCTTCGATCGCCGCGGCGGCATCCGAGCGGTAGTGCAGGAAGACGTCGCGGCGGTGCTCGATGCCCGTGTCGCGACACAGGGCCGCCAGCCGCCTGGTCAGGTGGTAGTCGAACGGGCCGGTCATGTCCTGCATGGCCAACGTCACGCCGGTCTCCCGGGACTCCTGGCACGGCGCGACCACCGCGGAGTCGATGGAGAGCATCTCGGCGACGTCCTTGTGCAGTCCGTGCGAGGCGCCCTGGCCGACCTCCTCGGCGATGGTGATCAGCAGGTGGGAGGTCACCGGCAGCTCCACCCCGGCCTCGACGACGGCCTTGAACCCGGCCAGCGCCGCGGCGATGCCCCCCTTGTCGTCGAGGTGACGGGATTTCACGTACCCGCTCGCGGTGATCTCCGGCAGTGCATGGTGGGCGACGTAATCGCCGACGTCGATGCCGAGGTTGCGCACGTCCTCGGCGCTGTGCACGGGTTCGTCGACGCGGATCTCGACGTGATCCCAGCCCACGCCCTGGACATCGACCTCGTCACCGTAGGCGTGCCCGGAGGCCTTCAACGGCAGCACCGTGCCCTGATAGGACAGCTGCGGGTCGTCGGTGAAGATGGTGACCCGCGCGCCCTCGGAGAACCTGGCGCTGTGCGAGCCGATCGGCGTTGGTTGCAGCCGGCCGTCGGGCTTGATCCGGCGCACCGACATGCCGATGGTGTCCGCGTGCACGACCACCGCTCGGGCCGGCTGCGCGCGGCGGCCGCGCAGGGTGGCCAGCAACGCACCACGTCGGGTCAGCTCGAAGGGGATCCGCAGCTCGGTCAGCGTTTCGCCGAGGTATTGCATGATCCCGTCGGTGCGACCGGTCGGGCTCGGTGTGGCCAACAAATGGAGCAGGGTCTCGCACATCCACTTCTCGTCGATGGACAGGCGTTCCACGCCGGTCACCCGGTCACCTGCACCAGATGATCGGCGCCCTTGCCGGCCAGGCTCGGGTCCCAGGGCTGCGGCAGCGGACGGGTGGACGGGAACAGCAGGTCGACGAAGCGCGCCGCGGTCGGTTGCGGCTCGTGGTTGGCCAGGCCGGGTCGCTCGTTGGCCTCGATGAAGTGGAACTCCGGGCCATCCACATGAGGCACCATCAGATCCAGGCCGACCACCGGGATGTCCAGCACCTGCGCGGCCAGGCGCGCGGCCGCCGCCAGCTCGGGGTGCAACATCTCGGTGACGTCGTGGATCGTCCCGCCGGTGTGCAGGTTGGCGGTGCGCCGCACGGTGAGCTGATGGTCGACGGGCAGCACGTCGTTCATGTCCCAGCCCGCGGCGACCACGGTGGCCAGGCAGTTGCCGTCGATCGGAATGCGGGATTCCCCGCCCGTGGCGGCCATCCGCCGGCGGCTCTGCGCCTCGATCAGTTCACGCACGGTGTGCCGGCCGGTGCCGATCACCCGGGCCGGGCGGCGCACCGCGGCGGCGACCACCTCGTGGTCGATCACCACCACCCGCAGGTCCTGACCGGG
>DASQPJ010000285.1:0-5171 GCA_035644015.1 Sporichthyaceae bacterium
TCAGCGCTTGCGCTTCTCCCTGACCTTCACCGAGATGTCGATCGGGCTGCCCACGAAGCCGAACTCCTCGCGCAGTCGGCGTTCCACGAACCGCCGGTAGCCCGCCTCCAGGAAACCCGAGGCGAACAGCACGAAGCGCGGTGGGCGGGTATCGGCCTGGGTGGCGAACAGGATGCGGGGTTGCTTGCCGCCGCGGATCGGGTGCGGGTTGGCGGCGATCAGTGCCCCGATGAAGGCGTTGAGCCTCCCGGTCGGAATGCGCTGATCCCAGGAGGCCAGCGCGGTGTCCAGGGCCGGCACCAACCTGTCCACGTGCCGCCCGGTGCGCGCGGCGATGTTCACCCGCAGGGCCCAGGGAATCCGCACGAATTCGCGTTCGATCTCGCGTTCCAGGTAATGGTGGCGATCCTCGTCGAGCAGGTCCCACTTGTTGTAGGCGATCACCAGTGCGCGCCCGGCGTCGACCACCATGGACACGATCCGGATGTCCTGTTCGGACAGTGGTTCGTGCGCATCGATCAGCACCACCGCGACCTCGGCGGACTCCAGCGCGGCCATGGTGCGCAGGTTGGCGAAGTACTCGTGGCCGGACGCGGTGGCCACCTTGCGCCGGATGCCGGCGGTGTCCACGAACCGCCAGGTGCGCCCGCCCAACTCGATGAGCTCGTCGACCGGGTCGACGGTGGTGCCCGCGACCGCGTCCACCACCACCCGGTTCTGCCCGGCCAACTTGTTCAGCAATGAGGACTTGCCGACGTTCGGCTTCCCGAGCAGAGCCACCCGGCGCGGCCCACCGGTGCGGGCCGGCCGCGGCGCGGGCGCGTCGGGCAGCACCTCGAGCACCGCGTCCAACAGTTCCCCCGAGCCGCGGCCGTGCAGTGCGGACACCGGGTAGGGCTCCCCCAGGCCGAGTGACCACAACATGGCCGCATCGGCCTCGCCGGACGGGCCGTCCACCTTGTTCGCAGCCAGCACCACGGGCTTCTTCGTCCCGCGCAGAATGCGCATCACGGTCTCGTCGTGGTCGGTGGCGCCGACCGTGGCATCGACCACGAACAGCACCACGTCCGCGGCCGCTACCGCGAGCTCGGCCTGCGCGGTGATCGAGGCGCGCAGGCCCTCGCCGTCCGGGTCCCAGCCGCCGGTGTCCACCACGGTGAACCGGCGGCCGTTCCAGTCCACGTCGTAAGCGACCCGGTCGCGGGTCACGCCGGGCTTGTCCTCGGTGACCGCCTCGCGGCGGCCGATGATCCGGTTGACCAGGGTCGACTTGCCGACGTTGGGACGGCCCACCACGGCCAGCACGGGCAGCGGGCCGGACGGTTCGTCATCGGCATCGACGAAGTCCTCGGCGTTGCCGAGACCCTCGGGGAAATCGTCGTCGCCGAGGTCGAACTCGGTCGGGTCGAACTCCTCGAGGTCGTCGAGCTCCTCGTCAGTGGGCAAGATCGCCGCTCACCGGTTCGACCACCCGACGCACCTGCGCCAGCACCGCGTCCACCACCTGCTGTTGGCTCAGCGCGGTGGTGTCCAACTCGATCGCATCCGTGGCGCGGGCCAGCGGCGCGACCGCGCGGGTGGAATCCAATTGGTCGCGACGGGCCAACTCGTCGCGGGTCACCTCGACCGGGACCGTCTCCACCGTGGTCTCCGCGTTGCGCCGCCCGGCGCGGGCCTCGACCGAGGCGGTCAGATACATCTTCACCGGGGCCTGCGGGGCAACCACAGTGCCGATGTCGCGACCCTCGACGACGATGCCGCCGTCATCCGCACAACAACGGGCGATGATCGCCTGCTGCATGGCCACCAGCCGGGTACGCACCGCGGGCACCGCGCTGACCGCGCTCACCGCGCCGGTCACCTCGCGGCTGCGGATGGACCCGGACACGTCGATGCCGTCCACGGTGATGCTGGGGTCGGCGGGGTCGGTGCCGCTGCACAAGGTCGGCTTGTCCGCCGCGGCACTCACCGCCACCGGGTCGTTGAGGTCCACGCCCTCGCGGAGCATCCACCAGGTCACCGCCCGGTACATGGCGCCGGTGTCCAGGTAGCGCACGCCCAGTTCGCTGGCCACGGCCCGGGAGACGCTCGATTTACCGGACCCCGAGGGCCCGTCCATCGCGACGACCAGCGATTCCACGTCAGAGACACTCCCGCCGAGCGCGACGGACCGCGGCTCGGCCAGTCACCGCAGTCTACCCGGTGACCAGCCCCCGGCCTGCCCAGCGCGGGGCCGTCACCAGTGCACGGCCCAGCCGCGTGCCCGCAACGCGGCGACGAGTTCCTCGGCCAGCGCGGGGCGCACCGCGAGCTCGACCAGGCCCACCGGTTGGCCGGGCGAGTGTTCGATGCGCATGTCCTCGAGGTTGATGCCGTCGGTGCCCACGTCGGTGAGCAGCCGGGCCAACTCGCCGGGCTTGTCCGGCACCAGCACCGGCACGGCGGTGAACCGGGCAGGCGCACCGCCGTGCTTACCGGGCAGCGCGGCGCGCCCCGCGTTGCCCGCCCGCAGCGCGGCGGTCACCGGGTCCATCGCGGCTGGGTCCGGGGCGGCCGCCGCGCTGCGCAGGGCGTCCACCACCCGGTCCAGGTCGGCGGCGACGGCGGACAGCACCTCGGCCACGGCCCCGGCGTTCGCGGCCAGGATCTCCGTCCAGAGGGCCGGATCGGAGGCCGCGATGCGGGTGACGTCACGGAGGCCCTGACCGGACAGCCCGACGGCCTCCGCGTCGGCACCCAGCAATCGCGCGGCGACCAGGCTGGCCAGCACCTGTGGGGCGTGCGAGACCAGCGCCACCGCGCGGTCATGGGTGTCCGGGTCCATCACCACCACGGTGGCCTCGCACAGCTCGACCATCCGCCGCACGGTGGCCAGCGCGTGGCCGCTGCTGGCCGCGGACGGGGTGAGCACCCACGGTCGGCCCGCGAACAGGTCGATGCGCGCCGCACCCGGGCCGGAGCGTTCCCGCCCGGCCAGGGGATGACCGCCGACGTAGCTGGTGGGGTCGCCGATCACCTCGATCTCGCGCTGCGCAATGCCCTTGGTGCTGGCCAGGTCGGTGTAGACGGCAGCCGCGCCCTCGCGTTGCAGGCCCGCCACCGTCGTTGCCACCGAGGCGGGTGGCACCGCGATCACCGCTAGGTCGACCGACGGGGAGTCAGAGGTACGCACGGCGCCCGCGCCGAGGGCACTGGCCAGGTCGGCCGCGGCAGGATCACGGTCCCGCAGTTGCACCTCGACCCCGACCGCGCGCAACGCCAGGGCCACCGAGGTGCCCATCAGGCCGGTTCCGACGATCAGCGCGGAGCGCAATCCCTCCGAGCCGGTGGTGGTCACGGCCGCTGGTTGTTCATTGCGCGATGTCCTTGCGCAGCGCCACCGCTCCACGCAGGTACACATGCTGGACGTTGGCCTTGCTGCGTTCGGTCTCCGCGTGCGCGAGGATCCGGATCACCCGCGGCATCGCGCCGGCCACGTCTATCTCTTGCGCGCAGAGCAACGGCACATCGGTGATACCGATGTCCCGGGCGCCGACCGCGGGGAACTCGCTGTGCAGATCGGGGGTGGCGGTAAACACGATGCTGATCAGGTCATCGACGGCCAACGCGTTGCGTTCCAGGATCGTCGAGACCAGCTCGGCCACCGAGGCGAGCATGTGCGTCCGCTCATCGGAGTCGAGTTGTACCGCCCCGCGGATCGCCCGCACCGCCACTTGTCCGTTCCTCCCTCGCTGCCCATCGACAACCCTAAGGGGGGCAGGTCTAGCTTTGTCGCCGCGGGGCAAGGCACCGGCGGGGCGATCGAGAAGAGGTGGCCTGATGGGTTCCGGACGCGGTGGGCTGGGCGCGGCGCTACGTCGCCGGCTCGGTCGCGGGCAGGTCGAGGACGAGGGCCCCGACGAGGTGGCCGCCGAGGCCGAGGAACTGATCACCAATCCCTGGGACTTCTATCCGGAGCTGCAACCCCTGCGCCAGACGGCCAAGGCGAAGGACTGGCGCGCGGTCCGCGCCCGCCTGGCGGAGATCGACGATCCGGGTGACCGCGCGCGCATAGGTTCTCTGCTCACCACGTCCCTCGGCATCGAGGAGATGTTGACCGCCGCGGTCGAGGAGAACCCCGAGGACACGGACGCGCTCGCGCTGCTGGCGGGGCGAACCCTTGTGCTGGGCTGGGAGATCCGCGGCGGGGGCTACGGGAGCACCGTGTCGGAGGCGCAGGCCGAGGCCTTTCACGAGCACGTAGAACGGGCCGACGCCATGTTGCTGGACGTGACGGCCCGGGACCCGGCCAATATCGACGCCGGGGTCGGGCGCATCATCGCTGCCCGCGCCTTGAGCATGGGCGGCAACGAGGTCGAACGACGGTATCGGCAACTCGCCGAGCATCACCCGCACGTGTTGACGGCGCAATTTCAGGCGCTGCAGGGACTGCTCCCCAAGTGGGGTGGCGAGTGGAAAGGGGCCCTGTTCTTCGCGGTCGAGTGCGCCCGCGCCGCACCGCCCGGTTCGCCGAACGCCGCGCTCATCGCGGACTACCACCTCGAAAAGTGGCTGAGCCTGCCGTCGGAAGACAAGTGGAACTACATCCAGGGACACGCGGTCCGAGTGGAGCTGGTCGCCGCGGCTGAGCGGTCGGTCTTGCACCGTGATTACCGACCCGGCCTGAACTGGGTCGAGACGCACAACCTCTTCGCGAAAGCCCTGGCATTCGCCGACGAGGACAAGAAGGCGGCGCTGCTGTTCGACCGACTCGAGGGACGTATGAGCGGCGTATGGACATCGCCGACCAGCTACGTCAAATTCCGCCGTCTGACCAGCGAGGCGGCCGCCGAAGCATGATCGAGCAACTCGAACTCGCTTCAAGGGAGCACCAACAATGGCCGGACAACGCCGAGGTCTGCTCGGCAGCATCGCGCGCCGGATCGCGCGTGGCGGAACCAGCGTCACCTTTGAGGTCGGTGACGAAGGGGACCACGGGCTCATCACCGATCCCTGGGACTTCTATCCAGAACTGCAACCGCTGCGCCACGCCGCCGCGGCCCTGGATTGGCCTGCGATCCGCGACTGCCTGGCGGCCTTCGACCATCCGGAGGACCGGGCTCAGGCAGGTGATCTGCTCAGCGACGTGGACCGCATCGAGGAACCGTTGGTCGCGGCTGTTGCGCAAGACC
>DASQPJ010000286.1:0-9321 GCA_035644015.1 Sporichthyaceae bacterium
GACAGCTCCTGCGTCCGAGCAGCGACCTCGGCCTCCAGACCCGAGTAGAGCCGGGCGTTCTCCAGCGAGATCGCCATCTGGGTGGACAGCAATCGCAGCAGTTCCAGTCGCGCCTCGGTGAACGCCCCGGCCAGCAGCCGGTTCTCCAGGTACAGCACGCCGAGGCGGCGTCCCGAGCGGCTGATCGGCATCGCGACAACGGAACGGGGATGATGCGACTGCACGTAGGGGTCGGCACCGAAGGCGGGGTCGGCGGCAATGTCGACGAGCACGAGCGGTTCGCCGAGCCGGGCCACATAGCGAACCACGGTTGCCGGTGCGACGTCCGCATCGAGGATCACCTCGCCGTCGTGTACCGGCACGAAGGCGCCTCGCTCAGCACCGACGTTCTCCACCGAGATGGCCACCAGCCGTTCGACGATCCGCTCCTGATCCAATTCCGAGGCGATCGCCTGAGAAGCCTTGACCACGGTCGCCAGATCGAGTGCCGCGGCCCCGTCCGAAGTGCTGGTGGACCCGGTAGCGGTCGCATCGCCGGGAGTCGCAGCGAACGAAGGGCCCAGGTCGGCGAACTCGGCGTCCAACGCGGTGACCTTGCCGTTCGCGGCACAGGCGAGGTACAGCGTCCGGGCCTCGCGGAGGTAGCCCGTGCCCACCCGCCGGCCGCCCTCCAAGTACAGCCGACCGAGCAGTTCGGTGGCCCAAGCCTCGAGCAGGGTGTATCGCGCCTGCCCGGCATGGTCGATTGCCGCGAGGTAGGCCAGGGCTGCGGAATCGACATCGCCGGCGGCCCGAGCAAGTTCGGCCTCGGCCACCCGCAGGTACCCGATCCAGGGTCGCGGCTCGATCTCGCAGTACGGACGCAGCGCCTCCACCGCCGCCGCGGCCTCGTCGAGCAGTGCGGACCGATCCGCCGCCGGGCGAGTCTCCGCCAGTCGGGCAGCGCTGACCGCGCGCGCCAGGTAGTAGGACAACAGCCAGGAGCCGGTGGACACCCCGGCCATGAGGTCGTAGAACCGCTCGGCGGCCTTGCCCGCGGCGTAACCGGCCTCGTACCGGCCGAGGACCACCTCGTACCGGGCGCCCTCGCTGGCCATCAACGCCGCGACCACCGTGTTGCTGGTGGCGTTGTCTTCGGCGATCGCGAGGTAGTCCACCTCGTATCCGCCGGTGCCGGACAACCGACGGGACAGGTCGATCATGGCCGGCGCGGTCGCGGCCATCTGCACCGCGAACCGGCAGTAGTCGTCCAGCCGGCGCCAACACTGCTCGACTGCGAGTTCGTCGCGGCCGGCCAACAGCAGCACGCTGGCCTCCTCGTACAGGCAGTACACCGCGTAGACGGGGGCGCCCGCCTGGTGGCACAGCGTGAAGGTCCGGCGGTACGTGGCCAGTTGCTCTTCCGCGTCGCGGGCCCAGGTCATGCAGTACGCCCAGGTCAACATGGTGGTGGTGCCCTGCAGTTGCTCTTCCAACCGGGCGACGAGATCCAGGGCCACCTCGGCCAGGGCGGTCCCGGCGGCCAACTTCCCGGTGCGGAACGCCTGCATCGCGGCGTACCCGGTCGGAATCGACGACCACGTCGTGCTCCCGTGTGCCAGGGCGTGCGTCACTGCGGCTGCGGTGAGGGCCTGGAAGGTGGGAGAACCGGTGAAGTACCCGGCGATCACCCCGGAGGCGAACAAACGCGCGGCCAGGTCCACCTCGCCGCCGGACTCGTGAACGCCGCACCCACGCAGCCGGTCGATGAAGTCCGGATCCAGCAGCTCGGCGAAGGCACGCGCGCCGGAGTCCGGGTCGAGGGCGGGCGCGCGGCCCAGCCGAGCCAAACCGTCGATCGCGGCGTCCAACGCCTCGGGGAAGCAACCGGCGCCGAACCTCGCCTCCGCGAGGACCGCCAGACACTCCGCGGCGTCCTCGCCCTGCGCATGCTGCAGGGCCGTCGCGAAGGCGGCTTCGGCTTCCGCCACCCGCCCCAAGGCGGCCAACACCTCGCCGCTGCCCAGGAGCACGGATCGGCGCAGCAGATGAACGTCCGGCCCGTCGTGCTCCCCCAACAGCGTTGTCGCCACACCGAAGTGCGCGGCCGCGGCGTCGTAGCCCGCCGATTCCTTCGCTCGCGCGGCCGCGGCGGCGTTTAACCGGGCCAGGTCGACTCGCTGCGCCGGGTCCGCGATCAGGTCGATGGCGGCATTCAGGTGCCCGACGACGTCGAAGAGTCGGTCCTCGTCGGCGTCGAGCTCGCCGCGCAGAGTCTGACCGACCGTCAGATGCGCACCGGGCAGGTCACCCTTCGGAATCGTCGCGTGCACCGCCTGCTGCACCCGGTCGTGTCGGAATCGATAGCGCACCCCGCGGGGATCGACGCCGGCCGCGGCGAGTTCGTGGCGGTCATCGAGTCCGACGACCAAGCCGGCGGTTATGGCCGGCCACAGTTGTGCGGCAAGGTCGTCGGTGGGCCGCTCGGTTACCACCGCGAGGGTGGCCAGATCGAATCGGGCGCCGATCAGGGCGGCGTAGCGCAGGACGTGGCGCGTCGGCTCCGGCAGCTCGGCGAGCTTGCCGACCAGGAAGTCGACGACATTGCCGGACGGCAGATGCGCGCGCACCGCGGCCATGTCGACACCGCCGTTCGGGCCGAGCAGGCCGTCGGTCGCGAGGGACTCCAGCACCTGACGTAGGTAGAAGGGGTTGCCGACGGTCAACTCGTGCAGCCACGTCGCGAGTTCGGGATGAGCCGCGCCGAGGGTCGCCTCGACCAACTCAGCGGTCGCTGCGGTGGTGAGCGGCTCCAGCGGGAAGGTGTGGACGCGATCGGGCGGAAGCTCGGCGAGCTTGAGCGCGAGGGGGTGTGCCTCGGACACCTCCTCCGGGCGGTAGGCACCGATGATCAGCAGATGGCCCAGCCGCGGATCCCCGAGCCGGTCGAGCATGTGCAGGTTCCCGCCGGGGGCCCACTGCAGGTCGTCCAGGAAGATCACCAGCGGTGCGTCCGGACGCGCGAACACGGTCAGGAAGTCGACGAACGCAGTGGTGACGCGAAGTTGTGCCTCCGCCGCCCCTAGCGGGGTGGGCGGAGGTTGCCTCCCCACAATCAATGCCAGTTCCGGCACCAGATCGCTCATCACGGCGAGGTTCGGACCCAGCGCCGCGGTCAGTTCCTCGCGGAGCACCGCCAACTGCTCGGCCGGCTCGGCCAGCGTTTGGCGCACGAGGGTTGCCGCGACCTCTTTCGGTGCCGAGAAGCCCGGCGCGTACTGGTCGAACTTGCGGGCGGCGATCCGTCCGCGCACTGCCGCCACCGCGGCGCTCACCTCGGCGAACAGGGCGGTCTTGCCGATCCCTGCCGCACCGCGCAACAGCACCAGCCCGCCGACACCCGCCGCCGCGTGAGCGATCTGTTCGGTCAGCATCCCGATCTCGGGATCGCGCCCGAACAATCGCTCCGGGATCATCAGCCGCTGCGGTCGATCCCGGGTGCCCAGCTCGAAGAGCGGCACGGTTCCGGTCTGCTTGAACCGAAACGCCGCGTCCTGCAGGTCCGCCAACAGACCCTCGGCGGTCTGATAACGATCCTCTGGCGCCTTGGCCAGCAGACGCAGCACGATCGCGGCCAGGCCCGGTGGGGCCGTGGCGGGCGCAGCCGGAACCACCGCCAGGTGGGCGTGGATCAGTTCCAGCGGGCTGCGCCCCTCGAACGGCAGCCGCCCGGCCAGCATCTGGTACAGCGTCACCCCGAGCGAATAGAGATCCGAGCGTTGGTCCACCGAGCGGGCCAGCCGGCCGGTCTGCTCCGGGGCCAGGTACGCGAGAGTCCCCTCCAAACGGTCGGTGCTCGCGCCCTCCACCCGGGTGAGTCGGGTCGCCAGGCCGAAGTCGGTCAGCCGAGTCGTTTCCAGGGCCTCGTCGACGACGACGTTCGCGGGCTTGAGGTCGCGGTGGATCAGGCCGTGCTGGTGCAGACCGGCTACCGCTGTCACGAGGCTGACCGCCAGGCGCAGGAAGGTGGCCAGGTCAAACCCGTCAGGCGGCACAACAGCAGCCAACGAGACCCCGCCGGTGTCGGTCAGCACCAGGCCGGTGCGTCGGCCGAACTGCTCAACGCCCAGGGCACGGACCGCCCACTCCGGCGGCAGATCGGTGGCGATGTCGAATTCGTGGCGCAGCCGGGCCAGCTGTTCGGGCGTCGGATATTCCGCGCGTAGCAGCTTGACCAGCACCGATTCCCCGGACGTGGTCGACCGGCAGCGCAGCACCAGGGTCGACTCTGACGAGGCCAGGGTGCCCAGGACTCGGTAGCCATCCAGCTCGATCAATGCGACCGCCCTGTGCTCGATGCCGCGGACACTAGAGGACTGCAGGCGACAGTTGTGTCAACTACACGACACATAGCGCATGGCCGACAGCAAATCCGCGGGTGACTGTCGCCCGGCGGCCCGCGCCGGGGACCATGTCGGCATGCGATCGATGCGCTTGCCCGCCGCGCTTGCCCTGGTCCTGCTCGCGTCCGGCTGTGGCGGTGGAGGCACCCGCACCGTGGACCTCACCGCGCCCGCGCCCACGGCCACCGCGAGCAGCGACGTCGGCATGGCGTCGCTCACCCCCTTGCCGAGCGACCTGCCCGCCCCCACCGGCCCGGACGCGAACACGACCAGCGCGGCGCCCTCGTCGGCTGCGCTCACCAGTGCACCGAGCGCCGGCCCGGCCGCGACCAACGGCATCGCACTGCCCCCGCTGGGCAACATCAGCTATCCGATCTCCGGGCAGTCCAGCATCGGCACGCTGCCCGACACACTCCGGCTGGGCATCACCGACGCGGGCGGCGGGGCACAGACCTGGAGGTTGGACACGACCAACCCGGACGGCACGGGCCTTATGGAGGAACTCACCGTGGGCGAGGGGCCGGACGGGCTGTACCTGTCCGGCTATCGGCTGGCGGCCTCAGGCGGGTTGTGGCACCTCGACCTGCAGCTTGCGCCCGCTGCACCGGTGCCGTTGGTGCCGAGCTGGCCGCACGGGAGCTGGGAGTTCGACATGCCCTCGTCGAACGGCTGCCAGAACGCGCACACGGTCGGCACGGTGCTGCCCGCCGACTTCGACGGCGCCCGACACGTCCGGCTGGTCACCACCACGCAAGCCACGGGCAAGGCGGGGTGCGCGCCGATCCAGGTCAGCCGCACCCAGGAGTTGTGGCTGCCCGCGGATGGCGGCACACCCGGTCGCATCGACACGGACCTGTCCGGCTCGACAGCCGGCGGCGTGGGCGCTCGGGTTCAGTACCGCACCGGAGCGGCCACCACCACCGCAGCGGCTTCCGGCCCGCGGGTGTGAGCTCTGCCCGGATTCCATGGGTATTCCACACGTCCGCGCTCCGCATTGGGCCGGACGGGTGAGGATTGGAACTGGGTCGCCAACCCGCGAAGAGGAGGGCAGCTACTTGATGTTCACCCACGCGATCGCGATGGGCTGCCCGACCGACCCGACCATCCTGGGCAGCAAGGGTGCCGGGCTCGCCCAGCTGACCGAACTCGGCTTGCCGGTACCCCCGGCGTTTGTCATCGGCACTCCCGCCGGACGTGCCTATCTGGCCGACGGCACCCTGCCGGCGGGCCTCATGGACGAGGTCGAAACCCAGTTGCGCACGCTGCAGGCACGGACCGGTCGCCAGTTCGGCGATGCCGCTGACCCACTGCTGGTCTCGGTACGTTCCGGGGCCCCGGTGTCCATGCCGGGGATGATGGACACCGTCCTCAACGTCGGGCTCACCGAAGCCGGTGCACACGGGCTGGCCGCGCGCACCGGCGACGCCCGCTTCGCCTGGACGTCCTTCGAGCGGCTGTTGGACGGCTTCGCCCGCACCGTGCGGGGTATCGGCGCGGGTCGGGTGGAGGACGCGCTGCTGGACGTCGCCCCGCTGCCCGACCCGGCGGCGGCCGCCCGGGCCCGCTGTACGGCCTTGCTGCAACTGATCGCCGGACGTGGTGGCGCGTTCCCGGATGCCCGCGGACAACTGCGCGAGGCCATCGAGGCGGTGTTCCGTTCCTGGATGTCCCCCCGCGCGGTGGCCTACCGAAACGACCGGGGCATCGACGACACCCCGGGCACCGCGGTGACGATCCAGGCCATGGTGTTCGGCAACCGCGACGACCGGTCGGCCAGCGGAGTGGCGTTCACCCGCGACCCAGCCACCGGAGCTCCCGACGTTTACGGCGACGTGCTGTTCCGTGCGCAGGGCGAGGACGTGGTCTCCGGCGAGTACGACACCCTGCCGTTGTCGGTGCTCGCCGACCGCTTGCCGCTGGTGTACTCCGAATTGCTGACCACGTTGTCGGTGCTCGAGGAACACAGCCGGGACATGTGCGACGTGGAGTTCACCATCGAGGCGGGCCGGCTCTACGTGCTGCAGACCCGGATCGGCCAGCGCAGCGGGCGGGCCGCGGTGCGCCTGGCGGTGGACCTGTTCGACGAGGGCATCATCACCGCCGAGGAAGCGCTGTGCCGGGTGGACGACGAGCAACTGGAAGCGGCCAGGGCGCCGCGTTTCGTGTCCGACCCGGATCCCACCGACGTGCTCGGCCGCGGCCTGCCCGCCTGCCCCGGCGCGGTCAGCGGGGCGGCGGCCTTCGACAACGAGCAGGCCCAACGGCTGGCCGCCAAGGGGTTCCGGGTGATCCTGCTGCGTCCCTCCACCGCACCCACCGACCTGCCGGGACTGCTGGCCTCGGTCGGCGTGGTGACCGGACGCGGCGGGCGGACCAGCCACGCCGCGGTGGTGGCGCGCGGGTTGAACCGGGCCGCGGTGTGCGGGGTGGGCGAGCTGTCCATCGCCGCGGACGGGCGGTCGGCGAAATTGATGGGCCATCAGATCGTCGCGGGTGAACTGGTATCGGTGGACGGTGACCTGGGCGTGATCAGCCGCGGGCGGCGGATCACCGCCCCGGCGCAGTCCGCGGACCCGGTGCTGGCCCGCTACTTGAGTTGGCGCAAGGACTATGTGACCGCGGCAACCGGCTGAGGTATCTGATCAAGGTCCGTCGCCAGCCGGGCGGCGGGCAGCCGGGAGATGGCCATCCGGGCCTCCACCCGGTTGGCGACCGCGGCCACGACGAACGCGATCAGGGCACCGGCCAGGCAGTCGGACAGGTAGTGCTCGCCGGAGTACACCAGGCTGAACGTCATCGCCAGCGGGTACAGCGCCAGCACCGGCCACCAGCCGCGGTGCACCCGGCGCCACAGGAACAGCACGAACAGCACGGTGCCCGCCAGGTGCAGCGACGGCACTGCGGCGACCAGGTCCACGGTGTTCTTGCCCTTGTCCCAGAACGTCGCCGCGGTGTCCAGGTGCAGCGGGTCGGCCCCGCGCCCGGAGATGCGTTGGATGCGGTCCAACGCCCCGTCACGCGGGTGCTGCATGACGCCGAGCAGCCCACCGGGTGGCGTCGGACCGTAGCCGCTCATACAGGCCGGGTCGGACGGATGCCCGGCGACCTCGGCCGGCAGGCACCGGGAGGCGGCCCACGGCGGCGCTGCCGGGATCAACGCGAACAACACGAAGCCGACGAAGGACAGACTCACGAAGCGGGCCGACCAGCGGTAGAAATCCGTCCGACTGCGCAGCCACAGCACGGCCGCGGTCAGGTAGGGCAGCAGGAAAAACGAGGTGTAGCAGAGGTAGACCGCGACGTCCCACCAGCGCACGTCCGGGTACTTGAGGTGTTCCTGCAGCCACACGGACGGTTCGTGGCCGAAGCACAGCCACCGGTCGACCTTGATCTGCGGGTACCACCAAGTCGGCATGCCGAGTCGGTAGGAGAACCCGCGCAGGTAGTCATAGGCGATCAGGACCAGCGCGAACGGCAGGAAGTCGATCACCAGCTGACCCACCGAGCGGCGTCCCAGCGAGGCCGCACCCAGACCGGTGCCGATCCACAGCAACAGACCTTCACGGTCGAACGGCACTCCCCGGCCGAGAATCTGCCAGACCAGCAGCGCGCCCCAGATCGTCAGCACTACCGAGCGGGTGGCCTCGATCCCCCTGCCGCGCAGCATCCCGACATCATGCCCGTTCGAGGCACCGTCCACGCGGCGTTTGGGGCTCCCGGCGCGTGCCTCGTCTGGCGCGACAGAATGGCCGGCAACCGGGATGTTCGGGAGGGGTCAACCGCATGAGGAATCCGTTCGGCCGCCCGGCACGCCCGTCGGGGCACTCGCCCGGCAACCCACGGACACAGGGTGACGGGTGGTTCCGACCGGACGCCGGACGAGCCGCGGACCGGACCGCCGGCGGTGGCAAGCCCCCGCGCAAGCGACGGCTGGTGCGCGCCGCGTGGACGGCGCTGGCCATGTTCGGCTTGCTGTTGGCGATCCTGTTCGTCGCCTATTCGCGCATCAAGATCCCACCCGCCAACGCCAGCGCACTGCGACAGACCTCGCAGGTGTACTACTTCGACGGCAAGACGGTGCTCGGTCGTTTCGGTGACACCAACCGGGTGATCGTGCCGCTGTCCCAGATGCCCGAGCCGTTGCGCAACGCGGTGCTGGCCGCAGAGAACCGCAGCTTCTACACCGACAGCGGGATCTCTCCCCGGGGCATCGGCCGGGCGATCTGGGTGAACCTGCGCGGCGGGTCGACCCAGGGCGGCTCGACGATCACCCAGCAGTACGTGAAGAACTACTACCTGACCTCCGAACGCACCATCAAGCGCAAGTTCCGCGAGGCGTTGCTGTCCATCAAGATCGACAAGGATCTGTCCAAGGATCAGATCCTGGAGAACTACCTCAACACCATCTACCTGGGTCGCGGCGCATACGGCGTGCAGGCCGCGGCCAACGCCTACTTCAACCTCGACGTCTCCAAACTCACCGTCTCGCAGGACGCGGTGCTGGCCGCCATCATCCGCTCGCCGGCCCACTACGACCCGTCCACCGCGAGTGGGGCGTCCGCGTTGCAGACCCGGTGGAACTACGTGCTGGACGGCATGGTCGCCACCAACTCCTTGACCCCGACCGAACGTGCCGCGCTGAAGTTCCCGAAGTTCCCCAAGCAGGCGCAGAACGCCAGCCGCTACGGCGGACAGCGCGGCTACCTGTTGCAGGCGATCGAGAAGGAACTCATCGACCGTGGGCTGACCAAGGATCAGGTGGAGAACGGCGGCCTGCAGATCAAGACCACGCTGGACGCCCAGGCGCAGGCGGCCGCCGAGGACGCGGTACCCAAGGAGTTCCCCAAGACCAAGGCCAAGGGCGTGCGGGTCGGCCTGGCCGCGGTGGAACCGGGGACCGGTCGCATTCTGGCGATGTACGGCGGCAAGGACTTCCTGG